>CAZPFD010000326.1:0-3931 GCA_964585725.1 uncultured Ectothiorhodospiraceae bacterium | reverse complement strand
GGCATCATCACCAGGTCCTCGAAGTGCTCCATGGCCTCGGTGGCGATGGCGAAGTCGGTGATCCCGGTGGCGGCGAGCTCGGCGATCTGAAGCGGCGTGCCCTGGTGCATCTGCAACGACACCCGCGGGTAGCGCTCGCGAAAGGCGCGAATCACCGGGGGCAGGGCGTAGCGGGCCTGGGTGTGGGTGGTGGCCACGGAGAGGTTGCCGCGCTGGGGATCGCTGTACTCCTGGGCCACCTGGCGGATGTTGTCCGCCTCGGCCAGGGCCCGGTCCGCCAGCGCCAGGATGGCGCGCCCGGCCTCGGTGATGCCGGTGAGCTGGCGCCCGCTGCGCTCGAAGATCTGCACGCCGAGCTCGTCCTCGAGCTGGCGGATCTGTTTACTCACCCCCGGCTGGGAGGTATACAGGCTCTCGGCGGTCGCGGACACGTTGAGCCCGTGACGGGCCACCTCCGAGATGAACCGGAGCTGACGCAGATTCATCGCCGCAAAGCGCGCCTCTTATACCATAATGACATGAAAAACCTCCTTCTTATTCTGAATAGCTATATCGCTCCTTTCCAGTGAGCGCCGCGACGCGCCGGATCGGGAGCCGCGACGGGGGAGCCCCGCCCTATGGACTTCGCGTACATGGCCGGCGGTTTCGTGGTGGGCATCGTCGTGGGGCTGACCGGCGTGGGCGGCGGCTCCTTGATGACCCCCTTCCTCGTCTTCATGGGCATTCCCCCGGCCGTGGCCGTGGGCACGGACCTGCTGTTCGCGGCCATTACCAAGAGCTTCGGCGTCGCGGCCCACCACCGCAAGCGCACCGTGCGCTGGCGTGTCGTCGCGCTCCTGGCCCTGGGCAGCATTCCCCTGTCGCTGCTCGCCATCCTGCTGCTCCGGCACCTGGCGGAGAGCGGCGCCGACCTCTCGCCCATCATCACCCGGGCCATCAGCGTAAGCCTCATCCTGACCGCGTTCGTGCTCCTTTTCAAAGAACGCCTCCAGAGTGCCGCGGCGCACAGCCGCTTCGATGGCGTGCGCGCCTTTCACGTGCGCTGGTCGGACGTGATGACGGTCCTCGCGGGAGCCGTGCTCGGCGTACTGGTGACGCTGTCATCCGTGGGCGCGGGCGCCCTGGGCGCCGCCATGCTGGTCGCGCTCAGCCCGCGCATGCCCGCGGTGTCGGTGGTCGGCACCGACCTCGCGCACGCCGTGCCCCTCACCGCCATCGCCGGAGCGGGCCATCTCCATCTCGGCACGGTCGACGTCGCGCTGTTGCTGTACCTGATCATCGGCTCGGTCCCCGGCATTCTGCTCGGTGCGCGCCTCGGTGTCCGGCTGCCCGAGACCATCATGCGCCGCGTGCTCGGCGCCATGCTGCTGTTCCTGGGCGTCGCGCTGGCAATGTGAAGCGCACGTAGCGCGCCCGCCGCACACACTGGCCAGTGAACGGCGCGGGCGATACCATGAGCCGCCCTGTGAAAAGTGGGGTCAGACACTACTTTCTTCATGCACAGAGCCATAAGGAGCGGCCGGCGCGAGGGAAAGTAGTGTCTGACCCCACTCGACCGACGCTAAGGCTCGGCGCGACGTAGCGCGATAGATGCAACAGCAAGGACAAAGGACGACCATGCGACACCTTTCGTTGTGCACCGTGGCGTTGCTCGCGCTCGCATGCAGCGGCGGCGTCGCGGCCCAGGATGCAACGCAGAGCGAACGCGCGCGCTGCACGGACCCGGGCTTCGACGCCGCCATTCCGGATATCACTCTCCAGCGCGTCGGGCGCGGCTTCGAGGATCCGATCTTCGTCACCGGCGACCGCCGCGGAGGTCTGCTGGTGGTCGAGCAGTCGGGGACGGTGCGCCGGCTGAACGCGGAGCAGGGCACGCCCGGCGGCGTGTTCCTCGACATCCGCGACCGCGTGGTGGCGGGCGGGGAGCGCGGGCTGCTGGGCCTTGCTCTGCACCCCCGGTTTCTCCGGGACGGACGCCTGTACGTGAACTACACGACGCAGCGCGGGGACGGCCTCACCACACGGGTATCGGAGTTCGCAATGACCGCCGGGGGCACCGCCAACCTCGACAGTGAACGGGTGTTGCTCGCCTTCTCGCAGCCCTACGGCAACCACAACGGCGGCATGATCCTGTTCGGACCCGACGGGGACCTCTACATCGCAACCGGCGACGGCGGCTCGGGCAACGACCCGCAGAACAACGGCCAGCGCCTCGACACGCTCCTCGGCAAGATTCTGCGCATTCAGGTGAACGGCGGGAGCCCCGACGACCCCTACCGCATTCCGGCCGACAATCCCTTCGTGGACCGCGCCCAGGCGCGCCCGGAGATCTACGCCTACGGGCTGCGCAATCCGTGGCGCTTCAGCATCGATTGGGTCACGGGACGCATGTACGCCGGCGACGTGGGTCAGAACGCCCGCGAGGAGATCGACGTGATCCGAAAGGGCGGCAACTACGGCTGGCGCATCATGGAAGGGACCATCTGCACGCCGGGCATCGAGGCGGACTGCGATCGCTCGGGGCTCGAGCCGCCCATTCTCGACTACGGCCACACCCAGGGCTACTCGGTCACCGGCGGCTACGTCTATCGGGGCGCGTCGATGCCGGCCCTGTGCGGGGTGTACGTCTACGGCGACTTCGGCAGCGGGCGTTTGTGGGGACTGCGCTACGACGGCGAGCGGATCACCCGCCAGCGTCTGCTCGATGATACCGACCTGCGCATCTCCTCCTTCGGCGAAGACGACGCGGGGGAGCTCTACGTGGTCGACTACCAGGGCCGCATCTACCGCATCGCACCGGCGGGGCAGTCCTCCGGATCCTGATCCTCGGCCCGGCGCGCCTTCAATCCGCACGCTGAAAAGAGCCATGCGAAACGCCGATCTCATCGCCCGCGACCTCGCCGTCCTGTGGCATCCCTGCACCCAGATGAAGGACCACGAGGCGCTGCCGCCGATCCCCGTGCGCCGCGGGGAGGGCGTGTGGCTCGAAGACTTCGAGGGCAACCGCTACATCGACGCGGTCAGCTCGTGGTGGGTGAACGTGTTCGGGCACGCCAACCCGCGCATCAACGCGGCGGTGCGCGAGCAGCTCGACGCCCTCGAGCACGTGATCCTGGCGGGCTTCTCCCACGAGCCCGTGGTCGCGCTCTCGGAGCGGCTGGTGGCGATGACGCCCTCCGGCCTCTCGCGCTGCTTCTATGCGGACAACGGCTCCGCCGCCGTGGAAGTCGCGCTCAAGATGAGCTTCCACTACTGGCGCAATGCGGGGGTGGAGGGCAAGCACAAGTTCATCGCGCTCGAGAACAGCTACCACGGCGAGACGCTGGGCGCGCTCGCCGTCGGCGACGTGGCCATCTTCAAGGAGACCTACGAGCCGCTGCTCATGCGCGCGATGACCGCACCCTCGCCCGATTGGTACGGCCGCGCGCCCGGAGAGTCCCGCGCCGACTACGCGCGCCGCATGTTCGCGCACATGGAGCGGCTGCTCGAGCGCCACGCCCACGAGACGGCCGCGGTCATCGTGGAGCCGCTGGTGCAGTGCGCGGGCGGCATGCGCATGCACGACCCGCTCTATCTGTCGCTGCTGCGCGAGGCCTGCGATCGCCATCAGGTGCACCTCATCGCCGACGAGATCGCGGTCGGCTTCGGGCGCACGGGCACGCTGTTCGCCTGCGAGCAGGCCGGCATCTGCCCCGACTTCATGTGCCTGTCCAAGGGGCTGACCGGCGGCTACCTCCCGCTCTCGGTGGTGCTGACGAACGACGCGGTGTACGACGCCTTCTACGACGACTACGAGACCATGCGCGCGTTTCTGCACTCGCACAGCTACACCGGCAACCCCCTCGCCTGCCGCGCGGCGCTCGCGACGCTGGACATCTTCGAGGAGGAGGACGTGATCGCGCGCAACCGTGCACTCGCGCAGCGCATGGCC
>CAZPFD010000325.1:0-3938 GCA_964585725.1 uncultured Ectothiorhodospiraceae bacterium | reverse complement strand
CGGTCGGCTACCTGGACCCGGCGAAGCCCAAGCACCTCATGCGCCGGCTGCGCCGGCTGTTCAGCCGGGCCCGGCCGGACCGCACCGAGCTCGACATCCTGCGTGGGATCCTGAGCGCGGCCGAGCGTGCCGCCCGCCGGAGCACGCGCAGCTCGGAACCCTGAGCAGGGGCTCGCCGACCCGCCGGTTTCTATGGGCAATCCGGATGCAGAATGTCCCCGTCGAGGAGCACTGTGTCGCTCCGCAGCTCGAGGCGGCCCTCGGCGAACCAGCGGATGGCCTGGGGCAGGATGCGATGCTCCTGCTCGAGCACCCGCGCGGCGAGCTGATCGGGCGTGTCCCCGGGCAGCACCGGCACGCGGGTCTGGAGGATGATCGGCCCGGCATCCAGCTCGCCGGTCACGAAATGGACCGTCGCGCCGTGCTCGCGCACGCCGGCCTCCAGCGCCCGCCGGTGGGTATCCAGGCCCGGGAAGCGCGGCAGCAGCGACGGGTGAATGTTCATGATGCGGCCGCGATAGCGCCCCACGAACGTGGCCGTCAGGATGCGCATGAAGCCCGCGAGCACGATGAGCTGCGGTGCGTAGGGCTCGATGACACACAGCAGCGCCTGCTCGAAGCCTTCGCGGTCGGCGAAGTCGCGGTGCCGAACCACCTCGGTAGCGATACCGGCGCGCTCCGCGCGTTCCAGCGCGAGCACCCCGGCCTGGTTGCTGATTACCGCGCGGATGGCTACGGGAAGCTCGCCCGCCGCCGCCGCATCGATGATGGACTGGAGGTTGGTGCCGCGCCCGGACACCAGCACCACGATGGGTAGCGGCTTCGCGCTCACTCGATGACGATCTCGGGCGCTCGGCTCTCGGCGTGCTCCACGCGGCCGATGACCCACGCGCGCTCGCCGGCGCTCCGGAGCTGCTCGAGAGCGGCAGGTGCGGCCTCCGCCGCGATGGCGAGCACCATGCCGACGCCGCAGTTCAACGTGCGCAGCATCTCGGCGTCACGGATGTTCCCGGCGCGCTGCAGCCACTGAAACACCTCCGGCATGGACCAGCTTCCCCGGTCGATGCGCGCGCGGGTACGCTCGGGCAATACCCGCGGCACGTTCTCCGGGAGGCCGCCCCCGGTGATGTGCGCGATGGCGCGCACGGGGTGCGTGCGGATCAGCTCGAGGACGGGACGAACGTAGATGCGCGTCGGCTCCAGCAGCGCCTCGCGCAGCGATCGCCCGCCGACGGTGACATCCAGATCGGCGCCGCTGTGCTCGAGCACGCGCCGCACCAGCGAATAGCCGTTGGCGTGCGGGCCGCTCGAGCCGAGAGCGATGAGAGCGTCGCCGCTGCGCACGTCGCGCCCGTCGATGACGCGATCCCGCTCGACGATGCCGACGCAGAAACCGGCCAGATCGTAGTCGCCTTCGGCGTAGAAGCCCGGCATCTCCGCCGTCTCCCCGCCGACGAGCGCAGCCCCCGCGAGCTCACAGCCGCGGGCGATGCCCTCGACGATGCGCTCGGCCACCGCCACGTCGAGGCGGCCGGTCGCGAAGTAGTCCAGGAAGTACAGCGGCTCGGCGCCGTGCGCGAGCACGTCGTTGGCGCACATGGCCACGACGTCGACGCCGATGCCGTGGTGGGCGTCGTTGTCGATGGCCAGGCGCAGCTTGGTGCCGACGCCGTCCGTCCCGGAGACGAGGACCGGGTGCCGGTAGTCCTCGACCGGAACCTCGAACAGCGCCCCGAAGCCGCCGACGCCGGCGAGGACTCCGCGCCGGCGCGTGCGTTCGGCAATGGGCTTGATGCGTCGGATCAGGCGGTTGGCGCGATCGATGTCGACGCCGGCGTTGCGGTAATCGAGGGAGACTTCGTCGCCGTCCACGCGCCGAATCATAAGATCGGCCCCAGGCGACTGCAAACGCGGCACGGTCGCTTGACTTGCGTGCAACGCTCGCATAGCGTCCGCGCATGCCGACACGCCGGGTTTCCCTCCGACACCTCCGTCGTGCGCCCCGCCGATGGCTGCCCTGGCTCACCCTGTGCGCCGTGCTCCTCGCCAGCGCGCCCCTGCCGGCGGTCGAGGTGTACGGGCTCTACGAGGCCGAGACCGCGGTGGCGGACAAGTCGGCGGCGGCGCGCAACGAAGCGCTCGGGAGGCTGCTCATGACCGTGGCGACGAAGGTCAGCGGGCAGCGTGACCTGGGCGGCAATGCGGCGTTGACCGAAGCCGCGGGGCAGCCGGCGGCCTACGTGCAGCAGTTCCGCTACCGCACGCTGGAGGCTGGTGCCGCTGAGGGCGGGGGGGCCGCCGAGACGGGCTCGGGGCTGGTGCTCTGGGCGCGTTTCGACGCGCGCGCGGTGGAGGATCTTCTGACCCGCGCCGGGCTGGCGGTGTGGGGGCGCATCCGGCCCTCGGTCCTGGTCTGGCTCGCAGCCGAGCGCGGCGACGAGCGGGAGCTGGTCGGAGCCGATGACGCCGGCCCGCTGGTGTCGGTTCTGGAGCAGACCTCGGCCCAGCGGGGAGTGCCCTTGGTGCTGCCGCTGTTGGATCTGGAGGACCGCTCGCAGCTCAGCGTGAGCGATGTCTGGGCGGGCTTCGACGAAGCCGTTCTCCAAACCTCGCAGCGCTATCAGAGCAAGACGGTGCTGGTGGGGCGCGTGTATCAGGTGCTGCCGACGCTGTGGGAGGCGCGCTGGCGCCTGTATCTCGGCCAGACCCTCCAGGAGTGGAGCACCCAGGGGGGCGCTCTGAAGGCGGCCGTGGAGCAGGGCGTTCACGAGGCGGCCGACATGCTCGCGGCACGCTTTGCGACGCGCCGGACGGGCTCGGGAACCGCTGACGTCGCCCTGGCGGTGAGCGGCGTCCGTACGCTCGAGGACTACGCCCGCACGCTGCACTACCTGCGCTCGCTGGATATCACGGACGCGGTGCGCGTCACCCACGTGGAGATGGACGAGGTGTCCTTCCGATTGCTCGCGCGCGGTGGCGAGGACGCCTTGGAGCAGGTCATCTCATTCAGCCGCACGCTGGAGCGCGCGCAGGTGGAGGAGCCCGAGCCGGTGGACGGGCGCACGCCGGTGCAGGGGCTCGAGCCGGTGGGGGAGCCCGAGCCGGGCCTGGCGTTCCGGCTGCTGCCGTAAGGGGACGGGTCTATTCTTCGCGCGGGGAACGGGGATTCTGGTCGGCCCTCAACGAGGAACAGGACTGTCCCCGGAGAACACCATGCCTCCTCCGGAACTCATCCAGCTCCCCCTCGGCGTGGGCTTGCGCGAGGGTCCCTCCCTGACCAATTTCGAGCCGGGAGCCAACCACGAAGTGGTGGCCGCGCTGAACGCCGTGGCCGCGGGCGGCGGCGGGCCGTGCCTCTACCTATGGGGGCCCTCGGGATGTGGTAAGACCCATCTGCTGGAGGCGCTGTGCCGGGCGCTCTCGAGCACGGGACGGCGCAGCGCCTACCTGCCTCTCCGGGCGGCCGGCGCGCTGGAGCCGGACGTGCTCCTCGGGCTGGAGGCGTTCGCGCTGGTTTGCATCGACGACGTCGATGCCGTGAGCGGGCAATCGGCGTGGGAGGAAGCCCTCTTTCATCTCTACAACCGCCTGGAGGCGGCGGGCGGCACTCTGGTGGTGGCGGCGCGGCAGCCGCCGGGTACGGCACCCTACGGGCTCGCCGACCTGCGATCGCGCTTCGCGGCGGGCGCGGTCTATCGCCTGCACGCCCTGGACGAGGCGGGACGCCGCGCGGCGCTGCGCCGGCGTGCGCGCGAACGCGGCTTCGAGATCCCCGACGAGGTGCTCACGTACCTCCTGCGCCGCCGAGCCCGTGACATGCATTCGCTGTTCGCGCTGCTCGAGCGCCTCGATCGGGGCACCCTCGCGGCCAAGCGCCGGGTCACCATCCCGTTCGTGCGCACTCTCCTGGAGGAGGGCTGAGGGAAAAGGGGACATTC
>CAZPFD010000324.1:0-3955 GCA_964585725.1 uncultured Ectothiorhodospiraceae bacterium | reverse complement strand
CACTACAACGACAAGCCGGCGGAAGGGAAAGTAGTGTCTGACCCCACTTTTCCGCCAGGGATGGCCCGACCCGCGCGCCGAGACACGCGGAGCCTCGCAACCCAGAGCAAGGGCTCCCCCCTCCAAGCCATGATTCATGGATGATTCGCTTCCGCAATGATGCGCGTGATGGCGCCTTCGGCGGCGCTGTCGCCGTCCCGCCAGATGAAGATCTCGAAGGCCGAGCGCGCGCCCGGCTGCATGTGGTAGCGAAATCCACGCGCATCGAGCTCGGGGAACAGCAGCCACGGCTCGCGGCGGTGGAGCATGCGCACGTACTCCCCGGGGCGCAAGGTCTCGGCGGCCGCGAGGGCCTGCTCCATCGGCTCGGGCGGGGGCAGCTCGCTCACGTCGAGCACCCGCTCGCGGGTCATTCCTCGAGCTTCTCCATGCGCTCGAGCACGCGCGCCGCTTCCGCGCCCAGCATCTGATCCGCCATGGGGTAGAGGACCTCCTCCTCCTTCAGATTGTGCTGTTGCATGAGAATGAGCAGCGTCTCCGAGAGCCCCAGGAAGTCGTCCCCGTCGCGGGCCGCGACGCTCTGCTCCATGCGAGCGAGCAGGTTGCGCATCTCCTCGTGCTCCGATCGCATCACCTGGGTCGGACCGATGGCACCACCGGCGCGCTCCTCGATGGCGGGGAACAGCACCTGCTCCTCGATATCCATGTGGCGCATCATGCGCGACTGGAACTCTCCGTGAAGCTCCGCCGCCTTCGACCATTCTCCGGTGCTCACTGCGGACTCGGCCTCCGCGAACAGCCCGTCGCACTGCTTGTGATCGTGAGCGAAGGTATCGCTGATGTTGTCCATGATGTGTCTTCCGAGGATCAGATGTACTGGCCGCCGTCGACCCGCAGGACTTCGCCGGTGATCATGCGTGCGCCCGGCGACAGGAGAAACAGCACTGCATGCGCGATGTCGGCGGGCTCGGCCAATCGTTTCGTGGCGCTCTCCGACAATGCCTGCTCGCGGAAATCCTCCGGGAGACGTCGCGTCATCTCGGTCAGGACCATGCCGGGGGCGACCGCGTTCACGGTGACGCCCTTGGGGCCCAGCTCGCGGGCGGCGGTCTTGGTGAGTCCGATGAGGCCCGCCTTGGACGCCGCGTAGTTGGCCTGCCCGAACTTTCCGCGCAGGCCGTTGATGGAGGTCATATTGACCACGCGCCCGTAGCCGGCGGCAATCATCCCCGGCGTCACCGCGCGCAGCAGGTTGAAGGCGCCCGTGAGGTTCACGGCAAGGACCTCCTGCCACTCGTCGTCGCTCATTTTGGCGATGGTGCGATCGCGCGTGATTCCGGCGTTGTTGACCAGCAGCAGCGGCGCCCGGGGCAGACCCGCCACCGCCTCGCTCACCGCGGCGGAATCGGCTACGTCCAAGGTGTGCAAGGTGAACGGCGCGCGGCTGTCCATGCCCGCCGGCTCGCGGTCGAACACGTGCACGTGCGCGCCGGCCGCGTGCAAGGCGCCCGCGACGGCAAGCCCGATGCCGCGCAGTCCCCCGGTCACCACAGCCGGCTGATCGGCGAAATCCCAGGGACCGTTCATCGCGCCCTCTCAGGCCACGGTCCGCCGGAAGACCAGCCGCTGCGAGGGACTGAAGCCGCAGCGCTCGAGGAAGCCGAGGAGGTCGACACTGTTCCAATCCACCTCGGTGCGCACGCGCTCGACGCGAAGCCCGGCGAGGTTCTCCAGAAGCTGCGATACCAGGGCGCTGCCCACCTTGCGGTGCGCGTAATCGGGATCGACGCCGATGGTGTCGATGACCGCCTCCGGATCGATGCGTCCGAATTCCCCGAAGTCCACGCGCGCCATGATGAATCCGACCACGTGTCCGTCAAAGTCGGCTACGAGCGATACGCGAACTCCCGATTCGTTCAAGCTCTCCGCCACGCGACGCCGGTAGTACGCGCTGCGCTCGCGTCCGGTCAGACGGCGATCGATGGCGATGAGCCGCGCCAGATCCGCCTCTTCGAGCGATCGCACGGGGATCCGATCACGCGACAGAGGCGTGAAGTCCTCCTCGAGCGGCCGGCTGTAGTCGATCTCGTGCGGCGCGCCCATGCGCTCGGGTGCCGCTGGCCGGTGGTGCGTAGTCATTGGCGTCCTCTTCTTTGTGGGACCGGACCGTGCCCGCGATTCATTTCGCCGCGCCTCAAGAGCGCTCCCACGGATGTTCTAGAACCGCACAGGGTCGTGCGTGGAGCGCTCCAGCACGCAGCGCCCGGCCAGGGTGAAGCCGGCGGCGTCGAAGTAGCGCAGCAGCGCGTGGTCGTTCCAGCGCGTCTGGGTATGCATCTCGCCGATGCCCCGCTCGCGGCTGCGCTCGTCGAGGGCGGCCAGCAGAGCCCGGCCGACGCCGCGACCGCGTTCGTCCGCCCCCACGCCGACGGCGTCCAGAATGGCCACCGGCGCCGGGTGACCGAACTCCCCCTCGAGCACGCTGGCCACGACGAAGCCGACCAGTCGTCCGTCGCGCTCGGCGCCCAGCACGATGAATGCGTCGGGGGAGTGCTCCGCCGCGCGCAGGCGCTTGTCGAAGAATCCGCGCCGCGAGCGGCCCATGGCGGAGCGGTCGATGCCGATCACGGCGTCGAGGTCGCCGGAAGTGAGCGAGCGTATGCGTGCTCCGGATTTTCCTGCACCAGCGTTGTTCGTCATTCTGAGAGCCGTCCTCTACGTACGTTCAGCCATGGAGCGCCTCGTACTTGGCCTGGAGCTCCTCGGGGGACTCGGACCAGTCGGGATTGGGCACGATGCAGTCCACCGGGCACACGAGCTTGCATTGCGGCTCCTCTTCGGCACCGACGCATTCGGTGCATTTCAGCGGATCGATGACGTAGACGAGCTCGCCCATGCTGATGGCCTCGTTCGGGCACACCGGCACGCAGGCGTCGCAGTTGGTGCAGATCTCCTCGATCATGAGTGCCATTTGTCGCTCCTTGTCGTCAGGAGGCTTTGGGAAGCTGCCCGAGCTGGGCCAGCTTCTGGTAGCGGAACGCGCCCCACACGGCCGCGCCGATGGCGCCGGCATAGATGGAGTCGGGGTGGCCCACCGCGTCGAACGGGAGCTTCTGCTCCTTGATGGCTTCGTTGAGGGCGGCGACCAGGCCGACGTCGAGTGCGAGCCCGCCGGTCATGAGAATGGTGCCTTCCATGGCCTTGGTCGCGCGCAGCAGCTTGGCCAGGCGTCCGGCCATCGACATGTGAATGCCCTTGAGGATGTTGGAGGCGGAGACCCCGCGCGAGACCATGTTGATGACGTCGGTCTCGGCGAGCACGGCGCAGATGCTGCTGACGGGCTCCGGGTCGTCCGCCTCGAGCGACAGAGGGCCTATCTCGTCCTGGGCGATGCCCAGGTAGCGCGCGACGTTTTCCAGGAACTGGCCCGATCCGGATGCGCACTGACTTGTCATGCGATAACCGAGCACCTTGCCGCGCGCGTCGATGTTGATGGCGCGTCCGTGCAGGGCGCCCATGTCGAGCACGGCGCGCGCCTCGGGATTGAGGTAGACGGCGCCGCGTGCATGGGTGGTCATGGAGTAGAAATGCCCGGTACGAAAAGGCACGTTCTCGCCGTCGCCCGTGGTTGCCGCGTACGCGACGTCCTCACGCGCCAACCCCGCGTCGCCGAGCGCCTCCTCGTACATCTCCTCGGCGAGCTCGATGGGGCTGCGCTGGCGCACTCGCTCGCTGCGTTTCGCGAGCCACTCGTGCGCTGCACCGTTGCAGCGGAAGATGGCGACTTTCACGGCGCCGGCGCCGACGTCCACGCCGGCGGTGATCACGCTCTCCCTGACGTCCGCCGTCTGGTCCGCCGGCTGCGCTTGCGTCTGGGCATCGATCATGTCACGCCTCCATGGCCCGGCGGGCGAACTCGGCCGCCCCCAGGGCCCCGGTGTAGATGGAGTCCGGG
>CAZPFD010000323.1:0-3966 GCA_964585725.1 uncultured Ectothiorhodospiraceae bacterium | reverse complement strand
AAGCTGCTCCCGCGGAGCTTCTACGCGCGCGATGCGCTGGAGGTGGCGCGCGATCTGCTGGGGATGCGGCTGCACCGCGACGGTGTGATCTTGCGCATCACGGAGGTGGAGGCCTACCGCTGGCCGAACGACAGCGCGAACCACGGGCGCTTCGGGCGCACCGCGCGCAACGACGCGTTGTGGGGCCCGCCGGGGCGCGCCTACGTGTACACCTGCTACGGCGTGCACCAGTTGCTGAATCTGGTGACCGGACGCGACGGCGAGGCCGCGGCGGTGCTGATCCGCGCCTGCGAGCCGCTCGAAGGTCTGGAAAAGATCCGGGCGCGTCGCGCGGGCCGCAGCGGGCCCGCCCTCCTCACCGGACCGGGCAAGGTGGGCGCGGCGCTCGGCCTCGACACGAGCTGGTGCGGTGCCCCGCTCTACACGCAGGGCGGGCTGGAGGTGCGCGCGGGCGAGCCGCCCGAGGGGATAATGATCGGCCCGCGCGTGGGTGTGGACTACGCCGAGCGCGCGCACCGCACGGCGCCGTGGCGAGTCGCCGTGGCCGGCACGCCGTGGGTGTCGCACCGCGGGAGCCTGCACCCCGAGCGGCGCCGGCGCGCTTCTTGACTCGACGCCGCCGCGGCCCGCCGCGCAGCGGGCGCCGATTGGAAAGGACGCATCGAGGACGGATGTCTCAGCAGTTCATTCGCATCCAGGGGGCCCGCCAGAACAACCTCAAGGGCCTCAACCTGCGCCTGCCGCTGAACGAGCTCATCGTGGTCACGGGGGTCTCGGGCTCGGGCAAGTCCTCCCTGGCCTTCGACACCGTCTACTCCGAGGGCCAGCGCCGCTACGTGGAGACCTTCTCGCCCTACGCGCGCCAGTTCCTCGAGCGCATGGACAAGCCCCAGGCCGATCGCATCGACGGCATCCCGCCCGCCATCGCCATCGACCAGACCAACCCGGTGCGCACCTCGCGCTCGACGGTGGGCACCATGACCGAGCTCAACGATCACATCAAGCTCCTGTTCGCGCGCGCCGCGCACCTGCACTGCCGCGGCTGCGGGGCGCCGGTGCGCGAGGACACCCCCGAGAGCATCTGGGCGCAGATCCTGGAGAAGGTCTCGACATGCGAACGCGCGCCGCGCGCGCTGGTGACCTTCACCGTCACCGTGCCCGAGAACTTCTCGCGCGATGAGGTGGAGGACGCGCTGGCCAAGCAGGGCTACACGCGCTTTCACCGCAAGCGCAAGCGCGCGCTCGAGGTCGTGCAGGATCGCGTGCGCCTCGGCCCCGATCGCAAGGCGCGGGTGATCGAGGATCTGGAGGCGGCGTTGAAGCACGGCCGCGGCCACGTCAGCGTGTATCCGCTGGACGCCGAGAGCGCGCCCGGCAAACCCTGGCGCTTCTCCTCGGGGCTGCACTGCGCCGAGTGCGACATCACCTACCGCGAGCCGCTGCCCAACCTCTTCTCCTTCAACTCGCCCATCGGCGCCTGCACCACCTGCCGCGGCTTCGGGCGCACCATGGGCATCGACTACGGGCTCGTGATCCCCGACGAGCGCAAGAGCCTCGAGGACGGCGCCATCCGCCCCTGGCAGACCGAGAGCTACCGCGAGTGCCAGAGCGATCTGATGCGCTTCGCGCGCCAGCGCGGCGTGCCCGTCGACGTGCCCTGGCGCAAGTTGAAGAAGCGCCACAAGCGCTGGGTGATCGAGGGCGAGGGCGACTGGGACGACGACGTGTGGTACGGCATCGCGCGCTTCTTCGAGTGGCTCGAGACCAAGAGCTACAAGATGCACATCCGCGTGCTGCTCTCCAAGTACCGCGCCTACAACCCGTGCCCCGCGTGCCAGGGCGCGCGCCTCAAGCCCGAGGCGCTGCTCTGGCGCCTGGGCAGCCGCGAGGATGCGGATGCGGTGCTCGCCCCCGAGCAGCGCTTCAAGCCCGGGGCCATGAGCATCACCGCCGAGCAGCACGCGGCGCTCCCCGGGCTCACCGTGCACGACGTCATGCTCCTGCCCATCGAGCGCTGCTACCGGTTCTTCCAGCACGTGCACCTGCCCGCACCGCTGGACGAGGCGACGGATCTGTTGCTCAACGAGATCCGGTCGCGCCTGGGCTACCTCGTGGAGGTGGGCCTGGGGTATCTGACCCTCGATCGCCAGTCGCGCACCCTCTCCGGGGGCGAGGTCCAGCGCATCAACCTGACCACCGCGCTCGGGACGTCGCTGGTGAATGCGCTGTTCGTCCTCGACGAGCCCTCCATCGGCCTGCACGCCCGCGACATGAATCGCGTCATCGGTGTGCTGCAGCGCCTGCGCGACGCCGGCAACTCGCTGGTGGTGGTGGAGCACGACCCGCAGATCATGCTCGCCGCCGATCGGATCCTCGATCTCGGTCCCGGCCCCGGGGAGCAGGGCGGCCGGGTGGTGTTCTTCGGCGCGCCGGCCGATCTCCTGCGCTCGCGCCGCTCGCGCACCGCGGAGTATCTCTCCGGCGCGCGCAGCGTGGTCACCGGCCTCGCCGCCCGTGCGCCGGACAAGGCCACCCCGCACCTCGAGATCAAAGGCGCCGCCGAGCACAACCTGAAGAACATCGACGTCGCCATCCCGCTGCGCCATTTGGTGTGCGTGACCGGGGTCTCCGGCTCGGGCAAGTCGACCCTGGTGCACGACGTCTGCTACAAGGCGCTGCGCAAGGCCAAGGGCCGCCCGGTGGAGCCTCCCGGCGCGCACCGCGCGCTGGCCGGGGCCGATCGCATCGACGACGTGGTCATGGTGGATCAGTCGCCCATCGGGCGCACCACGCGCTCCAACCCGGCGAGCTACGTGGGCGCCTTCGACGCCATCCGCAAGGCCTTCGCCGCCGAGCCCATCGCCCAGGTGCGCGGCTACGGTGCGGGCACCTTCAGCTTCAATTCCGGCAACGGGCGCTGCCCGACCTGCGGCGGCAACGGCTTCGAGCACATCGAGATGCAGTTCCTCTCGGACGTGTACCTGCGCTGCCCCGATTGCGACGGGCGCCGCTACCGCGCCGAGGTGCTCGAGGTCAAGCTGCTGCCCACCCGGCGCAAGCCCAAGACCAAGACCAAGAAAAACCGCCGCGCTGACGGTGAGGACGCGGGCCGGGCCAAGTCCATCGCCGACGTGCTGGAGATGACCGTCTCCGAGGCGCTCAAGTTCTTCGCCGAGTACCCGGAAGTGCTGCGCGCCCTGCGCCCGCTCGAGCAGGTGGGCTTGAGCTATCTGAAGCTCGGCCAGCCGGTGCCCACCCTCTCGGGCGGCGAGGCCCAGCGCCTCAAGCTCGCGGGCCATCTGGCCAAGGCGCACCGCAACCACACGCTGTTTCTGTTCGACGAACCCACCACGGGTCTGCACTTCGACGACATCGCGACCTTATTGCGCGCGTTCCGCCAGCTCATCGCCGAGGGCCATTCGCTGGTGGTCATCGAGCACAATCTGGACGTGATTCGATCGGCCGACTGGGTGATCGATCTCGGCCCCGAGGGCGGCGAGCGCGGGGGCGAGGTGGTGGCGGTGGGCACCCCCGATCGGATCATGGAATCCCAGAGCAGCCACACCGGCACCGCCCTGCGCGCCTACGCGAGCGAGAGCGCGGCGCTGGCGCGATCCGCCAGGGAGCGGCGCACGCGCACTCCGCCCGCCGTCGGCGAAGCCCGGGCGCCGTACGCCGCCGCGCCCAACGGCAACGCCATCTGCATCCACCACGCGCGCGAGCACAATCTCAAGGGCGTGGACATCACCATCCCGCGCGATCGCTTCACCGTGATCACCGGCATCAGCGGCAGCGGCAAGAGCACGGTCGCCTTCGACATCCTGTTCGCCGAAGGCCAGCGCCGTTACCTGGAGTCGCTCAATGCCTACGCGCGCCAGTTCGTGCAGCCCGCGGCGCGCCCGGACGTGGACGCCATCTTCGGCATCCCGCCCACGGTGGCCATCGAGCAGCGCACCAGCCGCGGCG
>CAZPFD010000322.1:0-3988 GCA_964585725.1 uncultured Ectothiorhodospiraceae bacterium | reverse complement strand
CCCGTCGATCTCGATCACGGTGACCTCGGAAACGTGGGATCTTCAACCACAGAGGACACAGAGGATCGCACAGAGGAACACAGAGAGACACTAAATGGGATAGTTTGCCGCAGGCCGACGTCTCTTCGTTTTCCCCGTTTCTCTTGTTTTCTTTCCTCTGTGCCCTCTGTGAATCCCTCTGTGCTCTCTGTGGTGAAGTCTTCTCCCCGCCCTTTGGTACCATCTGCTCATGCGGCGCTGGCGACCTCCTGCTTGCTGCGGGAAACGAAGGCGTCCAGCTCCTCGGCGACGGCCGCATCGAGCGGCGGGGGCTCGAACTCGGAGAGGATCTTCTTGTAGAGCCGGTGCGCCCGCTGCGTGGCGTCCGCATGCCCGGATTGGTCCCAGGTTTCGAAGTTGCGCCAGTCCGAGACCAGAGGGGCGTAGAAAGCGTGCTCGAAACGCTCGAGCGTATGTCCCACCCCGAAGAAGTGCCCCCCGGGGCCGACCTCGGCGATGGCCTCCACCCCCATCGTGTCCTCGTTCACCACGATGGGCTCGAGGAAGACGGCCATCATCTGCAACAGCTCCGCATCCAGGATCATCTTCTCGAAGGACGCGCACAAGCCGCCCTCCATCCAGCCCGCCCCGTGCATGACGATGTTGGCGTGCCCCATCACCGCTCCCCACAGCGACATCTCGGCCTCGTAGGCGGCCTGCGCGTCGACCACGTTCGACGCGTTGGCGTTGGAGGAACGGTAAGGCAGGTTGTAGCGGCGCGCGAGCTGCCCGCCGGCCAGGGCCGCGCGCGTGTACTCGGGGGTGCCGAAGGCCGGGGAGCCGGTTTTCATGTCGACATTGGAGGTGAAGCCGCCGTATACCACGGGCGCCCCCGGGTTGACGATCTGCGTGAACGCGATCCCGGCCAGGGCCTCGGCGTTCTGCTGCACCAGCGCGCCGGCCAGCGTCGCCGGAGCCATCGCGCCGGAGAGCGTGAACGGCGTCAGCACCACCACCTGGTTGTGCCGCGCCATCTCGATCAGACCCTCGAGCATGGGACCGTCGATACGCAGCGGCGAGCTCGAGTTGACGATGGTGAACAGGCTGGGCTCGCGCAGCAACTGATCGCGCGAGATGCCGCGCGCGATGCGCACCATCTCGATGCCGTCGAGAATGCGGTGGCGGCCGAGCGCATAGGCATAGGTGACCTTGTCGGTGAGATCGACGAACGTCCGCACGCAGTCCAGATGACGGGTCTCCGGCGGCAGATCGACGGGCTCCACCGGGTAGCCGCCGAAGAGGTGAATGATGTTGAGCGCCTGACCCAGTCGCACGAGATTGCAGTAGTCCTCGTAATTGCCCGGGCGGCGGCCGCGCTCCAGGTCCGAGACATTGGGGGCGCTCGCAATGGCGCAGAAGTTGAGGTGGTTGCCGCCCACCTCGAGATTGCGCTGCGGGTTGCGTGCGTGTAGCGTGAATCGCCGCGGGGCGTGCGCGATGCTCTCCAGAACGAGACCGCGATCGAAGCGCACGCGCTCCCCGCCGTCCTCGACCTGCGCGCCGGCGCGGCGCAGGATGTCGCACGCCTCGGGCAGGAGGAAGTCGACGCCGATCTCCTCGAGCACGCGCAGCGAAGCGTCGTGGATCTGCTCCACCTGCTCGGCCGTCAGCACCTCGACGGGGCTGTACGGGTTCGCTACCTGTCGCCAGTCGAGCTGCGCCAGCGCCTGGCGGGGACGCCGTTCGCGTGTGCGTGCTCTGCGTCGAGCCATGATCTCCTCCTTCATTTCGCTGCAAGAACGGGACACTCTGATGCCCGATTACCCACGATGCTCAGCCGCCTCGGGCGGAGTGGCAAGCCCCTTGCGAAGGGTGACTGGCGGAGCGCGGGATGATAGCTACGTCTCGTGGGTAATCAGGAATCAGGAGGTCCCCTTTCTCGTAGTCCAGTCGAGCACCACTTTCCCGGCGCGCCCCGAGCGCATGATCTCGAACGCCTGCTCGAACTCCGCCGCCGGCAAGTGATGGGTTATGACGGGCGTCACGTCGAGGCCGCTTTGCAGCATGGCGATCATCTTGTACCAGGTCTCGAACATCTCGCGGCCGTAGATCCCTTTGATGAAGAGACCTTTGAAGATGACCTCGTCGAGGTTGATGGCCGTTTTCTCGGGCAGGATCCCGAGCAGCGCCACCTTGCCCCCGTGGTTCATCACATCGAGCAGGCTTTGCAGCGCCTCCGGGCTGCCCGACATCTCCATGCCGACGTCGAAGCCCTCCTGCATGCCGAGCTCGCGCATGACCTCGGTGACGTCGGTGCGGCTCACGTTGACGGTGCGGGTCGCACCCATGCGCGCCGCCAGGTCCAGCCGGTAGTCGTTGACGTCGGTGACGACGATGAAGCGGGCCCCCACGTGCTTCGCGATGGCGGCGGCCATGATGCCGATAGGCCCTGCGCCGGTGATGAGCACGTCCTCGCCCACCAGGTCGAAGGACAGGGCCGTGTGGGTGGCGTTGCCCAAGGGGTCCAGGATCGCCCCGATGTCGTCGTCGATGTTGTCCGGCAGCCGGAAGGCGTTGGTCGCCGGGATGACCACGTACTCGGCGAAGCCGCCCGGGCGGTTCACACCCACGCCTTTGGTGTTACGGCACAGGTGGCGCCGGCCCGCCCGGCAGTTGCGGCAATACCCGCAGGTGATATGGCCCTCGCAGGCGACCCGATCGCCCTCCTTGAACCCGCCGACCTCGCTGCCGATGCCGGCGATCTCGCCCACGAACTCGTGCCCGATGGTCATGGGCACCGCAATCGTGTGCTGGGACCACTCGTCCCAGTTATAGATATGAATGTCGGTGCCGCAGATGGATGCCCTGCGCACCCGTACGAGAACGTCGTTGTGCCCGACCTCGGGGACGGGTACGTCCTCGAGCCAGATTCCCGGCTCGGACTTCTTCTTGACCAGGGCTCTCATGAACGCCTCGCTCGGCGTGCGGCGCCTCAGGCGATGACCCCGAGCGCGCGTCCGACGCGAGCGAACGCGTCCAGGGCGCGGTCGAGGTCCGAGCGCTCGTGGGCGGCGGACATCTGCGTGCGGATGCGCGCCTTGCCCTCCGGCACGACCGGATAGGAGAAACCGATGACGTAGATGCCCTCCTCGAGAAGACCGGCCGCCATCTCCGCCGCGAGCTTCGCGTCACCCAGCATGACCGGGATGATGGGATGCTCGCCGGGTATCAGATTGAATCCGTGGTGTTCCAGCCCGCGGCGAAAGTAGCGGCTGTTCTCGTCCAGGCGCCGTCGCAGATCGTCGCTGTCGCGCAGCAGATCCAGCGCCCGCAGCGACGTTGCGGCGATCACCGGCGCCAGCGTGTTGGAGAAGAGGTAGGGCCGCGAGCGCTGGCGCAGCCAATCCACGATCTCGCGGTGCCCCGAGGTGTAGCCCCCCGACGCGCCGCCCAGGGCCTTCCCCAGAGTGCCGGTGACGACGTCGACCCGGTCCCGCACCCCCCAGTGCTCGGGCGTGCCCGCACCAGTGCGGCCCAGACAGCCCACGGCATGCGAGTCGTCGACCATCACCAGGGCGCGGTAGCGCTCCGCCAGCTCGCAGATGTCCGGCAGATTGGCGAGGACGCCGTCCATGGAGAAAACGCCGTCGGTCACCACCAGTCGAAAACGACAATCCCGAGCCTCCTCGAGGCGCGCCTCGAGCTGCGCCATGTCGTTGTTGGCGTAGCGCAGCCGGCGTGCCTTGCACAGGCGAATGCCGTCGATGATGCTGGCGTGGTTGAGCGCGTCGCTGATCACCGCATCCTGCTCGTCGAGCAGCGTCTCGAAGAGACCCGTGTTGGCGTCGAAGCAGGAGGAGTAGAGGATCGTGGCCTCGGTACCGAGGAATCCGCTCAGCCGTTCCTCGAGCTGTCTGTGCTCCTCCTGGGTGCCGCAGATGAAGCGCACCGAGGACATTCCGTACCCGTAGCGATCGAGCGCGGCCTTGGCCGCTTCGACCAGGGCGGG
>CAZPFD010000321.1:0-3993 GCA_964585725.1 uncultured Ectothiorhodospiraceae bacterium | reverse complement strand
TTGATCTCCGGGCTGATCGAGTTGCGCAGCATGGCGAAGATCTGGGTCGGCACCGTCTCGGTCCCGGCCGGCTTCCAGAACAGCGTGGCCGTGATGTCATCGAAGGAGATGGTGAACGCGAACAGCATGCCGGCGAAGATGGCGGGCATCAACAGCGGCAGCGTCACCTGCATGAACGTCTGAACCCGGTTGGCGCCGAGGCTCATCGCCGCTTCCTCGTAATCACGGCGAATGCCCACGAGCCGCGCCTGGACCACCAGCACCACGAAGGGCAGCGTGATGATCACGTGTCCCAGCAGCAGAAGCAGAAAGCTCTTCGGCATCGCGAGCCAGCGCAGGAAGAGCAGAAGCGCCACGCCGAGCACGACCTCGGGCACCAGAATCGGAGCGACCAGCGCCGTATTGATCAGCTCCTTGCCCGGAAACCCGTAGCGCACGATCGCGAGTGAAGCCAGGATCCCGAGCGTGGTGGAGATGATGGCGGTGAGCGTGCCAAGAATCAACGACGTGCGGAAGGCGCGTACGATGGCGTCGTTGCTCGCGAGCTCGCCGAACCAGCGCAGGCTGAGGCCTTCCATGGGGAAACTGCCGAACTGGCTCGCGTTGAACGACAACAGGATGACCACGGCGACCGGGATGAACATGAACAGGTACACCATCACGGTGACCACGCGGATGCCGTTCCAGCCGTTGAAAATGGCGCGTTCCATTCAGCCGAAGCTCTTGTATACCTGGCTCAAACCGAGGAAACGGTTGTAGAGCAGCACCACCGACCCGAGCAGCACCAGAAGCGCTACCGAGAGCGCTGAGCCGAGCGGCCAGTTGAGCTGGATGATGATCGCCTCGTAGATCAGGTTGGCGAACATGGCGTCTCCCGGGCCGCCGAGAACCAGCGGTGTGATGTAAGTGCCGGCGCCGAGAACAAAGCACAGGAGGCTCCCGGCCGCGAGCCCGGGCAGCGACAGCGGCAGCACGACCTCGCGAAAGGCTTGCCACGGCGTGCAACCCAAGGTGCGAGCCGCGGGCTCGAGGTTTCTGTCGATGCCGTCGATGCTCACGTAGATGTTCAGGATCATGAAGGGCAGCAGATAGTGAGCCAGACCGAGGATGACCGTCGCCTGGTTGTAGAGCATCTGCAGCGGCTCGTCGATCACTTGCAGCCACTCGAGCGCCACGTTGACCGCACCGCTCGAGCCGAGGACGTTGATCCACGACAGGGTCCGGATGATGTAGCTGATCCAGAAGGGCAGCATCAGCAGCAGGACCAGCAGCGCTTTGTGCTCCAGCTGCGTACGGGCCAGAAAGTACGCCGGTACGTAGCCGAGCACAGCGCACAGCAGCGTGGTGATCAGGGCGATGCGCAGCGTCTGCCACAGGATGGCGCGGTAGAAGGGATCCGTGAGCACCTCCGCCCAGTTGCCCAGGTGCAGCTCCGGCACGTCGGCACCGGTCGCGGTGCGCAGCCAGAAGGAGTACACGACGATGAAGCCGGCGGGCACGACCAGCAGGAGACCCACCGAGAGCAATGCCGGAGACAGCAGCGCCCATGGCCTGAGCGGATGTTCCTGCGCAGCCTCAGCCAAGTTGAGGATCTCCTCCAGCGGAAAACGACGTTGTTTTTTCGGGGATTATCCTGGGCCGCTGCACGCAACGCAAACCTCGGCCTTCCCGCCTTGGAGGGGCGCGCCGATGAGAAATGCAGGCCGAGTCTTGCGCCAGCAAGGCATGTCATACGCCGTGGCGGCGGAGGCGAGGAACGGACTTCCCGCACCACCGGCGTGTGAGCACCGCGGCGCCGCCCCGCGCGCGGCGCATCGGCGCGGGCGTCCGGATGCGCCGGCGGGTGGCCGTGCCGCCCGCGTCCGGTTATTATGCACTGCACAATAGCCCGTTGAGCGCGCTCGGGCCGCGTCCAGCCTGCGGCGCTCGCACGCCGTCACGGCGCGCGGCGCGTGCTCCCGAGATGCGATGGCATGAAACGCGCGGCAGCGCGTCCACCCCGCGGACCCCGGTAGAGCGGTCCGGTTCAAGACCCCGCGCCCCGGGTCGACTCTTCAGTTCACACGCCTGCAGCACCGGGGTGCGCACCGCTCAACCACGACGGGATGCACGAGATTCATGACCGACGATCGACGTGAAGAGCTGAGCGCGAGCGAGCGCAAGCGCTATCTCGACGCTGCGCTGGAGTTCGCGGATGCGTGTCGGGCGGCGATCAAGCGGGTTCTCGCCGCCGGCGTCGACGTGCGCCTGAAACCCGACGGAAGCCTGGTGACCAACGCCGATCTGGAGGCCGAGCGCGCGTTTCGCGACGCGGTGGGCGCGCGCTACCCCGATGCCGCGATCCTCGGGGAGGAGTTCGGGGAGACGAATGCAGGCGCCGCCCTCCAGTGGGTCATCGATCCCATCGACGGGACCACGGAGTTCGCGAAGAGCATTCCTCTTTACAGCACGATCATCGCCCTGCGCTACAAGGGTTTGCCGGTGGCCGGCGTCATCGACCAGCCCGCGCTGAGCTTGCGCTGCTATGGAGGTTACGGTCTCGGTGCTTTCCAGAACGGAGATCCCCTGCGTATCGATGATCTGACCCCCGATTGGATTCGGGGCGCAGAGCGCATCGCGTTACCCTCGCGGGCCACCTTCCTGAGGCACGGAAACGCAGGGCAGGTATTCGACGCGCTGGCCCTGGCGCATCCGAACTTTCGCATCTTCCACACCGGCTACGCCCACGTCTGCGCGCTCACCGAGGCGGTGGACGCAGGCCTGGAGTGGCGCGTGCGGGTCTGGGACGTCGCCGCCACGCAGCTCCTCGTCGAGGAGGCCGGTGGTCTCTACCGCAGTCTGGAGGAGCACGACGAGCCGGGGATCGGACGCGTGTACAGCGCCGTGTTCGGCAAGCCGGCGCTGGTCGAGCGCCTGGTCGAGCTGGTGTCTCGAGTCTCCACCGCCGAGGAGCCCGCCTAGGCCGCACTTCCCGCCCGCAGGGATAGTAGTGTCTGACACCACTTTTCGCGCCGGACAAACCTCAAATTCGCCTGCCCGATGCCGACTAGGAGCCGGGATCTCACGGTGCCGAGCAGCCTACTTGCCCTTACGCTCGAGCTCGCGCCGGCGCAGCTCCACGCGCCGCACCTTCCCCGTGGTGGTCAACGGCAGCTCGTCGATGAACTCGATCTCGCGCGGGTATTCGTAGGCTGCGAGCCGCGTCTTGACGCTCTGCTGGATGTCGCGCACCAGTGTCGGTGACGGTTCGTAGCCCGGCGCCAGAACGACGAAGGCTTTCACGATCTGCCCGCGCAGTTCGTCCGGGCTGCCGATGGCTGCGGCCTGCGCCACCGCCGGGTGCTTGAGCAGGCAGTCTTCGATTTCGCCCGGCCCGATGCGGTAGCCGGCGCTCGAGATGACGTCGTCCTTGCGCCCCACGAACCACAGATACCCCTCGTCGTCGCGATAGCCGACGTCGCCGGTGCGAAACCATTCGCCCACGAACTTCTCCCGCGTGGCCTCCTCCTGGCCCCAGTAGCCGAGGAACATGACCGGGTCGCCCCGTCGCGCGGCGAGCTCGCCGGGCTCGCCCGCGGGCATGGGCCGGCCTTGCTCGTCCACGGCGTCGACCACGTGGCCCGGGTACGGCTTACCCATGGAGCCCGGTTTGACGGGCAGGATCTCGGCGCAGTTGCCGACCAGATAATTGAACTCGGTCTGCCCCCACATCTCGTTGACGTCGACCGCGAGCATCTCGCGCGCCCAACGCACGATCTCCGCACCGACCTGCTCGCCGGCGGACATGATGGAGCGCAATCGCAGATCGTGGTACTGGCGGGGGTTGTCGATCTGCATGAGCATCTTCATGGCGGTGGGGGGGATGAAGGCGTTGCGCACGCCGTAGCGCGCCATCAGCGTGTAGGCGCGCTCGGGGTCGAACTTGCCGCCCTCGTATCCGAGCACGGGCACGCCGTAGTGCAGAGCCGGCAGCAGCCCGTCGAGCAGCCCGCC
>CAZPFD010000320.1:0-4033 GCA_964585725.1 uncultured Ectothiorhodospiraceae bacterium | reverse complement strand
AGAGGTTCAGCCCCACGGGCGGCGTGATCAGCCCGATCTCCATGTTGACGGTGAGCACCACCGCGAACCAGATGGCGTCGAAGCCCAGGCTCTCCACGATGGGCAGCAAGGTCGGCGCCGCCATCAGAATCACCGCCACCGGCGGCAGGAAGAATCCCATGATCAGCAGGAACACGTTGATGCACGCGAGCAGCACCCAGCGGTTGACCTCCAGGTCCCCGACCCACATGGCCAGAGTCTGGGTGATGAACAGCGACGACATCATGAAGCTGAACAGCTCCGCGGCCGCGATGATCATCAGGATCATCACCGACTCGCGCAGCGCGTCGCGGAACACGCGCATCAGATCCTTCGGGCGGTACATGCGGTAGATCGCCGCGACCAGCAGCAGGCACAGCATGGCGCCCACGCCGGCCGCCTCCGAAGGCGTCGCCACCCCGCCGTAGAGCACCCACAGGATCCCGACGATGATGGCCAGGAACGGCCCCACCTTGGGGAGCACCACCAGCTTCTCGCGCAGCGAGAAGCGCAGCTCGGGGTTGACGATCTGGTAGCCGTAGCGCCACGACGCGAACAGCCCCCAGGCCATGAACAACGCGACCAGCATGAGGCCCGGCAGCACGCCGGCGAGGAACAGGCGCCCGATGGAGGTCTCGGTGGCGATGCCGTACACGATCATGGTGATGGACGGCGGGATGAGGATGCCGAGGGTGCCGCCCGCGGCGATGGCGCCGGTGGCGACGCGCGGCGGGTAGCCGCGCTGGCGCATCTCCGGGATGCCCATCTTGCCGATGGCGGCGCAGGTGGCGGGCGACGATCCCGAGAGGGCGGCGAAGATCCCGCAAGCCCCCAGGTTGGAGAGCATGAGCCCGCCGGGCACGCGGTAGAGCCAGCGCTCCAGCGCCTCGTACAGATCGGCTCCGGCGCGCGAGGCGGCGATGGCGCCGCCCATCAGAATGAACATGGGGATGGAGAGCAGCGCGAAGCTGTCGAGCCCCGCGAAGAACACGTTGGGCACCGACTCGAGGATGAACGGGCCCTCCACCGCCACCAGGAACAGGACGGCCACGAACCCCAGGGCGAACGCGACCGGCACGCCGGTCAACAGCACCCCGACCGTGACCAGCGCCACGAGCACACCGAGCTCGAGCTCGCTCACGTTCCTTCGTGCGTCCCCGTGGTGATCCCGAAGGCGCTCTCGCGCCCGGTGAGCACCGCCGCCACGTCGGCCACGTACTGGAGCACCACCAGCCCCATGCCCACGGGCATCACGAGATACGGGATCCAGAGCGGCGGCGCCCAGACCGTGTCCGCGTGCCAGTCGGCGGCCCACGCCTCGTGCCACAGCTCCACGCCGGTCCAGGTGATGAGCACGCAGAAAGCGATGCCCACGGCGGCGGCGACCAGGGCGAGCACGAGGCGCGCGCGCTCACCCACGTAGAGAGGGACGAGATCGACGTTCACGTGCCCGCGGGTGAGCAGCACGTAGGGGGCCCCCAGGAAGGTGGCGCCGATGAGGCTGTACGCCACGAACTCGTGCTGCCAGATGGCGGACTCGCGCAGGGCGTAGCGCACCACCACCAGGTGGCACACGGCGACGACCGCCGCGAAGAGCAGCAGCCCCGCCGCGACGCCGGCGGCGCGCGAGAGGCGTCGCACGGCGGCGATGAAGAAATCCACCGGCTACTCGACCGCCAGCGCCTTGTCGAGGATCTCCTTGCCGCCCGGCACGTTGTCCGCGAAGTGCGCGTACGAGGACTTCTTGGCGATGTCGAGCCAGGCGTTGTACTGCGCCTCGGTCATGTCCACGACCTTGACGCCCGCCTTCTTGTAAGTCTCGACCAGCGTCTGGTCGAGCTTCCTGGCCTCGTCGAAGAAGAACTCCTCCGCCTTCTCGCCCGCCTCACGCAGAGCGGCGCGCTGCTCGTCGTTGAGCCGCTCCCAGCTGCGCTGGGACATGAGAATGGGCTCGTACATGAACCACAGCGCGTAGTCCCCGGGCGGGGTCAGGCACGTCGCCTGCTCGTAGATGCGATAGGAGACGAAGCTCCCGGAGCTCGTGTTCGCGCCGTCCAGCACGCCGGTCTGGAGCGCGGTATAGATCTCCGAGCTCGGCATGGAGTTGATGGACGCGCCCGCCGCCACCAGCATGCGCTCGAAGTACGGGCCCGCCGCGCGCATCACCTTGCCCTGCACCGTCGAGGGCTCGGTCACACAGTAGCCCTGGCCGACGAAGCCGCCGGCCAGCCAGGCGTCGGAGAGCACCATGACTCCGGCATCGTTGATGATCCGGCGGATGTCGTCCATGTAGGCGGAGTCGTTCAGCCGCTTGGCGTGCTCATGGTTCTTGACCAGCCCCGGCATGAGGGTGGCGCTGAACTGCGGATGGCGCCCCGAGGCGTAGTCGAGGGGAAAGGCGGAGATGTCGAGGGTGCCCTTGGTGAGCGGATCCCACTGCTCCTTGGGCTTGTACAGCGATCGGCTGGTGTAGATGCGCACGTTCAGGCCGACGTCCGCCGCCTCCACCTCCTTCTTGATGATGCGCACCATCTCGTCGCGCACGTCGCCCTCGGGCCACTGGTGCGAGGCCTTGAGGGTCACGTCGGCCGAGGCCGCCGGCGCCGCCAGCATCAGGGCCACCGCCGCCGCGGCCGTCGCGGTCAGGGACTTTCTCGCAAACGCGTGCATGACAGGCCCTCCCTCCGTTGTGGTTGTCACACAAGGATACGCCATGAAGGCGCCCTCGACGACGCGTATTCCCCCTGGCGCACAGCCCCCGGTCTGGGGATAATAGGGACCTAGTAAGCAATTAATTACAAGAATCACCCCTTCGCGCATGGAAGCAGCCGCCGCCCGACCCATGAACGCCGAGCACCTCCTGGAGCTTCCCTTTCCCCCGTGCACCTACGAGCGCCGGCTGCTCGACGTGCAGGCGGCGCTTCGCGGCCAGGGGCTGGCCGGGGCGCTGCTGTTCGATCCCGAGAACATCTTCTGGCTCTGCGGCTACCAGAGCACCGGGCGCTTCGCGTCCCCGTGCCTGTTCGTGCCCGAGCAGGGCGAGGCGGTCCTGCTCTCGAGGAAGAGCGGCGGGTCCCCCGCCGCGGCGCCCGCGCTCGGGCGCTTCGTCGAGATCGGGGAGGCGGAGGAGCCGACCGACGTCCTGGCCCGCTTTCTCGACGAGACCTTCCCGGCGGAGACCGGCCTCGGGGTCGAGACGGGCGCCGGAGCGCTCGCGGCGCGCGAGCTCGCCCGCCTGCAGACCCGCCTGCCGCGCGTGCGGCTCTCGGACTGGGCCGCGCATGTCGAAGCCCGCCGCATCCGCAAGAGCGCGGAGGAGATCGAGCGCATGCGCACCGCAGCGCGCGCGGCCGAGGCCGGGCTCGATGCCGCCCTCGCCGCCATCGCACCGGGCAAGACCGAGAACGACGTCGCCGCCGCCATGTACGCCGCCAGCATCGGGGCCGGCAGCGAGTACCTGGGGCATCCGCCGCTGGTGGTCTCCGGCGCGCGCACCGCGCTGCGCTATGCCACGTGGCGCCGGCGCGCCATCCAGCCCGGCGACGTGGTGCGCCTCGAGGCGGGCGGCTGCGCGGAGCGCTACCACGCCGTGATCGGTCGCTCCGCCGTGGTGGGGAAACCCGCGCCGCTTCAGAAGCAGGCGGCGGATGCGCTCATGGAGGCCCTTGACGCCCTCATCACCGCCATCGCGCCGGGCAGAACCTCGGGCGAGGTGGACGCGGCGGGCCGCGGCGTGGTCGAGGAGGCGGGGCTCGGGCACGCGCTGACCCACCATACCGGCCGCTCGCTGGGGATCGGGTTTCCGCCGGGCGGCTCCGAAGGCCGAGTGCTCTCCATACGCCCCCACGACGCCACCGTGCTCGAGCCGGGCATGACCTTCCACCTCGCGCCCGCCCTCTTCTTCGAAGACTTCGGGATGGGCTTCAGCGAGACCGTGCTGGTCACCGACGACGGCTGCGACGTGCTCACCGACTACCTGCGCCGGCTGTTCGTCATCGACGCGGGCTAGCGCCGG
>CAZPFD010000319.1:0-4042 GCA_964585725.1 uncultured Ectothiorhodospiraceae bacterium | reverse complement strand
TGCTCGCGCCGGTGGTCACCGACATGAAGGAGGCGGCGCACGCGCTGTCGTGGTGCGTGGCGGAGATGGAGCGCCGCTATCAGCTCATGTCGGCGCTGGGCGTGCGCCACATCGGCAGCTACAACCGCAAGGTGCGCGAGGCGAGGGAGCGCGGGCGCCCCATCCGCGACCCGCTGCACGCGCCCGAGCCCGAGAGCGAGGAGGAGCCGCCGATGCTCGAGCCGCTGCCCCTGATCGTGGTGATCATCGACGAGCTCGCCGATCTCATGATGGTGGTCGGCAAGAAGGTGGAGGAGCTCATCGCACGCCTGGCGCAGAAGGCGCGCGCATCCGGCATCCATCTCATCATGGCCACCCAGCGGCCGTCAGTGGATGTGATCACCGGCCTCATCAAGGCCAACATTCCCACGCGCATCGCCTTCCAGGTCTCCTCGCGCGTGGACTCGCGCACCATCCTCGATCAGATGGGCGCCGAGCAGCTCCTCGGACACGGCGACATGCTCTTCCTCTCGCCCGGCATGGCCACGCCCACGCGCGTGCACGGGGCGTTCGTGGCGGACCACGAGGTGCACAAGGTGGTGAATCACCTCAAGCGCGTGGGCGATCCGGTCTACGACCGCGGGGTGCTGGAGGGTCCGCAGCCGGGCACCGGGATGGGCATGCCCACCGGCACCGACTGGGATCCGGGCGCCGCCGTCGCCGACACCGAGTCGGACCCGCTCTACGATCAGGCGGTGCACATCGTGGTGCAGTCCCGCCGCGCGTCGATCTCCGGCGTGCAGCGGCGCCTCAAGATCGGCTACAACCGCGCCGCGCGCATGATCGAGCACATGGAGGAGGCCGGCATCGTCGGCCCGCTCCAGTCCAACGGCAGCCGCGAGGTCCTCGTTCCCGCGCCGCCGGAGGCGTGACCCTGACTCCGTTCATGCGCCGTACGCTCCTCGGGCTCCTGTGCGCCCTGCTGCCGGCCGGCGGCGTTCTCGCCGACACCGCCACCGAGCGCCTGGAGACGTTTCTCGCCCAGGTGCGGTCCCTTCGCGCCGGCTTCCAGCAGACGCTCTACGACGAGAGCTTCCGGCCGCTGGAGGAGTCCTCGGGGGTGATGTACCTGCAGCGCCCGGATCGCTTTCGCTGGGATTACACTGAGCCCTATCGCCAGCTCATCGTCTCGGACGGAAGCAAGGTCTGGATCTACGACGTGGACCTGGATCAGGTGACGGTGCGCGCCCTGAGCGCGGCGGTGGGGACGACGCCCGCGTCGCTCCTGAGCTCCGCGCGCCCCATCGAGGAGAGCTTCTCGGTGCAGGATCTGGGCGAGGAGGGTGGGCTCGCCTGGGTGGAGCTGCGCCCGCTGGCCGAGGACGTCTCCTTCGCGCGGGTGCGCCTGGGCTTCGATAGGCGGGGCTTGCGCCGCATGGAGCTGCTCGACAGCTTCGGGCAGACCACGGTGCTCGAGTTTCACGACGTGGTGCGCAATCCGGACCTCGATCCAGATCTCTTTCACTTCGAGCCGCCGGAAGGCGTCGACGTCGTCGGCGACGTCGAAACCCAGTGACCTCGCTCAGCTCAGTGTCTTTAACCACAGAGGACACGGAGGATCTCACAGAGGACGCAGAGAAAAATACTTGAGAATGACTCCGCGTTGCCCGGTTACGATGGACCAGACGTTTTTGCATTCTTGATATCATTCTCTGTGACCTCTGTGCTTACCTCTGTGTCCTCTGTGGTTATTCTTTGTCAGTGACCTGACGTGACGGTGACGTCGATCATGAACGCCGCGAGTGATTTCCGGCCCCTGGCCGAGCGCATGCGCCCGGCCACCCTGGGTGAGCTCGTCGGCCAGGCGCACCTGCTCGGCCCGCACAAGGCCCTGCGCCGGGCGCTGGAGGCGGGCGCCATTCACTCCATGGTGTTCTGGGGCCCGCCCGGCAGCGGCAAGACCACCCTCGCGCGCCTCATCGCGCACCACTGCGGCGCGCAGTTCCTGAGCCTCTCGGCGGTGCTCGCCGGCGTCAAGGACATCCGCACGGCGGTGGACAAGGCGCGCGCCTGGCGCGCCGAGCACGGCACGGGTACGGTGCTGTTCATCGACGAGGCGCATCGCTTCAACAAGGCGCAGCAGGACGCATTCCTGCCCTTCGTCGAGGACGGCACGCTCACCTTCATCGGCGCGACCACCGAGAACCCTTCCTTCGAGCTGAACGGTGCGCTGCTCTCGCGCACCCGGGTGTACGTGCTCAAGGCCTTGCAGCCCGGCGACATCCGGGCGGTCATCGACCGTGCGCTGGCCGACGCCGAGCGCGGCCTCGGCGCCCTCGATCTGGAGATGGCGCCGGAGCTGCGCGACGAGCTGGCGCGCGCCGCCGACGGGGACGCGCGCCGCGCGCTCAACGTGCTGGAGATGCTCGGCGATCTGGCGGGGGAGGGCGGAAGCATCGACCGCGCGCTCTTGCTGGATGTGCTGGGGGCGGGCACGCGGCGCTTCGACAAAGGGGGCGACGTCTTCTACGACCAGATATCCGCCCTGCACAAGTCGGTGCGCGGCACCGATCCCGACGCCGCGCTGTACTGGCTCGCGCGCATGCTGGACGGCGGCGCGGATCCCGCCTACCTCGCGCGGCGGCTGGTGCGCATGGCCAGCGAGGACATCGGCAACGCGGATCCGCGGGCGCTCGCGCTCGCGCTCGACGCCTGGGACGCGTACGAGCGCCTGGGCAGCCCGGAGGGCGAGCTGGCATTCGGCCAGTGCGTGGTGTATCTAGCCTGCGCCCCCAAGAGCAACGCCGTGTACAAAGCCTACGATGCGGCGATGGCGGACGTGCGCGAGCACGGCTCGCTGGAGGTGCCGCTGCACTTGCGCAACGCACCCACGGGGCTCATGCGCCGGCTGGGGTACGGGCGCCGGTACCGCTACGCCCACGACGAGCCCGACGCCTACGCCGCCGGCGAGACCTACTTCCCCGAGGCGATGGGCGTGCGCCGCTACTACGCACCCGTCGATCGCGGCCTCGAGAGCCGCATCGCGGAGAAGCTCGCAGAGCTGCGCCGGCGCGACCAGAAGCACCGCAAAGGAAGCTGACCCGCGAAGTGCCCGGGTGAGCTATTGGGCATTGCGACGCCCCGATCAGGACAACCACGAAGGACACGAAGCGCACGAAGGTCAAGAGCGCCGCTCGACTTCGTTCGGTCCAACCGACCGGACGCGACCTTGGAACCTCATTGACTCGTGTATTCTTGTATCGTTCTTCGTGACCTTCGTGCTCTTCGCGGTTCAATCTTCTAGTGGATAGGACATCGCCATGCTGGACCCGAACCGGATTCGCAAGCAGCTCGACGAGACCGCCGGCCTTCTCGCCAAGCGCGGCTTTCAGCTCGACGTGGCGCGGGTGCGCGAGCTCGAGAGCGGGCGGCGCGAGACCCAGGTGCGCACCCAGGAGCTGCAGGCCCAGCGCAACGCGCGCTCCAAGGCCATCGGCCAGGCCAAGGCGGCCGGCCAGGACATCGCGCCGCTGCGCGCGGAGGTGGCGCGCATCGGGGAGGCGCTCGAGGAGAGCGAGGAGCGTCTGGAGCGGGTGCAGGCGCAGCTCGACGACATCCTGCTCGGGATCCCCAACGTGCCCCACGAATCGGTCCCCGAGGGGCGCAGCGAGGCCGACAACGTCGAGGTCCGGCGCTGGGGCGAGCCGCCGCGGTTCGACTTCGAGGCGCGCGATCACGTCGATCTCGGGGAGCGCCTCGGGGTGATGGACTTCGAGCTGGCGGCGCGCCTCGCCGGCAGCCGCTTCGTCACCCTGTTCGGCCCGCTCGCGCGCCTGCACCGGGCGCTCATCCACTACATGATCGACGTGCACGTGCGCGAGCACGGCTACCGCGAGATCTACGTGCCGTACCTGGTGAAGCCTCACGTGCTCGAAGGCACCGGTCAGCTGCCCAAGTTCGCGGAGGATCTGTTCCACATCGCCGAGCAGGATTTCTATATGATCCCCACCGCCGAGCTGCCGGAGACAAACGTGGGCCGCGAGCGCATCCTGGAGGCTGCCGA
>CAZPFD010000318.1:0-4051 GCA_964585725.1 uncultured Ectothiorhodospiraceae bacterium | reverse complement strand
CGGAGGTCGACCCATGCCCGTACAGTACAAGGTTCTGGTCTCCATCCTGGCGCTGGTGATGGCCGTCGTGGTCTTCTACTTCGACACGCGCGCCGGGGCCGGCGCGTCGCGCTGGGTGGCGCTGGGGCTCGGGCCGGTGATGGTGATCGCCATCTGGCTGTTCCCCGAGACCAAGGCCAAGGACATCCGCCGCGAGGTGGCGAGGCGCCGCTGATCGCACGCCAATGACCAAGGCCCTGGAAACCATCAAGGCCGAGCATCGCAACCTCGGCAAGGTCCTGCGCTGCCTGGAAGCCGAGGTCGCTGCGCTGCGCCGCGCGAAGCGCAAGCCCGATCTGGAGCTCCTCTACTCCATCATCTACTACATCCGGGTTTTCCCGGATCGCTACCACCACCCCAAGGAAGAGGATCACCTGTTCAAGGCCCTGCGCCGGCGCCGCCCCGACGCCGTCCCCGCGCTCGACGATCTGCACGCGGAGCACGAGCGCTTCGCCGGGCTGCTGGACGATGTGGAGGCCGCGCTGCGCCACTACGACGCGCACTACCCCGAGGGGCTCGAGGCGCTCGAGGCGCGCGTGCGGGGGTACCTCGACTTCCAGCGGCGCCACATGGAGAAGGAGGAGCAGCAGATCCTGCCCCTCGCCCGCGAGGCCCTGCGGCGCGAGGACTGGGAGCGCATCGACCACGCCTTCGCGCGCAACGACGATCCCCTCTTCGGCGAGAACCTGAAGACCGGCTTCCAGGCCCTGCACGCGCACATCGCCCGCCGCGTGCGCGATGAAGATGAATGATCCGGCATCAAATTGCTCGCATTCCGAGCACTGACCTGGACCAAATCCACCTCGACGTGGGTACTTATACCGATTTTCTGACCAATACGTTGAAGATCACGCCGTAACCGACTACAACAAACATTGGAGGGCTTTGGAGAAGAACAACGGCTGAGGCGTGAGGCTGGATTGATGCTGGATGTGCGCTTTGCCCGGGCGCTCAGGCGCTACCGCGAGCGTCCCGGCCCCGAGATGTGGCGGGAATTGGCCAGGCTGTACCGACAAGCCTGCGAGTTCAACGAGATCACCCCGGACATCGTCAGGCAGTACGTCGATGCCAAGACGGCGGAAGAGCGCCGTCGCGCGGCGGAAGCTCGAGCAGCCGATCGGGAACGGCAGGCACGCGCGCAGACCTAGCGCGCGCCCCGTTGAACACCAATCCATCGCGGCGGGCCCGTCCCCGCCGGCGTGTCCTCGCGCGCCGGGGCGCTGAAACGGACGACAGGATGGCGGGATCCGGCCCGCCCGGCCTCAGGGCCTGCGGCTGAAGCGCGCCTCCAGGTGGCGCAGCCCGATCACCGCGGGGATGCTCACCAGCAGGAAGAACACCCCCACCAGGGTCATGGGCTCGAGGTAGCGGTAGGAGGCGTTGGCGATGCCGCGCGCCACGTTCATGAGCTCGAGCACCGTGATGGCCGAGAGCAGCGGCGTCTCCTTGAACATCATCACCACGTAGTTGGCGAGCGCCGGGATCATCGGCGGCACCGCCTGCGGGATGATCACGTAGAGCCACGTCTGCCCGCCGGTCAGGTTCACCGCCTTGGCCGCCTCCCACTGCCCGCTCGGCACGTTCTCGATGCCCGCACGGTACACCTCCGCCGTGTAGGTGCTGTAGTGCAGCCCGAGCCCGAGCACGCCGGCCACGAGCGGCGAGAGCACCACGCCCATGTCGGGCAGCACGTAGAACAGGAAGTAGAGCTGCACCAGCAGCGGCGTGCCGCGCACGAAATCGGCGAAGCGCGCCACCGGGCGCGCGACCCAGCGCCGGTGCGAGCGGCGCGCCACCGCGATGAGCATCCCCGCCACCATCGCCAGCACGCTGCCGAGGAGCGTCGCCTGCACCGTCACCACCACGCCGCGCGCGAGGTCGGGCAGGATGCGCACCACGAAGTCCCAGTCCCATTCCATGGCGCGTCCCTCAGGTGCGGGTCACGTCGAGCCCGGCGCCCAGGCGCCGCTCCAGCCCGCGCACGCTGCGGGTGATGACCGTGGACAGCACGTAGTACACGACCAGCGCGGTCACGAAGGGGATCGCCGTGTTGCCGGTCTGAAGGCGCGCGACCTGGGCCTGGAAGGTGAGATCGGAGAGCGAGATGAGCGACACCACGGCGGTGGCCTTCAGCAGCTCGATGGCGTTGTTGCCGAAGGTGGGCAGCATGATCACGATGGCCTGCGGGAGGATCACGTAGCGCATGCGCTGCCAGCGCGTGAGGTTGAGCGCCACGCACGCCTCGGTCTGCTCGCGGGGGATGGCGAGGATGGCGCCGCGCACCACCTCCGCCGCGTAGGAGCCGACGTTCAGCCCCAGCACGAGAATGCCGGCCTGCATGGGGGTGAGCGGGACCCCGAGCAGGGGCAGGACGAAGAACGCCCAGAAGAGCTGCACGAAGATGGACGTGCCGCGGAAGAACTCGATGTAGCCCAGCGCCAGCCCGCTCACGATCCTCGAGCGCGAGAGGCGCGCGAGCCCCACGCTGAACGCGATGGCGAGGGCGAGCACGCAGCCGAGCAGCGTGAGCTGCACCGTCACCCACGCACCTTCGAACATCAGGCCGACGTAGCCGGCCCACTCCGCGAGCGAGATCATCGCCGGCTCCTACTCGAGGGCGCACGCGGCCCGCACACGGCGAGGCCGCCTCCGGCGCGGCGGGAAGCGACGGGATTGCGCCCGCCTCCCGGAGACGGCCTCGCCCGGGGGCCCTGCAACGGCTCAGTTACCGGCGCACAGCTCCTCGCGCGAGGCGATCACCGCCGCCTTGGCGGAGAAGCCGAAGGGCTCGACGATCTCCGCGAAGCGCCCGCTCTCCTTGAGCTCGGCCAGCACCTCGTCGTAGGCGTCGCGCAGGGCCTTGTCCGACTTGCGAAACGCGGCGCCCGCGCAGGCGATGGGAGTGTTCTCCACCGGCGCGTGAACCTCGAGCCCGCTGGCGCCGGTCTTCTGCAGCGCGCTGGTGAGCGAGAGCGTGGGATAGGCCAGCGCGTCGATGCGCCCGGACTGGAGCATCTTGATGCCGCTCACCACGTCCGGCACCACGACCCGCCGATCCGCGGGCACGCCCCCGTCCTTGGCGTACTGCTCCTCCACGCAGCCCCCGCACACGCCGATGACCGCCTCGGAGTGCTCGCCCACGTCCTCATAGCTCATCAGGCCCATGGGGTTGCCCGCCTTCACGATGAAGCCCTCGGAGCCGCACACGTCGGGCTGCGAGTAGGCCACCGCCGCGCAGCGCTGGGGCTTCATGAACAGCCCCGCGGCGATGACGTCGAAGCGCCCCGCCTGGAGCCCCGGGATCATGGCCCCGTACTCGGTGACCGTGGCCAGAATCTCGGGCACCCCCAGCTCCTGGAACACGGCGCGCACCACCTCGGGGGCGGCGCCGGTGACCTTGCCGTCGGACTTCACCTCGGTGTAGGGGGGCTCGTTGGCGATGGCGATGCGCACGTAGCCCTGCTCGCGCAGCTCCTCCAGGGTGGTGGCCGCCGCGTCGCCGCTGGTGCCCACGCCGGCGAGCCCCACGCCCATGACCAGCAGGGCCGCCGCGGCGGCGCCCCGCATCAGCTTGTCAGCGATGTCGAACATGGTCGCCTCCTCTTTTTTCTTGTCGAATGTGCCAACCGGCGGTCCGGAGCACGCTCAGATGGCGTGGCCGGCCGCCAGGATCTTGCGCAGGAAGGCCTGGGTGCGCTCCTCCTGCGGCTGGGTGAAGATCTGCTCCGGCGTGCCCTCCTCCACGATGCGCCCGCCGTCGAAGAACAGCACGCGATCGGCGAAGTCCCGCGCGAAGCTCATCTCGTGGGTGACCAGCAGCATGGTCATGTCGGTCTCCTCGCCCAGGGTGCGCATGACGTTGAGCACCTCCTCGATGAGCTCGGGGTCGAGGGCCGAGGTCACCTCGTCGAAGAGCATGACCTTGGGCTGCAGCGCCAGCGCGCGGGCGATGGCCACGCGCTGCTTCTGCCCGCCGGAGAGCTGCGAGGGCATGGCGCGCGCCTTGTCCTCG
>CAZPFD010000317.1:0-4062 GCA_964585725.1 uncultured Ectothiorhodospiraceae bacterium | reverse complement strand
ACCCCTTCCGGGTAGAACCGCATCTCCCCGGCGAGAACGGCCTCGCACGGCGTGCCCGCCAGGTCGTACTCGAAGCTCTCGCCGAAGTCGCTGCCGGCCCAGTACGCGAGCGAGCGCATCCGGCGCTTGTTCTCGGTGAACTCGGTGACGAACGCGTAGCGCACGTGCAGCGCCAGCGCGAGGTTGCGCACGAGCGAGCGGAAGAAGGGCTCGCCGGTGGCCGCCGCCGTGCCCTCCGCAACGGCGCGCATGATCTCCTCGGCGCGGTTCGTCTCCGTGCCGAGGCGCGCGAACACCATCACCTCGGGCTGGTCACCGCGCGCGAGGGCGACCGCGGACACGTGAGCACGCACCGGCGCCCCGGCTCGGGCCATGAGATGCATGTCGTCGCATCGCCCCCGCCCTTCCTTCAGGACCGAATCGAGGAAAGCACTGAGCGGCGGGGTTCGCTCGACCTGCAAGCTCTCGACCGGGCGCGAGGCGAGCGCGCTGCGCGCGTAGCCCAGCCTGGCGCACGCGGTCGGGTTGGCATCGACGATGGTCCAGGGGTGCGGACGCAGGGTCAGGATGGCGTCGTCGGAGAGGTCCGAGAATGCGCGCAACAGCGCGCGGTCTTCGCCGGGGCCGACCGAAACCAAAGGCAAGGAGCGTCCCGCGACTGCGCGCGGCATGGGACCAACCCTCCGGGATGCCGCCCCATCTTCCCCGGCCGGCTGAACGCCGGCCGCTCTACGCCGCCGCGCACGTGCCGGGGCTGCCGGCCGGCGCTTCGGATAGGCGCTTGATTATACGCCGCGCCGGCTGCGACACCAGCCCAAGCGGCTGGGAAGCTCCCCTTCTCCTCAGCACACGCGCGGCCGGCGGCCGTAACCGCCTGCGTCAATGGCACGAAAGCTGCCTCCCCGCACGCAGACATCCACCGGGCTTGGTGCCAATGACACACGTCCCGATGACCTACTTCGAGGAGAGCGAGCTGGTGGAGCTGCTCGGGAACCGGTTTGGAAACCGCCTCGTCTACCTGCAAAGTGCGGACGATCGGCGCTTGCTCGCACGTGCGATCGGCCTGGGGCTGGTCGATGAGGAAGGTCTGCTCACTGCCGCCGGGTACCGCTTCTGGCAAAGGCGCGAGCAAGCCCGCCGGCGACCATCGGACGTCGGACGCCGCCAACACCGCTCGTAGAGCGTTCCACACACTGCCTTCCGATCCTCGGGCGTTCCGGACCAACTGCCCCGGCGCCGCCATCAGCCCGCAACTTTTGGTGGCCCCACCCATTGCGCAGCGGTGCCTCAAGCACAGTGCCGGGCGGCGCAACGCGGCAACCCGTTGATCGGCATGTGGTGTTGGCCCTCGAGGGCACATTGGCATGTCGCTTGCTGTCTTCCACCGTGAAGGACCCGAGGCCGCAGCCGCCGACCGGCGGGAAATGCGGGCTGCACATCACGCGGCCGAGCTCGGTGCCGGCCGTGATCGAGAACTGAGGAGGGTTACGCCCATGCGGCAAGTGAAGGCGAAACAATTCGTTACCGCGTTATCCGCGGCAGCGCTGCTGCTCGGGGTTCTTGGCGCTTCCGCCGAGGGCCAGGTGGCAGACAAGAAGGCGTTGACGCTAGAGGGCGCCAAAGCGGTGATCGCCGCCGCCGAAGCCCACGCGCGAGCGCACAACGCCCCGGGAGGGGTCATTGCGGTCGTCGACGACGGCGGCAATCTCATAGCGCTCGAGAGGCTGGATGGCACGTTCGCGGCCGGCGCCAATATCTCCATCGGGAAGGCACGCACGGCGGCGCTGTTCCAGAAGCCGACCCGCCTATTCGAGGATATCGTCAACAAGGGGCGCACCACCATGGTCGCGCTGCCCGACTTCACCCCGCTCCAGGGCGGAGTTCCGGTCTCGGTCGGAGACCAGGTGGTGGGCGCCGTCGGCGTCAGCGGCGCGGCCAGCGCACAACAGGACGAGGAGATCGCTCTGGCCGGCGCCGCCGCCACCTCGGCGGGCGCCGCGGCGCTGAGCGCGGTGGAAACCCGCGCGATGTCAGCAGACCCGGTGACCTACTTCGGTGCCGAGCGGGTGGCGGCGGCCTTCGCGGCGGGCGCGCCGCTGCTGGAAACCTCCGACTACAAGGTGCACGCGAGCCGCCGGACCGAGGCGGGCCTCGCCGAGGTGCATCAGTACGAGACGGATGTGTTCTACGTGCTGGAAGGCGCCGCCACGTTCGTCACCGGGGGCGCGCTGGTGGCACCCAAGGTGGTGGCGCCCGGCGAGATCCGTGGCGCCTCCATCGAAGGCGGGGACAGCCGGCGGATTGCGCGCGGTGACGTCATCGTCATCCCTCGGGGTACTCCGCACTGGTTCAATGAGGTCGAGGGGACGATGCACTACTTCGTGGTCAAACCCATATCGGGCGCACCGGTCGCGCGATGAGCAGGGCGGCGATTCACCTGCCGTGCGGTGTCGCCCCGGGCGTGCGCGGGGAGCGCGGGTGGCGCGGCGGCGACGGCCGCAACCGGGCTGCGCGGCCCGGCGTCGCGCTGCTGCTCGCGATGATCGCCCACTCACCGGCCGCCGTGACCGGGGTGGACGCCGCGGCGCCGGGGCCTGCGGTCCCGGGGCGCATCCTGCGTCTCGATGCGCGCATGGATCGGCTGGTGCCGCCCGGCGCGCGCGTGGAACGCATCGCGAGCGGTCATTCGTGGGTCGAGGGACCGGTGTGGGACCCGCACAACGGACGTCTGCTCTATTCGGACATTCCGCGCAATGCCGTCTATCGCTGGCGCGAGGGCAGCGGCGCCAGCTTGTTTCTGCAACCGAGCGGCTACACCGGAGCCGAGCCCTTCAGGGGCCGGGAGCCGGGTGCCAACGGCCTGCTCCTCGACCCGCTGGGGCGGCTCGTGCTTTGCGAGCACGGTGATCGGCGCATCGCGCGGCTCGAGCCCGACCACCGCAAGACGACGCTGGTCGATCGTTACCACGGCCGGCGCCTGAACAGCCCGAACGACGCCGTTTACGGTTCCAACGGCGACCTCTACTTCACGGATCCGCCCTTCGGCCTGCCCGGGGCATTTGACGACCCGCAGAAGGAGCTCGATTTCAGCGGCGTGTACCGGCTCCGAGCGGACGGCGAGCTCGAGCTGCTCACGGGCGAGCTCAAGGCTCCGAATGGGATCGCGCTCTCTCCGGACGAGCGGACCCTGTACCTCACGGACGTCGATCCGGAACGCCCCGCCTGGCTGGCCTACGACATTCTCGAGGATGGCCGCATCGCCAACGGCCGGGTCTTGTTCGATGCGCGAGCCCTCACGTCCACGCGCCGGGGCGGGCCCGACGGCCTGAAGGTCGACGAGCACGGCAACCTGTTCGCGGCGGGACCCGAAGCCGTGTATGTCTTCGCCCCCGACGGGACCCTGCTCGGCGCGATCGAGACGGGCGTGCCGACCGCAAACGTCGCTTGGGGCGACGACGGCGCCACGCTCTACATCACCGCCGATACGGCGGTCTATCGAATCCGTCTCGGCACGCGCGGCGCACGTTTCGGAAAGATCGACGCACATCGAACGGGTGACCCGGCGGCGCAACGTGGCTGGCACCTGGGGAGGAAAACACCATGAGCACTCGCTACGACGCCCTCATCATCGGCACGGGGCAGTCCGGGCCGTCGCTGGCGCGGCGGCTCGGCGCGGCCGGCCGGCGCGTCGCGGTCATTGAGCGCAAGCGTTTCGGCGGCACCTGCGTCAACAACGGCTGCATTCCGACCAAGACCTTGATCGCGAGCGCCCAAGTCGCGCACGCAGCGCGGCGCGCCGCCGAGTTCGGCGTTCTCATAGACGGCCCCGTGCGGGTCGACATGCGCGCGGTCAAGGCGCGCAAGGACGCGATCGTGCGCGCTTCCAACGAGGGGGTGGAGGAATCCTTGCGCGAGCTCGAGAACTGCACGGTCTATGTGGGGCATGCCCGCTTCGAGGGGGAGAGGCGCGTACGCGTCGACGCCGAGTTGCTCGAAGCGGACAACATCTTCATCAACGTCGGCGGCCGCGCCGCGATACCTCCCGTCCCGGGCATCGATGGG
>CAZPFD010000316.1:0-4063 GCA_964585725.1 uncultured Ectothiorhodospiraceae bacterium | reverse complement strand
GCGCCCTCACCACCATGCCCCTGTGGAAAGGCTTCGACCCCCTGCCCGTGCTGGCGGGCGCGGGGCGCCGCCGGGACAAGAAGCACGCCGTGGCGAACGAAACTCCCGAGCCGGAAGAGTCTGACGAGGAGACCGCACTTCAGGAAATCCTGGATCCGGACGAGCAAAAGACCCGGGAAGACCTACAAAAGGAACACGCTTCCGGGAAGCGTAACGACCGATGAACCTCAAAAAGATTCAGGTGGCCCCCACCCTGCGCATCAGCTTCGGGCTGGTCGCAGTGACGACGAGCATCCTGTTCACAGCCTACCTGCTGGGACTCGCGCCCAACAAATCCCAGGCCACTCTGGAGGCGCGCAAGAAGCTGGTCGAGACGCTGGCCGTGCAGTACTCCGATCTGACTCAGAAGGGCGAAATCGACACCATCCGCAAGAGCATGCAGGCGCTGGTGGAACGAAACGACGACGTCCTCTCAGCCGCCCTGCGCACGCACAGCGGAAGGCTCATGGCGGATGCGGGCGACCACGAGCGGCACTGGGAGGATCCTCCCGGGGAGAAGTCGACACCGACGCATGCGCTGGTGCCCATATTCAACGGAAGTGCTCGCTGGGGCCGGGTGGAGCTGAGCTTCGGGTCGGAGGGTACGGGCGGGTTTTTCGACAACTCCAAGGGCTCCTTCTTCTTGCTGGTCGCCTACATGGTGATCCTCGGCTTCCTCGGTTACTTCCTGTTCATGCGCCGCACCCTGCGCGAGCTGGATCCGGCCACCGTGATTCCGCCCCGAGTCAAGGCCGCCTTGGACGCGCTGGTGGAGGGCGTCGTGCTGCTCGACGAGAAGGAGCAGATCGTGCTGGTGAACGAAGCGTTCGTCGAGCACGTGGACCAACCCGCCTCGGCCATCCTGGGGCACAAAGCTTCCGACTTCAAATGGCTCATTCCCGAATCCAAGAAGCGGGCGCAGAGCCACCCGTGGGTCGACGCCATGCAGGCCGGCGAAAAACGCACCGGCGTACACCTCGTGCTCGAGACACCGTCGAACGGAATGCGCACGTTCATGGTCAACGGCGCTCCGATACTCGACGGCCGCGGCCACTGCCGCGGCGCCATCGCCACCTTCGACGACGTCACCGAGCTGGAACGCAAGAACGAGCAGCTCCGCGAGACGCTGGACATGCTGGAGCAGTCCCAGGAGGAGATCCAGAAACAGAACAAACAGCTGGAGGTCCTCGCCACCCACGACCCGCTGACCAACTGCCTCAACCGCCGCTCGTTCATGGAGAAGCTAGAGGAAGAATGGAACAAGTCCATTCGCCTCGGCCAGCCGCTCGCGTGCATCATGGTGGACATCGACCATTTCAAGCCCATCAACGACAACTACGGGCACGCCGCGGGCGACCAGGTCATCAAGCAGATGGCCGAGACGCTGCGCTCGGGCTTTCGTAGCGACGACGTCATCTGCCGTTACGGCGGCGAGGAGTTCTGCGTGGTGTTGCCGTACGTCACCGCCAACCAGGCGGCTGCTCTGGCCGAGCGCATCCGGCGCCGCATCGCCACGCATGACAGCTGGGGCGTTCGGCTGATCGAAGACCACAAGATAACGGCCAGTCTGGGCGTCACCGGCACGGAGTTTGAGCCTGAAGACCCCAGCCAGCTGCTCGAGCAGGCGGACAAGGCCCTCTACGCATCGAAGGCCGCGGGGCGAAACCGCGTAACGCGGTGGGACAACATGAGCTCGAAGCAGGCAGCCCTCGGTTAGCCGTGTGAAAGAAGCGGACGCAGCAATACCGGCTCTTTCCGAATCCATCCGCTCATCAATGGAGATGCCGCGCGCCCTGACGTACGCGCCAGGCGAAGCCATCTTCCGCGAGGGAGAGACGGGGAGCTGCGCCTACCTGGTCGAGCGCGGCCAGGTGGAGATCTCGAAACAAGCCAACGGCTCCCGGCGCGTACTCGCGGTGCTGGGGCCCGGCGAGCTGTTCGGCGAGCTTGCTCCAATCGACGGCGAGCGGCGATCGGCGACGGCGCTCGCCTTGTGCGAGACCGAGGTCCTGCCTCTCAGTCGCGCGCAGCTCGACACTAAAATCGACGAAGCGGACCCGCTGGTAACGCTTCTCTTGCGGTTGATCCTGGATCGACTGCGTTCAACGCAGCGCGCGGCGGAGTGCGACGAGGGCGAGGCACAACGATTCGACGCAGGCGTGGACCCGCACCAGAACGCCGCCTACGAAACCGCGCGCGCACGGGCCATCGAGCGCATCCACATGAGCCGGGCGCTTCAGGAAGCCGTCGAGCGCCGGGAGTTCGAGCTGTTCTATCAGCCCGTCGTCTCCTGCGGCGCCGGCTACCCCACGGCGGGCTTCGAGGCGCTATTGCGCTGGCATAGACCGGATCGGGGCATGCTGCATCCGGCCGAGTTCATCCACATCGCGGAAGAGAGCGGCTTGATCGTTCCCATCGGGTTGTGGGTCCTCGATACCGCTTGCCGCATGCTGGCCGAATTCGAGGAGGAGCTCCGCAAGAGCCACATTGACTCGCCGCCCCTCTTCATGTGCGTCAACGTCTCCGCCCGTCAGCTTCGCGAACCCTGGGACGTCGACAACCTCGTGCGCGTGATCCAGGATACGGGCGTCGATCCCGGCCGTATCAAGCTCGAGATCACGGAAGGGCTCCTGGTGCAGCACCCCGAGACGGCCGCCGCGGGACTGATCAGACTCAAGGAGGCGGGCGTCGGCCTGGCGGTGGACGATTTCGGCACCGGCTATTCGAGCCTCAGCTACCTGCATCGCTTCAACCTCGACACGCTGAAGGTGGACAGCTCGTTCGTGAGCAGCATGCTGTACAACCAGGACAGCCTGCACATCGTGCGCGCCATCACCGGCCTCGCGCGCGAGCTCAACATGGATGTCATCGCGGAGGGCGTGGAGGACGACGACGAGCTGATGCGGCTGTGCGAGCTCGAGTGCGGCTATGCTCAGGGGTTTCTCTTCTCGCGACCGGTGCCGGCCGTCCAGATCCTCAAGCAGCTCAAGTCGCTGGCCGCCGGCACCCTCGCAGAGCGCCGCCCGGCTGCGTTCAGGCACTGAGGCGCCTTTGCGTTCAGCCGCGTGTATGGATGCTTCGCGAGGGGGACAGTCCCCATTCAGCCGCGTATGTGAACGCGGGTGCCCACCTCCACGCGCTCAAACAAGTCGATCACGTCCGTGTTGCGCATGCGCACGCATCCGTGGGAGGCCGGCACGCCCGTCGGCACGTCGTCCGGGCATCCGTGGATGTAGATGTAACGCCGCATCGTATCCACGCGCCCCAGACGGTTGCGGCCCTTCTCCTGCCCGCTCAGCCACAGGATGCGCGTGAGTATCCAGTCACGGTCCGGATAGCGCTGCCGCAGCTCCGGATGGTATAGCTCACCCGTCGGGCGGCGCCCGACGAAAACCGTGTTCGGCGGACATCCCGCGCCGATCTTGGCCCGAATGACGTGCCACCCGCGCGGAGTGCACCCGCTGTCCATGAGCTCCCCCGGCCCGTTGGCAGCGGTGGAGACGCCGTACTCGCGAACGATCGCATCGCCGCGCACGAGCCGCAGGCGTTGCGTGCCCAGGTCGATCTCTATGTGGGCGCCACTTGGCCCCGTCACGTTTCCATCGCTCTCATGCAATGCTCCTCGCGTGAACGCGAGAAGAGGCACATTCTGGCTCCTGATTACCCACGAGCCTCAACCCGCCTGGGCGGGGCGGGGAGCTCCTTGCGAAGGGTGACTGGCGGAGTGCGGCGCGCGAAGCCTCGGAACCCTGAGCAAGGGCTTCCCGACCCGCCGCACATGATAGCTGTGTCTCATGGACAATCAGGATCCGGAAGGTCTTCCCTCCTGACCTTTCATGGGTAATCAGCTTCGTGCCTGCGCGCATGCGTCTGCCCGGAGGCCCGCCACCGTACGTTCACGAGGCCGTCGTAGTTCCCATCGCGGGCGAGCGCATATCCGTGGACGCCGCGTCTCGCGACGAACACGTGGTCCTCGTACCACATCGGCACGTAGGGCAATTCCTCCAGCAGATGCTCCTGAATC
>CAZPFD010000315.1:0-4091 GCA_964585725.1 uncultured Ectothiorhodospiraceae bacterium | reverse complement strand
TCGCTGACCGCCCGCTGCCAGGCGCGCAGCTCCCAGGCGCGGGAGGTCTCGTAGTACCGGCTGAAATCCTCGCCCAGGGCGGCCCTCAGCGCCTCGTCGGTGCGGAACGCGTCGAGCGCGCTCTCCAGGGAGTTCGGCAGGGCGGGCAGATCGGCGCGCTCCGCGACGTCCCCTTCCACGGGGGGCGGTGGCGCCAGCTTGCGGCGCAGGCCCTCGCCGGCGGAGGCGACGAGCGCCGCCAGCGCCAGATACGGATTGGCGTCCGCGCCGGGCCGGCGACACTCGATGCGCGAGCGCTCGGGGCGCTTGCCGTGGATGGTGCGGATCGAGGCGGAGCGGTTCTCGTAGCCCCAGCTGACGTTCACCGGAGCGAAGTAGCCCGGCACCAGGCGCTTGTAGGAGTTGATGGTCGGATTGAGCAGCAGCGACGCAGCGGGCATGTGCTCGAGCATGCCGGCGATGGCCGAGGCGGCAACGGGCGTCGCGTCGGCGGCGGGATCCGCCGGCGCAAAGGCGTTCTTGCCGTCGCTCCACAACGACAGGTGGATGTGCCCGCTCGACCCCTCCTCCAACGGCATGGTCTTGGCGAGAAAGCTCGCGCGCAGCCCCAGGGCGGCGGCCACGTCCTTGATCGCGAACTTGACGAGCGCGGCGCCGTCGGCCGCACGCAGCCCGGGGCGCGCCGCGATGTTCAGCTCGAGCAGCCCCGGACCGGCCTCGGTGTGGACCGCCTCGAGCTCGACGCCCAGACTCTCGAAGGCGGGCACCAGCTGCGCGAGCAACGCATCGAAGCGCCCGATCTCGTTCAGGCTGTAGCTGAGCCCGCTGGACAGGGGCTCCGCATTTTGATCCCACAGGCGCACTTCGTACTCGAAAGCGGCCAGAACCTCGTAGCCCAGATCCCCCATCGCGGCGAGCGCATCGCGCAGCACCTCGCGCGAGGCGAGGCGGCAGCGACTGCCGTCGCGCCAGCTCGGCGTCGCCAGGCAGATCTTCCAGCCCGGGCGCCAGGTCAGCTCGCGCAGGGTCTCGGGCTCGGGCGTCACCAGGAGGTCGGCCGCGCCCGAGCGCAGGCCGAAGTGCTCGAAGTCGGTGATGGGCGCGTCCACCGGGTCGAGCCCGAGCCAGAGGTCGGTATTGACCGTGCCGTTGTCCAGCGCCGACTGGAAGGCCGCGGGGCGCAGGGCCTTGCCCCGGATCGATCCGTGCACATCGGGCATCCCGAGCAGCACGAACTGCTCCTCCCCCGGCTGGGCAGCGGGGGTGCGGGGGGCTTCGGGGGGCGTCATCGCTCTGCTCCCGGGGCGCCGCCCGCATCGGCGAGCGCGCTCTTCACCTCGCGCTCCACCTCGACCACGGTCTCGGCAAAGCGCGCGATCATCTCCGCTAGCTCCTCGTCCGTGCTCGTGAACGCGGGCGCGAGCAGGGTCTGATCGCCCGCGAAGCCATCACGGGTCGATTGCGTGGAGGTGACCAGCAGCCCGCGCTCGAGCGCCTTCGCGTCCACCCGCGCGGCCACGTCCAGAGCCTCCGGAAGGAAGGAGTGGCCGTCCCGGGGGTCGACGTACTCCACGCCGAGCAGGAAGCCACGCCCGCGCACCTCGCCCACGATCTCGCAGCCGCCGAGGGCGGACTCCAGCTCGTCGCGAAGCGACGGTCCGCGCGCGGCGACCCGGCCCACCAGCTGGTGCTCGAAGAGGTACTCCAGCACCGCGAGCCCCACGGCGCACGGCAGCGGAGCACCGTCCCAGGTGTGACCCAGATCGAAGGCGCGCGAGCCACCGGCGAGCGCCGCGTACACGTGCTCGCGGCACAGCGTGGCCGCCAGCGGAGCGTAGCCGGCGCCGAGGCTCTTCCCTGCGGTGACGATGTCGGGCTCGATGGGCAATCCGTGCCCGGCGAACCAGCGTCCGGTGCGGCCCATGCCGGTGACGATCTCGTCGAAGCAGATCAGAAACCCGTGACGTTCGCGGCGCTCCGCCAATCCCTCCCAGAACCGCGTCGGGGGCGAGTACGCCGGCATCGCCGCCGCGCTGACCGGCTCGCAGAAGAACGCGGCAACCGTCTCGGGCCCGGCCTCCGCGAGGGCGCGATCGAGCGCTTCGAGGGCGGCGCCGCCGGTGGCGTCGAAGCGCTCCGTGCACGGCGGAATATGCAGATGGCGCGTCATGTACGGACCGAACGGCGCCTGCAACGCGGCACGTCCGCTGAGCGACAAGGTGGCCATGGTCGCCCCGTGGTACGCCTGCGCCGGGGAGATCACCCGCCACCGGTTCGGCTCGCCCCGGTCGACGTGATAGGTCCGCGCGAGACGCAGCGCCGTCTCGTTCGCCTCGGAGCCGCCGCTCGTGAAGCGCACGCGCGCCATCTCCGGCGCCGCCACCTCGAGCAGGCGGTGCGCCAGCTGCTCCTGGGGATCGCTGGTGAAGAAGTGGTTGTACATGTATCCGAGCGCGCCGGCGCGCTCCGCGGCGGCCTCGGCGATCTCGGCGAGCCCGTGGCCGAGGCTTGCGGTCATGGCGCCGCCCGAGCAGGCGTCGAGGATCTTCTCGCCCTCGGTGGTGTAGAGCCACACGCCCTCGCCGCGCTCGATGCTCGGATAGGGCCAGTCGAGGTGGCGCGGGAACACGCTCGTGGCTTCGGACTCGATACCGATCATGAGCTCGGCTCCCTGTCTTTGGCGCGAGGAGCATGCGCGTCGGCGCCGGGTGTGAGCTGCGGGAGCCTGGCCACCTCCTCTGCGAACCGCGCGAACATCTGAAGGGCGTTCCGCCGCGAGGCCTCGGCCATGCGGCGAGTCTCCTCGAGCAACACGCCGGGTTCGAGGCCCACCTCCTCGAGCTCGTGGGGATAGACCCTCACCGCGTCGACCACGATGTCCGGCGTGATCTCGGGGTGGAACTGCACGCACAGGCTGCGTCCGACGACGAACGCCTGGGGGCCGGCGTCGCTCTCCGCGATCAGCTCCGCGCCCGGTGGCAGCGTGAAGGTGTCGAAGTGCCACTGGAACCAGGGCCCCTGCGGCACCAGGCTCGGGTTGCGGCTTCGTACCGGCAGCCAGCCGACCTCCGAGAGCGCGCCGCGGTAGACCTCCCCGCCGAGAACCCGCGCCAGGAGCTGTCCGCCGAAGCACAGCCCGAGCACCGGAAGGTCGGCCTCGCTGGCCTCGAGGAGCAGGCGCTTCTCGCGCTCGATCCACGGAAGAGAATCATCGAACGCCGAGAACTGGGAGCCGAGAGTGACGATGAGATCGTAGTCGCGCGGGTCGACGTCGCGCTCCTCGACGTCGATCCGAAACACGTCCACGTCCGCGCCCAGCTCGACGAGCCACTCGCCGGCCACACCCGCCGGCGTGGGCTCTTCGTGCTGGACGATCAGCGCCCTCAGCTTTCCGTCAGCCTCACACATCGCGCATCTGCTCCGAAACGGGCGATCGTCGCCGTCGTCATTGGCGCGCCAGCTCGCGCGTCACCTCCTCGCCCACCTCCGCCACCGAGGCGGCAAAGCGACGCACCATCTCTGCCAGATCGTCGTCGGGCGTTACGAACGGCGGGGCGAAGAGGCTCTGGTCTCCCGCATAGCCATCCCCGGTGGGCTGCGTGGACAGGACGATGAGCCCGTTGCGCTCCGCCGCCTTGTCGATGCGCCCGGCCACCCCGAGCTCGCGCGGAAGGAAAGACTGCCCGTCGCGGGGATCGACGTAGTCGATGCCGAGCAGAAAGCCGCGGCCGCGCACTTCGCCCACCATGTCGATGCCCGCGAGCGCGCTCTCGACCTCGTCCCTCAGCGCCGGTCCGCGCTCGGCGACGCGCTCCACGAGCCCTTCGGAGCGCAGCACGTCCACCACGGCGGCGCCCACCGCACAGGAGAGCGGCGCGCCGTCCCAGGTGTGCCCCAGCGGAAACGCGCGAGAGCCTCGGGCGAACGCCTCGTAGACGTGCTCGCGGCAGATGGCCGCACCGATCGCGGTATACCCCGCGCCCAGACCCTTCGCCGTGGCGAGGATGTCGGGCAGCATGGGCAGGCCCTCGGCCGCAAACCAGTGTCCGGTGCGGCCCATGCCGGTGACGACCTCGTCGAAGCAGATCAGG
>CAZPFD010000314.1:0-4107 GCA_964585725.1 uncultured Ectothiorhodospiraceae bacterium | reverse complement strand
AACGGCCCACGCACAACGACGCCACCGCTCATCCATCGATGCCTAGCCCGCATTTCTCACCAGCCCGCGGCTGCGGACGCGGATCTGCCCGCATCTACTGCGTTGCGCTCGGCAAAGGTGGGGAAAGTGGTGTCAGACACTACTTTCCCTGGGCACAGCCCGGAAAGGACAAGCGAGCGGAAAGGAAAGTAGTGTCTGACACCACTTTTGCTCTCGCGCGCCTTGTATCTACAGGCATCTCCACGCCCTCGCTTCGCGGGCTGGTGAGAAATGCGGGCTAGCTCCCACGCCCGACGCTCCCCGCGCCCCGTGCTGGATCGGCGGCGGGCGGGCGTTCTGCTGCACCCGACGTCTTTGCCCGGTCCGCGCGAGAGCGGCGAGCTCGGTCACGAGGCGCGCCGCTTCGTGGATTTTCTGGTCGACATCGGCGCCAGCGTATGGCAGGTGCTGCCGCTGGGTCCGCCGCACGAGGATCTGTCGCCGTACGCGGTGCAGTCGGCGCACGCGGGCGACCCGCGCCTCATCGCCCTGGACGATCTCGCATCGTGGGGGTGGCTCCCGGAAGCGCCGCAGGGAGACGCCGGCGAGCGCGCGAGCGCTCTGGGCGCCGCGATGCGCCGCTTCGAGGACGGGGCTGGGGAGGAGGCGCGGGCCGAGTTCGAGGGCTTCCTGCGCGAGAACGCGGCCTGGCTCGAGGACTACGTGCTGTTTCAGACCCTGCGCGAGGCGCACGGTCTCGCGCCGTGGTGGGAGTGGTCCGCGCCGCTGCGCGATCGCGACAGCGACGCGCTGGCGCGGGCGCGCGAGCGGCACGCCGCGACGCTGGCGCGGCATCGCTTCGAGCAGTTCGTCTTCCACCGCCAGTGGCGGGCGCTGAAGGCATATGCCAACGAGCGGGGCGTGCTGCTCTTCGGGGACATGCCGATCTTCACCGCCCACGACAGCGCCGACGTCTGGGCCGCGCGCGAGTTCTTTCAGCTCGACGACGAGGGGCATCCCACGGTGGTCGCCGGGACGCCGCCGGACTACTTCTCGGAGACCGGGCAGTTCTGGGGCAACCCGCTCTACGACTGGGCGCGCCTGCGCGCCGACGGCTACCAATGGTGGTGCGAGCGCGTCGCCACGCAGCTGCAATTCTTCGATCTGCTGCGTGTCGATCATTTCCGCGGCTTCGAGGCCTGCTGGGAGATTCCCGCGGGCGCCGAGAGCGCCATGGAGGGCCGCTGGGTCAAGGCGCCGGGGGAGGAGCTGTTCGAGGTGCTGGAGCGCGAGCTCGATCCGCTGCCGCTGGTGGCCGAGGATCTCGGCCACATCACCGAGGAGGTGTACGCTCTGCGCGATCGCTTCGGACTGCCGGGCATGCGCATCCTGCAATTCGCCTTCGACGGCGGCGCGGACAATCCGTATCTGCCGCACAATCACGTGGCCAACTGCGTGGTCTACACGGGCACCCACGACAACGACACCACGCTCGGGTGGTTTCGCGCGCTCTCGCCGAAAGCGCGCAGGTACGTGTGCGCCTATCTCGACGTCCGCGAGAGGGACATGCCCGGCGCGCTCGTGCGCAGCGCCTTCGCGTCGGTGGCCAGGCTCGCGGTGGTGCCCATGCAGGACGTGCTCGGGCTGGGCTCCGAGCACCGCCTCAACACCCCCGGGGTGGCGGGCGGCAACTGGCGCTGGCGGTTCTCGTGGGATCAGATGCCCGCGGGCACCGAAGAGTGGCTGCGGCGCCTGCTCGCGCTCTACGGCCGCTCCGAAGAGCAGGTGCCATCGGACACGGGCGGGTCCTAGACGCGCCGCTTTCTATCACGAAGGACACGAAGATCGCACGAAGGTCACGAAGAAACATCTCTCTTGAATTTTCTCTCGTTCTTTCTTCGTGTCTCCTTCGTGCTCTTCGTGTTGTTAGCTGACGCTCGACGAAGCGAGAAAAGATCATGTCTGCTGAGGAGGGAGTGTGGTGGAGAGTAAGCTTCCGAGCGCTCTGCCCGCGTGGGGCGCGTTGAGAGAGCATCACCGCGAGATCCGCGAGCGTCACCTGCGCGAGCTCTTCGGCGAGGACCCGGATCGCTTCCCGCGCCTGACCCTGGAGGCGTGCGGGCTGTTCCTCGATTACTCGAAGAACCGGATCAGCGACGAGACCCTGAAGCGACTGCTCGATCTGGCGCGCGAGGCGGATCTCGAGGGCTGGAGGCAGCGGCTGTTCGCGGGCGAGGCGGTCAACAACACCGAGGGGCGCGCGGCGCTGCACATGGCGCTGCGCTACCGCGGCGAGGGCCCGTTCCCCTCGCGCGAACGCGACGTCATGCCCGGGGTGCGCGACGTGCTCGCGCGCATGCACGCGTTCGCGGCCGCGGTGCGCGACGGCACCTGGCGCGGGTACAGCGGGCGGCCCATCCGCCACGTGGTGAACATCGGCATCGGCGGATCGGATCTGGGTCCGGCCATGGTGACGCGGGCGCTCGCCGCGTACGCGCACGAGGGCCTCTCGGCGCACTTCGTCTCCAACCTGGATGCGACGCAGCTCGGCGAGGTGCTGCAGGCGTGCGCGCCCGAGGAGACGCTTTTCATCGTGGCGTCCAAGACCTTCTCCACCCAGGAAACGCTGACCAACGCGCGCAGCGCGCGGGCCTGGCTCGTCGGGCACGCGGGCGACGAGAGCGCGGTCGCGAAGCACTTCGTGGCGGTCTCCACCCAGCGCGATCGCGTGGCCGCGTTCGGGATCGACCCGGCCAACATGTTCGGGTTCTGGGATTGGGTCGGCGGGCGCTACTCGCTGTGGTCCGCCATCGGATTGCCCATCGCGACGGCCGCCGGCATGGAGCGCTTCGAGGAGCTGCTGGCGGGCGCCTACGCCATGGACGAGCATTTCCGCACGGCGCCGCTCGGGGGCAACATGCCGGTGCTGCTGGGGCTGCTGGGCGTGTGGTATCGGAACTTCTTCGAGGCCCCGAGCCACGCGGTGCTGCCCTACGACTATGCGCTGCGCGATCTCCCCGCGCATCTCCAGCAGCTCGAGATGGAGAGCAACGGCAAGCGCGTGACCCGCGACGGCGCCGCCGTCGACTATGCCACGTGCCCCATCATCTGGGGCGGCCCCGGCAACAACGGCCAGCACGCCTTCTACCAGCTCCTGCACCAGGGGACCGCGCTCGTGCCCTCGGACTTCATCGTGCCGGCGCGAACACAGCACGCGCTCCCCGATCACGAGGAGGCCATGCTCTCCAACGCCCTCGCGCAGACCGAGGCCCTCATGCAGGGGCGCACGCCCGAGGAGGCCCGCGCCGCGCTCCGGAAGAGCGGCCTCAAGGGCGCCGCGCTCGAGGCCCAGCTCGCGCATCGCGTGCTCCCCGGCAACCAGCCCAGCAACACCATCGTCTACGAGCGGCTCACGCCGCGCCTGCTCGGTGCGCTCATCGCGCTCTACGAGCACAAGGTGTTCGTGCAGAGCGTGTGCTGGGGCGTGAACCCCTTCGATCAGTGGGGCGTCGAGCTCGGCAAGGAGCTCGCGCGCTCCATCCTCCCCGAGCTCGCCGCCGAGGGTGAGGTGACCACTCACGACGCGTCCACCAACGGCCTCATCAACCGCATCAAGCGCATGCGGGGAGGGAGGATTTGGTAGGGCGGGATGGAGCGCAGCGCAATCCCGCCCTACATGCTGCATGCGTGGGAGGGTGAGCGCGATGGTCGCGGACGGGGGGGTTCTGTAAACTCCTGAAATACCTCGGACGGCACCGTCGGCGGGCGCGAACCGGAGGGTATGGCCGAGAGGCTCGAGGCGCAGATAGAGCAGTGCATGCTGGCGGATCGGCCTGCCTTTCGCCGGCGATTGCGCAAGCTGCGGGCGCGCAGCCGCGACGGGGCGGCGCTGGAGCGCCTCGCCGCCGAGGTGGCGAGCTCGAGCGAGCGCCGCGCGGCGCGTCTCGCGCAGCTGCCCAAGCCCGAGCTCCCGCCCGAGCTTCCCATCAGCGCCGAGCGCGAGCGCATCGCGCAGGCCATCACCGACAATCCCGTGACCATCGTCTGCGGCGAGACGGGCTCGGGCAAGACCACCCAGATCCCCAAGATCTGCATGAGCCTCGGGCGCGGCGCGGCCGGCCTCATCGG
>CAZPFD010000313.1:0-4117 GCA_964585725.1 uncultured Ectothiorhodospiraceae bacterium | reverse complement strand
GGGAGGAGAGAATGGAACATCGTTATCACAGACGAAGGCCTGCGCGCGTGCCGGTCGAGCTGTGGCGCGGCGATGACCTGCTGGGTCGTTTCGAAACGCGGAACATCGCGCCGGAAGGCGCTTTCGTCGAGACCGGACCGAGCGATTTGGACTCCTACGATCTGCTGACTCTCGTCGTTCGCGACCGTCACGGGCGGCGCGCGCACCAGACGAGGGCCATGGTGGTGCACTGCTCGGAGGAGGGTGCCGGTCTGCTCTACGAGACCGAGGCACCCGTGGTGTACCGCTATCTCACCCAGGGCCTCGAAGCCGCGTGAGCAATCCAGACCCCGGGCCCACCCGGCACCGCGGCTAGAGCGCCCGCGGCACCGAGCAGGCGAGGAGCAGCCGATGCACGGCGTGACCCAGTGCCGCAACTGCGGCAAGGCATTGCCCCGCGACCAATTCGAGGGTCGTGACCACGTCCTGAAGTTCCCGCCCCTGCTGCGGGATGAGCACGGACGCATCGTTCTCATCCTGTGGCGAGTTTGCGCGCAATGCTCGAGCGGGCTGGGGCGGGAAACCGAGTCGGCGGAATCGACCCCGGCGAGCACTCCGCCCGCGGAGCCGGCCGCGCCTAGACCCTCCTAGTGCGGGAGCCGCGCATCCGGCTCATGCTTTGGCGGCCGCCCGGCTGCGGCCGAGCCAGCCCTTGAACGCCTGCCCCAGCACCAGGGGGACGAAGCTCATGATCAGGACCACCGTCCAGCCTGCCAGGCCCGGATTCACCACGCCCAGGACCCGGGCGAGAAGCGGCACGGTGAACGCGGCCACAAGTAGTGCGGCGCAAACGGCCAGCGCACCCCACACGTAAGGATTTCCCGCCACCTCGTTGCGGATGAGACCCGTCCTGCGGTCCCGCATGTTGAACACGTGCCAAAGGCGCGCGAGGGACAGGGTGAAGAAGGCGACGGTGACCGCCTGCGCCTCACTGAGACCGAGGTGGAGCAACGCCAGCGTGAACGCCGCGAGCACGGCCAACGCCACCACCACACCGTAAGCCAGGATCGCCAGCCACTGCTCGCGCGCGAGCACCGGCTCCTCGGAGCCTCGGGGCGGACGCTGCATGACCGTCGATTCGGCACGCCCGAACCCGAGCGCGAGCGCAGGAAACACGTCGTTCACCAGGTTCAGGTACAGGATCTGCAAGGGCAGCAGGGGCAGCGGTGCGCCCGCCACCGAGGCCGCGGTCACCGCCAGGATCTCGCCCATGTTGCCGGAGAGCAGATATACGCTGAACTTGCGGATATTGCCGAAGATGGCGCGGCCGTGCTCGATGGCCGCGACGATGGTGGAGAAGGCGTCGTCCTTGAGGACCATGTCGGCCGCCTCCTTCGCCACCTGGGTGCCGCGCCGGCCCATGGCCACGCCGATGTCGGCCTGCTTGAGCGCGGGCGCGTCGTTGACCCCGTCCCCGGTCATGGCGACCACCGATCCCGCGTCCTGATGCAGGCGGATGAGGTCGAGCTTCTGCTCGGGGCTTACCCGCGCAAACACCGCGGCTCGCAGAAGCCGTTCTCTGTCCTCGGCCGAGAGCCGATCGGGCGCCTGAAGCTCGTCGCCTGGCACCAAGCGCGCGGCCCCTTCGTCGACCAACTTCAGCGACTGCGCGATGTTGAGCGCCGTCCCCGCCTGGTCGCCGGTGACCATGACCACCCGAATGCCTGCGGCACGACACTGGGCAAGGGCCTCGTGCACCTTCTCGCGCGGTGGGTCCAGCAGCCCGACCAGCGCCACCAGGGTCAGCGACTGATAGGGAGGATCTTCGGTGGAATCCGCCGTCTTCGTCGCGAGAGCGAGCACCCGCAGCCCCTCCTCGGCCATCCCATGGTTGCGCTCGGCCCACCGTTCCCGTTCCTCGCGCGACAGATCCGAGTCCCCCTCCTGCGTGCGCACGGCCGTGCAGACCTCGAGCACCGCCTCGGGCGCACCTTTGACCGCGACCCGGTACCCGTCCTCGGCTTCGTGGTACGTGGCCATCATCTTGATCTCCGGGTCGAAGGCTTCTTCGCGCGCCTCCGGCCAGCGCTCGAGCAGCTCCTCCTGCTCCAGCCCGGCCGCTCGGCCGGCTTCGAGCAACGCCACCTCCAGCGGATCGCCGCTCGCAGCAGGTTGATCCGGTGAGGCCCCGGGGGTCAGGCTCGCGTTGTTGCACAGCACGCCGATCTCCAGCGCCTCGCGCAGAACGTCCTCCACCGCCAGCGGCTCACCCGCACGGGTGAAAGCGGCCGTTCCGCGCCCGGGCTGCCCGGCGACGTCCACGCCATCCGAAGCCAGCTCCAGCCGCACCACGCTCATGCGGTTCTCGGTCAGCGTCCCGGTCTTGTCCGTGAGGATGACGCTGGTCGCGCCCAGCGTCTCCACCGCGGCCAGGCGGTTGACCAGCGCATTGCGCCGCGCCATGCGCCACACCCCCCGCGCCAGGGCCATGGTGGCCACGATGGGCAGGCCCTCGGGGATGGCGGCGACCGCCAGCACGATGGCGGTCTTGATCATCAGCAACACCGGCTGACCCGCCAGGATGCCGCTCACGCCGACCACGGCGCCGACGCCCAGGGTGACCCAGATGAGCTTGTGTCCGAGCCGTTCCAGGCGCTTCTCGAGAGGGGTTTGAACGCTCTCCGCCTGCTCGGCGAGATGGGCGATGCGACCGATCTCGGTCTCGCGCCCGGTGGCGACGACGACGGCTTCTCCCGAGCCGCGGGTCAGAGCCGTGCTCTTGAACAGCATGCAGGAGCGCTCCGCCAGCGCAGTGTCGCGATCCACGGGGTCCGGCGACTTGCCGACGGGCACCGACTCGCCGGTCAGCGCCGACTCGTCGGCCTGCATCTTGTTCGCCTCCACCACGCGCGCGTCCGCACCGGCGATGTCGCCCTGCTCGAGCACCAGCACGTCGCCCGGCACGAGGCGCTCGGCCGGCACCTCGCGGGTGGCGCCGTCGCGCCGAACCCGGGCGCTGGCGCGCTCGAGCTTGCGCAGCGCCTCCATCGAGCGCACCGCGCGCACCTCCGTGACGAAGCCGATGATCACCGAGATCGCGATGGCGACGACGATGGCCACACCCTCCAGGTGCTGGCCGAAGCTGAACGAGAGCGCCGCGGCCGCGCCCAGGAACAGGATCACGACGCTGCGAAACTGCTCGGCGAGGATTCTCCATGCGCTTTGCCGACGCGCGGCCGCCAGACGGTTGGGACCGTAGCGCGCGCGCCGCCGGTTGGCTTCCCGCTCCGACAGGCCGCTGTCGAGACGCACGTCGAGCGCGCGTGCGACCTCCTGGTAGTCCAGGGCCCACGGCGCCTCGAGCCGGGAGGGTGATGCGCTGCCTTGCGCCCGTTTGGCGGTGTCGTTCATGCGGTGTCGAGATGCGCGAGCGCTTGGCCTTGCGCGGCTGCCTTGAGAGTCACCCGGGGGGGCGGCTCATTGGTCGTCCGGCGCCGACCGATCGTGCTGGCCCAGAACGCGGATGGCGTCGCCCAGGGTATCGCGCACGTAGAGCATCTGGATGAGCACGATGGCCACCACCGCAAGCGGCGTCGCCAGCAGCACGCCCATCAGCCCGAACAGCACGCCCATCCCCAGCTGCGCGATGAGCAGCACCGCGGGGGGCAGCGACACGGCCCGCTCCTGGATGATGGGCGTGATGAAGTTGCCCTCGAGAAACTGGACCGCGCTGTAGACCAGCGCCACATACACGGTCAGCAGGGGCGAGACCACCAGCGCGACCAGAAGCGCGGGGATCGCGGACAGAATGGGTCCCAGGTAGGGCACGAAGGAGAGCAGCGCGGCGATCAAGGCCAGCGCCAGTATCAGCGGCACCTCGATCAGCCACAGCCCCAGAGCGGTGAGCACGCCCACGGCGACCATGGATGCGATGCGTCCGATCAGCCACCAGCGCAGGGCGCGCCCCAGCGCTTGCAGGACTTCCCCACCGTACGCCCTTCTGCGGACGGGGAGGAGTCTCAGCACACCGTTGATGTAGGGGCGAGGCTCGATGGCGAGAGACGCGCCCGCCACCACGATGATCACGGCGTTGGTGATTGCGCACAGAGTCGTGGAGAATACCCCCGAGATCTGACCC
>CAZPFD010000312.1:0-4168 GCA_964585725.1 uncultured Ectothiorhodospiraceae bacterium | reverse complement strand
CGAGCGGCACCGCCACAGCTACGAGTTCAACACCCGCTATCGCGAGTCGCTGACCGGGGCCGGTCTGGTCATCGCCGCCACCACCACCCACGGCGATCTCGTGGAGATGGTGGAGCTGCCCGATCATCCCTGGTTCATCGGCTGTCAGTTTCATCCCGAATTCACCTCCTCGCCGCGCAAGGGTCATCCCCTGTTCAAAGGTTTCATCGAAGCGGCCAATGCGTGTCGCGAGAGAGCCGAGACTCTGGTAACCGCCTGATGGAGCTCTGCGGTTTCGAAGCCGGCCTCGACCGGCCGCTGTTCGTGATCGCCGGTCCCTGCGTGGTCGAGTCGGAGCGTCTCGCGCTGGAGACCGCGGCGCAGCTCAAGGAGATGACCGCGGCGCTCGGGATCCCCTTCATCTACAAGTCCTCCTACGACAAGGCGAATCGCAGCTCCCTCGCGAGCTATCGGGGGCCGGGCTACGAGGAGGGGCTGCGCATCCTGGAACGGGTGCGGCGCGAGGTGGGCGTGCCGGTGCTCACCGACGTCCACGAGGACACCCCGGTGGATGAGGTGGCCGAGGTCGTGGACGTGCTCCAGACCCCCGCTTTCCTGTGCCGGCAGACCAATTTCATTCAGCGCGTCGCGGCCCAGGGCAAGCCCGTCAACATCAAGAAGGGGCAGTTTCTGGCCCCGTGGGACATGAACAACGTCGTGGACAAGGCGCGGGCCACGGGGAACCAGCGCATCATGGTGTGCGAGCGCGGCGTCTCCTTTGGCTACAACTACCTGATCTCGGATATGCGGGGGCTTGCGGTCATGCGCGACACGGGCTGCCCCGTGGTCTTCGACGCCACGCACTCGGTGCAGATGCCCGGGGGGCAGGGCACGCGCTCCGGCGGGCAGCGGGAGTTCGTTCCGGTGCTCGCGCGGGCGGCGGTGGCGGTGGGCATCGCCGGCGTGTTCATGGAGACGCACCCGAAGCCCGAGGACGCCCTGAGCGACGGGCCCAACGCCTGGCCTTTGGGGCGGATGTCCTCGCTGCTGGAGACCCTCAAGGCCCTGGACGAGACCGTGAAATCACGTCCGCTGGAGGAGCGCCGGGAGCAGGACGCGCGGTGAGCGAGCCCCGCATCGAGGACGTGCGCGCGCGCGAGGTCATCGACTCGCGCGGCAATCCGACGGTGGAGGCGGACGTGCTTCTCACCGACGGCTCGGTGGGCAGCGCCATCGTGCCCTCCGGCGCATCGACCGGAACGCGCGAGGCCCTGGAGCTGCGCGACGGAGAGCCGGATCGCTACGCCGGCAAGGGGGTGCGAAAGGCGGTGCGCAACGTCGCCGAGGTGATCCGCCCCGCCGTCACGGGCATGGCGGCGAGCGATCAGCGCGCCGTGGACCGCGCCATGATCGAGCTCGACGGCACCGCCAACAAGTCCAAGCTGGGCGCCAACGCCATCCTCAGCGTCTCCCTCGCCCTCGCCAGAGCCGCGGCCGCCGCTCAAGGCGTGCCGCTCTACCGCTACCTCGGAGGCATCGGCCCCTACCGCATGCCCGTGCCGCTCATCAACGTGATCAACGGCGGGGCGCATGCGGACAACAGCCTCGACTTGCAGGAGTTCATGGTGGTGCCGCTGGGAGCGCCCACCTTCACCGAGGCGGTGCGCTACAGCGCGGAGGTCTTCCAGGCGCTGAAGGTGCTGCTGCGCTCCCGCGGGCAGCACACCGCGGTCGGCGACGAAGGCGGCTTCGCGCCGGACCTCGCGTCCAACGAGGCGGCCATCGAGACGCTCATCCAGGCCATCGAGAAGGCGGGGTATCGTCCGGGGGAGGACTTCGCTCTGGCGCTGGATGCGGCGAGCTCCGAGCTCTACCGCGATGGAAAGTATCACCTGAGCTCCGAGCGCCGGGTGCTGGGACCGAACGAGCTGACGGGATTGCTGGCCGATTGGGTGGAGCGCTACCCCATCGTCTCCATCGAGGACGGCATGGCGGAGGACGATTGGGAGGGATGGCGGACGCTCACCGAGCGCCTGGGCGAGCGGGTGCAGCTGGTGGGGGACGATCTCTTCGTGACCAACCCCGCGACCATCCGCGAGGGCATCGAGCGCAAGGTCGCCAACTCGGTGCTCATCAAGTTCAACCAGATCGGCACTCTGACGGAGACCCTCGAGGCCATCGCCACCGCTCACGGAGCCGGATACACCACGGTCATCTCCCATCGTTCCGGGGAGACCGAGGATACGACCATCGCCGATCTGGCGGTGGCGACCGGGGCCGGGCAGATCAAGACGGGTTCGCTGTCGCGCTCCGAGCGCGTGGCGAAGTACAACCGCCTGCTGCGCATCGAAGAGCGGCTGCTCTCCGTGGGCGGAGCGCCCTATGCGGGACGCACGGCCTTTCGCCAGCTCTCGGGGTGAGGGCGCACGGGTGGGAACCACGGCGCATACCCCGGGACCCGTTGCCCGTGACGCGCGTCGGCGCCGTTGCCCGGGAAGCGGCGAAGAATCTCTCGCTTCGGGGGGCGTCCCGTGAGGCTGCTCGCCGGCGTCCTGGCGACGCTGCTCGCGCTGCTCCAGTACAGCCTGTGGCTCGGCGACGACAGCGTGATCGAGCTCTACAGCCTCCAGCAGTCGGTCGCGTACCAGGCCCAGGAGAACGCGGCGCTCGCCGAGCGCAACGCGCGTCTCGCGGCGGAGGTGCATGATCTCAAGAACGGGATGGAGGCCGTCGAGGAGCGTGCCCGGCGCGAGCTCGGTATGATCGGCAAGGACGAGACGTTCTTCCAGATCGTGGACGAGCCGGCCCGGCGCTGACCGGCCGGGCCCCATCGGAGACCACGCACCGTTGCAGGCCGGGAACAATCATCCGCGCTGCTGGGCCGTGATCCCTGCGGCCGGCATCGGCCGGCGCATGGGCACGGACGTCCCCAAGCAGTACCTGCCCCTGCGCGGCAAGACCGTGATCGAGCACAGCGTCGAGCGCCTGTCGAGCCATCCCGGCATCTCGGCCGTGGTCGTGGTCCTCTCCGCCGGCGATCGCTGGTGGGCGCGCCTCGCCGCGGCCGGGGACGGCAGGGTGATCCGCGCGACCGGCGGCGCCGAGCGATGCCACTCCGTGCTGAACGGGCTGCGCGTCCTCTCCGAGCGCGCCGCCCCGAATGACTGGGTGCTCGTGCACGACGCGGTGCGACCCTGTGTGCGCGCGCAGGACGTGGCGCGCTTGATCGCCGCGGCGGCCGGGCACGCGAGCGGCGCTCTGCTGGGGCTGCCCGTGCGCGACACCATGAAGCGCGCCGATGCGCACGGTGACGTATGCGAGACGGTGGAGCGTGCCGGGCTCTGGCACGCGCTGACGCCCCAGATGTTCCGCCTGGGAGCGCTGAGCGAAGCCCTCGAGCACACGCTCGCCCGCGGCGTGCTCGTGACCGACGAGGCGCAGGCCATGGAGCTCACCGGCACGCGCCCGCGCATGGTGGAGAGCCATCCCGACAACATCAAGATCACGCGCCGGGAGGATCTCGAGCTGGCGGAGCTCTATCTGGCCAACCAGGAGCGCGGTGCATGAGAGTCGGACACGGCTACGACACGCACCGCTTCGCCGAAGGGCGCAAGCTCGTCCTGGGCGGCGTGACCATTCCCCACGAGCGCGGGCTCGCCGCGCACTCCGACGGCGACGTGGTGGTGCACGCGCTGTGCGATGCGCTGCTGGGCGCGGCAGGGCTCGGCGACATCGGCAGACACTTTCCCGATTCGCAGGCCGAGCTCAAGGACATCGACAGCCGCCTGCTGCTGCGCCGCGTGGTGGAGCAGCTGCACGCCATGGGCCTGCGCGTGTGCAACGCGGACGTGACCGTGCAGGCGGAGCGCCCCAAGCTCGGGCCCTACGTCGACGAGATGCGCTCCAACCTGTCCGCGGACCTTGGCATCGGCAGCAGCCGCGTGAACATCAAGGCCACCACCACCGAGGGCATGGGGTTCGTCGGCCGCGGCGAGGGCATAGCCGCCTTCGCGGTGGCTCTCCTCGATGAGAGTTAAAAAGAGATCACCATAGAGGACACAGAGGAAAGCACAGAGAAAAAGGGGACTTTGCCGGGACGGAGAGCCCTTGCTCCGGGTTCCGGGGCTCCGCGTATCTCGGCGCGCGGGACGGGCCTCGCGATTCGACATCCTGTCTCAACGCTCGGCGC
>CAZPFD010000311.1:0-4174 GCA_964585725.1 uncultured Ectothiorhodospiraceae bacterium | reverse complement strand
GGTCATGATCAGGATGACATTGCGGAAGTCCGCCTTGCGTCCGTTGTTGTCCGTGAGCGTGCCGTGATCCATCACCTGAAGCAGCAGGTTGAACACATCGGGGTGCGCCTTCTCGATCTCGTCGAGCAGAAGCACGCTGTGCGGCTGCTTGGTGATGGCCTCGGTCAGCAGCCCGCCCTGATCGAAGCCCACGTACCCCGGCGGCGCGCCGATGAGCCGCGATACGGTGTGCCGCTCCATGTACTCGGACATGTCGAAGCGCACCAGCGGAATGCCCATGATGCGGGCGAGCTGGCGCGACACCTCGGTCTTGCCGACCCCGGTCGGGCCCGCGAAGAGGAACGACCCGATGGGCTTCTCGGTGTTGCCCAGCCCCGAACGCGACATCTTGATCGCGGCCGCGAGGGTGTTGATGGCGTGCTCCTGGCCGTACACCACCATCTTGAGATCCCGCTCCAGGCTGCGCAGCACGTCCTTGTCCGAGGTCGAGACGGTCTTCGGCGGAATGCGCGCCATCTTGGCGATCACGGCCTCCACCTCGCCCACGCCGATGATCTTCTTGCGCTTGGAGGAGGGCAGGAGGTTCTGGCTCGCACCGGCCTCGTCGATGACGTCGATGGCCTTGTCCGGCAGGTAGCGGTCGTTCATGTACTTGTGCGAGAGCTCCGCCGCAACGCGCAGAGCCTGGCGCGAGTACTTGACCTGGTGATGCTCCTCGAAGCGCGACTTGAGCCCGCTCAGGATCTTGATCGTCTCCTCGACGGTGGGCGCGGTCACGTCGATCTTCTGGAAGCGCCGGGCCAGCGCCCGATCCTTTTCGAAGATGCCGCGGTACTCGTGGTAGGTCGTCGAGCCGATGCAGCGCAGCTCCCCCGAGGCCAGCATGGGCTTGATCAGGTTGGAGGCGTCCATGACTCCGCCCGAGGCCGCGCCGGCGCCGATGATGGTGTGGATCTCGTCGATGAAGAGGACCGCGCCGGGCTCCTTGTTGAGCTGCGCGAGCACGCCCTTGAGACGCTTCTCGAAGTCGCCCCGGTACTTGGTGCCCGCGAGCAGCGCGCCCAGATCGAGCGCGTAGATGGTGCTGTTGGCGAGCACGTCGGGAACGTCGCCGTCGATGATCATCTTGGCGAGACCCTCGGCGATGGCCGTCTTGCCGACGCCCGCTTCGCCGACGTACAAGGGGTTGTTCTTCCTGCGCCGGCACAGGATCTGGATGGTGCGCTGGACCTCCGCGCGCCGTCCGATGAGCGGATCGATGCGCCCGAGGAGCGCCTGCTGGTTCAGGTTGATCGCATACGCCTCGAGGGGCGTCTTGCCGGAGGCTTCGCCCCCCTTCTCGTCGTCGGTGCTCGGCGAGAAGGCCTGACCCTCTTCGTTGTCGTGGACCTTGGAGATCCCGTGCGAGATGTAGTTCACCACGTCGAGGCGGGTGATGTTCTGCTTGTTCAGGAAATAGACGGCCTGCGACTCCCGCTCGCCGAAGATGGCGACGAGGACGTTCGCGCCGGTCACCTCCTTGTTGCCCGAGGACTGGACGTGGAACACCGCGCGCTGGAGCACGCGCTGGAATCCGAGCGTCGGCTGCGTCTCGCGGTCGTCCTTCGGCGAGAGCATCGGCGTGTTCTCGCTCAGATAGGACGTGAGCTCCTGCTTGAGCTTGTCCATCTCGGCGCCGCACGCCCTCAGCACCTTGGCGGCTGAAGGATTGTCGAGTAGCGCGAGCAGAAGGTGCTCGACGGTCATGAACTCATGCCGTTTCTCGCGCGCCTCCCGAAAGGCCACGTTGAGTGTGAATTCGAGGTCTTTACTCAGCATGCTCGTGCTCTCGCGGTCTGCTCAACGTCGTTTATGTCGCTCAAGCGTGCTCCATCGTGCATAACAGCGGGTGTTGGTTCTCGCGGGCGTAGTCGTTCACCAGCGCGACCTTCGTTTCCGCAATCTCCCGAGTATAGACGCCGCACACTCCGCTGCCCTGTGTGTGAACCTGAAGCATGATGCGGACCGCCTTGTCCCGCGGCAAGGCGAAGAAGTGCTCCAGTACATGTACGACGAATTCCATCGGTGTGTAGTCGTCGTTCAGCAAGATCACCTTGTACAACGGCGGCGGCTTGACTTTCGGTTTCGATTCCTCAACCGCCAGACCATCGTCGTGAAAATGTCCGGGTCGATGATCCGCCATGGAGAAAATTCTAGTCCAAATGAGTGCCCTTTGGAGTCCGTGCTGAGACCTACCCGGAGCAGTCCCGCGATCGGTTCGGGAGACATGAGGCAGAGCTGCCGCTCCCGCGGGACCACGATGTCGGTGCGCCGGATGCCCGGCGGGCCGTGCTCTAAATATAGCACCAGTGAGCGCGGGCGAGCGATGCTTTTTCGAGATGGCGTTCTCGTTCCGGAGAATGCGCGCGTGAGGAAGCGGGCGACTCCCGGGAAGGGGTGCCCAGCGCGGCGCCGCCCGGGCCCGGGGCCGCCCCGGAGCCCCTCAGGAGGCGTCCCGGGTCACGGGCGCCTGGGGGACCGGGGGCTCGGCTTCGACCAGGCGGGGATCCATCATCTCCAGAAACCGCCGCGCCGCGGGCGATAGGAATTTCCCTCGCCTCACCACCACGCCGTAGGTGCGCTTGGGAAAATACCGATCCAGGGCCCGCGCGCACAGCCGCTCCGACCCGGTCAGGCAGATGCTGGTGACGATGGAGATCCCCAGCCCCTGCTCCACGTACGTCTTGATCACCTCCCAGCCGCCCGCCTCGAGGGTCACCTTGTACTCCACATTGTGTTGCTGGAAGACGAGGTCGACCATGCGCCACGTGTTCAGGTGCCGCGGCGGCAGGATCAGCCCGTAGCGGCCGATATCCGCGAGCTCGAGGCTCTCCTTGTGCGCCAGCGGGTGATCCTCGGGGGTGATGAGGACCGTGTCGTAGGAATAGATGGGGTGGTAGCGGATGTCTCGGGGCACGTCGATCATGGACCCCACCGCGAAGTCCGCCTTGTCCCCGCGCAGCTCGGCGAGGCCGTCGCGGCCGGTGACGTTGTGCAGGCGGATGCGCACGCCGGGATAGCGCTCCGAGAAGCGCTTCATGATGCCGGGCAGGAGATAGAGGATGGTGGATTCGCCCGCGGCGATGTCGAGCTCCCCGGACTCCACGTTGCCGCAGCGCTCGGCGAAGGCATCCGGCAGCCGGTCCATGCCCTCCACCAGGGGCGACGCGATCTCGTAGAGGATGTGACCCTCGGGGGTGAGCTCGATGCGCGGGCCCCTTCGCTCGAACAGGGTGGTCTCGAGCTCCTGCTCCAGGGCGCGGATCTGGAGCGACACCGACGGCTGGCTCAGAAACATCCGCTCGGCCGCCTTGGAGATGCTCAAGGCCTGGGCCGCGTAGCAGAAAGCGCGCAGCTGCTTCAGGCGATTCTGCTTGTAATAGAAGCGCTTAGCGATGCCGTCCATGGGGCTTATATTAACAAAAACAATACCAACCATTGAAATAATTGTATTTTTATATGTTGTCCGATGCTGCGGTGCAGCTAAGCTGCTGAAAAAGAACAGCCATAAAGGCTCTGACCCTTGCCGTACGCAGCATCACGCCGGCGCCGCCATGCCCGAACGCCCGAGGCCGAGACCCCCCGCCGCAACTCCGGGCTGGCGCTCGCACCCGGGAGCCTTCTTCCCGCTTCCGTCACCCGCCTGCTCCTCCCCGGCGGCGGGCACCCACCAACCCTCGAGAGGAGAGCAATGTGATGAGCAGACCCCGCGATGCGATCGAGCTCCAACGTGACTGGGTGGAAAATCCCCGCTGGAAGGGCATCGAGCGGCCGTATACCGCCGAAGACGTGGTGCGTTTGCGGGGCACCGTACACGTAGAGTACACGCTCGCCGCGCGGGGCGCGCACAAGCTCTGGCAGGCGCTTGCCACCCGCGACTACGTGAGCGCGCTGGGCGCGCTGACCGGCAATCAGGCCATGCAGATGGCCAAGGCCGGGCTGCCGTCCATCTACCTGAGCGGGTGGCAGGTGGCCGCGGACGCCAACAACGCCGGTGAGATGTACCCCGACCAGAGCCTGTACCCGGTCGACAGCGTGCCCGACGTCATCCGGCGCATCAACAACACGCTGCAGAGAGCCGACCAGATTCATCACGCTGAGGGGCGCAACGGCATCGACTGGTTCCTGCCCATCG
>CAZPFD010000310.1:0-4183 GCA_964585725.1 uncultured Ectothiorhodospiraceae bacterium | reverse complement strand
CGGAGGACGTGCGCGCCGCCATCGGCGCCGTGCGGGAGTTCTTCGAGGAAAGGGGGCATTCTGGTTTTTCTTTAACCACTCGAACCGCTCTGAGAGACAAACGATAAGACCTCACACGCCGAGTGGTTAAAGAAAAACCAGAAAGTCCCCACCCGGCCCACCCGCCCTGGCGCGAGTTCGCGCTGCTCCTGCTCCTCGCCTCCATCTGGAGCTCGTCCTTCATGCTCATCAAGGTGGGCGTGGAGACCGTGCCCCCGATGACCATGGCGGCCAGCAGGCTGGCGCTGGCGGCCCTCATGCTGCTCGCCTACGCGACGTGGAGCGGCCACCGCATCCCCATGACCCTGGAGGCCTGGGGCATGTTCGGGTTCGTCGGGTTCTTCGGCAACGCCCTGCCCTTCACATTGATCAGCTGGGGTGAGCAGCGCATCGACAGTGGTCTCGCGGCCATCCTCATGGGCATCATGCCCGTAGCCACCGCGGTGCTCGCGCACTTCTTCACCTCCGGTGAGCCGCTCACCTGGCGCCGGGTCGCGGGCGTGGTCATGGGCCTCACCGGGCTGATCGCGCTGGTGGGCCCCAAGGCGCTCGCCGGTCTGGGCGGCGCGGTGGTATCGCAGCTCGCCGTGCTCTCCGGAGCCGTCGGCTACGCCGTGACCACCATCTTCGTGCGCCGCTTCGTGCGCCTGCCGGGCCGCGTCATGGCAGCCGGCGCCACCATGGCCGGCACCGTGCTCATTCTGCCCGCGGCCCTGGTGTTCGAACGCCCCTGGGCCCTGTCCCCCTCCACGGCATCCGTCCTGGCGGTGGTGGTGCTCGGCATCCTGCCCACCGGCGTCGCCACCCTCATCTACTTCCGCCTGATCAGCACTCTGGGTGCGACGGTGTACTCCCAGGTCAACTACCTCATCCCGGTGCTGGGCGTCGTGTGGGGGGTCGCGCTCCTGGATGAGCGCCCGGGCCTCGAGGCCGTCACCGCCCTCGCGCTGATCCTCGCCGGCGTGGCCCTGGTGAGCCGCCGCGGGCGCAACTCGTGAATCGCGCACTACGAAAAAGGATCCGCCACAGAGGACACAGCGGGTCGCACAGAGGTACACAGAGGAAAGATATGGAGTGAAAATGGCCAGATTGAGTTGCCGCGGCGAACTCTTATCGTGTTTCACTTTCTCTCTTCCTCTGCGTCCTCTGTGAAAATCCTCTGTGCCCTCTGTGGTAGATCTTTTGCAAGCGAAAGGACCTGACTGATGAGCGAGAATCGGATGTTGACCGGGCGCTGCGAGTGCGGCGCGGTGCGCTACCGGGTGCGCGGCCCGCTGAGGGACGTGCTCAACTGCCACTGCGGCCAGTGCAGGCGTACCCACGGACACTTCGCGGCGTACACGCGCGCACCGCAAGACACTCTGGAGTTTGAGGAGGATCGGGGCCTGCGCTGGTACCGCTCCTCACCCGAAGCGAGGCGCGGGTTCTGCAGCGAATGCGGCGCGAGCCTGTTCTTCGATCGTCTGAGCTCCGACGGCATCGCCATCGCCGCCGGCACGCTCGATCCGCCGACGGGTCTCAAGACCGCGCGCCACGTATTCGTGGCCGACGCCGGCGACTACTACAGCATCGACGACGACCTGGAAAAGCTGCCCGGACTTTCCTGAGCAAAAGGGAAAAGATCTAACCACAGAGGACACAGAGTTCGCACAGAGTTCACAGAGGAAAACTTAATAGTGTAAAAAGCGAGGAGTAGTGGCCGTAGTAGCTACATTTCGATTTACCTTTTCTCTGTGTCCTCTGTGCGATCCTCTGTGACCTCCGTGGTTGATCTTTTTCGCGTCAGGCCTCGGCGGCGGGGACGGCGCGTCTCAGCGGTGCATCGGCGATGGGCCAGTGCAGGGCCGCGGCCGCCAGCGCCAGCGCTACGGCGAGCAGCCACACCGCGGCGTACGACCCGGTCAGGTCGTAGCTCAGTCCGCCCAGCCAGGCGCCGAAGAAAGCGCCGATCTGGTGGCTCAGCATCACGATGCCGAACAGCGTCGCCATGTAACGATGGCCGAAGATCTGCTCCACGAGGCCGCTGGTCAAAGGCACGGTGCTGAGCCATAGCAGCCCGAACACCGACGAGAACGTCCATACGGTGAGCTCGGTCATGGGCACGCTCATGAACACGGCGATGGCGGCGCCGCGCGCGAGGTAAATGCCGGCGAGCAGATGCTTTTTGCGATAGCGCCCGCCCAGATACCCCGACAGAAGTCCGCCGATGATGTTGAAGAATCCGATGAGCCCGAGGGCGGTCGCACCCACGAACGAGGACAGACCGCTGCTCCCGATGTACGCGGGCAGGTGCGTGGCGACGAACGCCACGTGGAACCCGCACACGAAGAAACCGGCGTTGAGCAGCAGAAAGCCCCGGTGGCGACGCGCTTCCTCGAGCGCCTCGCCCAGGCTCTGCGCGGCGAGCCCGAGTCCGGCCCGCGGCTTGCCGGACAGCGGCACCGCCAGCACCACGATGAAGGCGGCGGCCAGCGCCAGGACCAGCAACGCCTGCGACCAGCCGAAGCCACCGATCAAGACCTGCGTGCCGGGCAGCAGCAGGAACTGCCCCACGGAGCCGCCGGCCGAGGCGACGCCCAGCCAGGTGCTGCGCTGGTGCTCGGGCGCCGCGCGCGCCACCGCCGCCAGCACCAGAGGAAAGCCGCTGGCGCTGACGGCCGCGCCGGTGAGCACGCCGGCTCCGAGGTGCATGCCCAGGGGCGTCTGCACCAGCGCCATCACCACCAGACCGACGACGTAGAGCACACCGCCCGCGGCCATGACCCGACCGCCGCCCCAGCGATCCGCCAGCGCACCGCAGAACGGCGTCAGCAAGCCCCAGAGCAGATTCTGCACCGCCACCGCCAGCGAGAACGCACTGCGCCCGACCTCCAGCGCCTCGGTCATCGGCTCGAGGAACAGACCGAAGGTCTGACGTATGCCCATGTTGAGCGCGAGCACGGTGGCGCCCGCGAACAGGACCACATAGGGCGAGCGCAGATAGCGCAGGGGCGCTGCCTGAGCGTGTGGTTGCGACAGGTTCATGTCTCCTTTCGTCAGGGCAGGCGGCCTCCTTCGGCGCAGCGCTTGCCCAGCGCGCCCGAGGCCGGAGTTCGCGCGCGGTAGACCAAGAAGAACGAACCACGAAGAGCATCAGGCTCGCGAAGGTTCACCATACGGCTAGCGGCGACTCGGGTGCGTTGCCTTCCCGGGCGCTGTATACCCTACTTCGAGATCCTGCTTCGCGCTCTCCGTGTCCTTCGTGGTTGATCCTCCCCGGGCTCAGAACAGACCAACGACGTAGCCGTTCTCGTCGATGCGGATGTTGTTCGCGGCAGGCTCCTTGGGCAAGCCGGGCATGGTCATCATGTCGCCGCAGACGGCCACCATGAACTCCGCCCCCGCCGAGAGCCGTACCTCGCGGATGGGGACCACGTGCCCCGAGGGTGCGCCCTTGGCGTTGGGATCCACCGAGAAGCTGTACTGGGTCTTGGCCATGCACACCGGGAAGTGGCCGTAGCCGCTGTCCTGAAAGTTCTTGATCTGGTTGCGCACGCGGCTGTCGGCGCTGATGTCGGCCGCATCGTAGAGGCGCGTGGCGATGGTCCTGATCTTGTCCCACAGCGGCAGCTCGTCCTCGTACAAGGGCTTGAACTTGGCCTGCCCGCTCTCCGCCAGCTTCACCACCTGCTCGGCCAGCGCCTCGGCGCCGGCGCCGCCGTCGGCCCAGTGCGAGCAGATCACTGCCTCGGCACCCTCCGCGCGTGCGGCGTCGCGCACGGCGTCGAGCTCCGCCTCGGTATCGGCGCTGAAGCGGTTCACCGCCACCACCACGGGCACACCGAAGCTCTTCACGTTGCGCACGTGCCGCGACAGGTTCTCGCACCCCGCACGCACCGCGTCGACGTCCTCCTTGCCCAGGTCGTCCTTGGCCACGCCGCCGTGCATCTTGAGCGCGCGCACCGTGGCCACGATGACCGCCGCGCTCGGCGTCAGACCCGCCTTGCGACATTTGATGTTGAAGAACTTCTCCGCGCCGAGGTCGGCGCCGAAGCCGGCCTCGGTCACCACGTAGTCGGACAGGCGCAGGGCGGCCTTGGTGGCCACCGCGGAGTTGCATCCGTGCTCGATGTTGGCGAACGGCCCGCCGTGCACGAAGCACGGA
>CAZPFD010000309.1:0-4192 GCA_964585725.1 uncultured Ectothiorhodospiraceae bacterium | reverse complement strand
CGCCGTCCTTGGTCACGGTCGGCGCGCCGAAGCTCTTCTCGAGCACCACGTTGCGGCCCTTGGGGCCCAGCGTCACCTTGACCGCCCTGGCCAGGACATTGACGCCTTTCATCATGCGTTGACGCGAGTCATCGCTGAACTTCACTTCTTTTGCAGCCATCGCTGACACTCCCGTTTTCTACAATACTTGCGCGTTGCTCCCGGTACCGATTCGCCGAGCGGGTCAGCTCTCGATGACGCCCATGATGTCCTCTTCGCGCAGGACCAGGAGATCTTCGCCGTTGACCTTGACCTCGGTGCCGGCGTACTTGCCGAACAGCACGCGGTCGCCGACGGACACGTCCAGAGGACGGACCTCACCGTTCTCGAGCACCTTGCCGTGGCCCACGGCGGTGACCTTGCCGCGAATCGGCTTCTCGGCCGCTGTGTCGGGGATGACGATCCCGCCTGGAGAAGTGCGTTCCTCCTCCTCGCGCTTGATGATGACGCGATCGTGCAACGGACGTATCTGCATGGGTTTCTCCTACTCTTTCCTTATCCGACCTGAATCCGGACCAACGCACGCGCCGGGTCGGAACGCCCGCCGCGCCAAGTTGTTAGCGCTCGCCTTGAGTGAGTGCTAATAATAGGGACGCGCCTTGTGATGTCAAGAGTGGAGCGCAATCCGAGGGGAGCTGGAGCCCGGAGCGAGGGCTGCCCGACCCGTGAGGGCCGTTCATGGTCGAGCATCAAGCAGGTGGTCACCGGTCCTCGTCGCGGCGGTACTCGCCTTCGATGACGCGCCCCCGCTGACTGTCGCGCTCCCCGGGCCCGCGCCGCGCGCGGGCCTGCGCCTGGGCCTCCGCGCGGAAGCGGGCGATGCCCCGTGCGAGCAGCCAGCGTGCCAGCGCCGTGCGCCAGGGGGGCACCAGGCACGCGAAGCCCACCGCGTCGGTGACGAAGCCCGGAGTCAGCAGGAGCGCGCCGGCGACCAGCAGGATCGCGCCCTCCACCAGCTCGGTGGCGGGGATCTCGCCGCGGTTGAGGCTCGCCTGCACGCGAGCCAGGGTCGAGAAGCCCTGAAGGCGCATGAGGGCGGCGCCCAGCACCGCGGTCAGCACCACCAGCAGCACGGTGGGGAACGCGCCGACCACGGTCCCGACCTGGATGAGCACGTAGATCTCGACCAGGGGGACGACGAGGAACAGGAGCAGCAGCCAGCGGAACATGGGCACACGTTAGCAGGGACTCTTGCCGGGGCGGAAGGGCGGGAAGGTGCTGGCCCCGCGCTCAGCGTGCTCCAGGCGCTCCGCGGAGTTAAAGTTCGTTGCTTGCTTCTGCCGATTACCGGGCGACCGCGGCGACGCGCAGAAACGGAAACGGGTCCCGGGGTGTGTGCCGCGCAGGACCTAAATTTCCGCAGGTCAGGACCCGAAGGAGTCATCATGACAGCCGAGAATTCGTCGTACGGCCTGGTGCTGTCCACGTGCCCGGATGCCGAGACCGCCGACGCCATTGCCAGGGCTCTGGTCGAGCAGCGCATCGCGGCGTGCGTGAACGTGATCCCCGGACTGCGCTCTTTCTTCTGGTGGGAAGAGCGGGTCGACTCGGAGCAGGAGCAGCTGCTGGTGGCCAAGACCCATCGCAGCCGTTATTCGGAGGTGGAACGGGCCATCCGCACGCGGCACCCCTACGAACTTCCCGAGATCATCTATGTCCCAATCGGTGCCGGCCTGTCGGACTATCTCACCTGGATCGCCAGCTCCGTCGACGTGACGCCGTGAACCGACTGTTCCTCATCCTGGCGGCGGCGCTGGTTCTGGCCGGACCGGCGGCGGCCGACCACGACGTCGCCCCGGCGGCGAGCGCAGCGCCGGCGGCGCCTGCGGGCAGCCCGTCCGGCATCGGGCAGGCCCTCGTCGGGGACGGGCAGAGCGAGTTTCTGGATCCCGACATCGCCTTCGTGCCCAGCGTCGAGGTGCGCGACGCGCACACGCTGGTGGCGCGCTGGCGTATCGCCGACGGCTACTATCTCTACCGGGACAAGCTCGGCTTCGAGCTGGGCGAGACCGGGCGCGCCAAGCTCGCCGCGGCGCGCCTGCCGCCCGGCCAGATCAAGCGTGACGAGTTCTTCGGGCGCGTGGCCGTGCTCTACCACGAGGCCGAAGCCCTGCTTCCCCTCGAGCGCACCGATCCGCGGCCCACCGAGGTCGCCCTCCGCCTGCACTACCAGGGCTGCGCCGACGCCGGGCTGTGCTATCCGCCCATGACCCGGGAGGTGGCGCTCAGTCTGCCCGCCGCCGCGAGCAGCGCCGGCGGCGAGGGAGGCCCCGGGGCGGGCGTGCTCTCCGAGCAGGATCGCATCGCCCGCGCACTGGCGGCGGACAGCCCGTGGCTGATCATGGCCATGTTCCTGGGCTTCGGGCTGCTGCTCGCCTTTACCCCCTGCGTGTTTCCGATGATCCCGATCCTCTCGGGCATCATCGTGGGGCAGGGCACGGGCGTCAGCACGCGCCGGGCCTTGGGCCTGTCCGGTGCCTTCGTGCTCGCCATGGCCGTGACCTACGCGGGGGCCGGCGTGGCGGCCGGCCTCTTCGGGCAGAACCTCCAGGCCACGTTGCAGAACCCGTGGGTTCTCGGCGCGTTCAGCGCGCTGTTCGTGCTGCTCGCGCTCGCGATGTTCGGCGTCTACCAGCTTCAGCTGCCCAGCGCGTGGCAGAGCAGGCTGAGCGAGCTGAGCGCGCGCCAGCGCGGGGGAACCTATGCGGGGGCGGCGATCATGGGCCTGCTCTCCGCGTTGATCGTGGGCCCGTGCGTCGCCGCTCCCCTCGCGGGCGCGCTCATCTACATCGGGCACACCGGCGACGCGGTGCTCGGAGGCTTCGCATTGTTCACCCTCGCGCTCGGGATGGGGCTGCCATTGCTCATCGCCGGCGCTTCCGCCGGGCACCTCCTGCCCCGCGCCGGAGCCTGGATGCGGCAGATCCGGGCCGTGTTCGGCGTGATGCTCCTGGCGGTGGCGGTGTATCTGCTCGAGCGCATCGTTCCCGGCTGGGCGGCGCTGCTGCTGTGGGCGGCGCTGCTCGTCGGCGCGGCCGTCCACCTCGGGATGCTCGGGTCTCTGCCCGCGCGCCCGAGCGGGTGGCAGCGGTTGCGCAAGGCGGCCGGGCTGGCCGTGGCGGCGTACGCCGCAGTTCTCGTGGTGAGTGCTGCCGGCGGGGGCGAGGATCCGCTGCAACCGCTCCACGGTGTCTCCTTCGCCGCCGGCGAGCGTGAGGCGCGGGCGCCCGCGTTCAAGCCGGTGAGCAGCCTCGAGGACCTCGAGGCTCAGCTCGCTGCCGCATCTGCCGCCGGGCGCCCGGTGGTGCTCGAGTACTACGCGGACTGGTGCGTGACCTGCAAGCAGCTCGAGCGATACACGTTCTCCGACCCGCAGGTGCGTTCGGTGCTGGCGGACGCCGTGCTCTTGCGCAGCGACGTCACCGCCTACGACGAGCAGGCCCGGGCCCTGCTCGAGCGCTTTCAGCTCTTCGGTCCGCCGGCCATCCTGTTCTTCGGCGCCGACGGGGCCGAGCGAAGTCGCTACCGCCTGGTGGGCTTCATGGATGCGCGCGCCTTCCACGCCCACGCCCGGGACGCCTTGAGCTGACCCATGGGTGCTCCTCCGCGTACCCTTCTGTGGGTCGCCCTGTGTGTGGTCCTCGGCGGGGCCGCGGCGACCGCGGGCTATCTCCTGCGCGGGTACCTGCAGGCACCCCCGGCCGCGCCTGCGCCGGCGGCGGGCGTCATGGAGCTGCCGGAGCTGCCGCGCCCCCGCCCGCAGTTCGCGCTGCCGGATCAGCGCGGCGAGCTGCGCAGCGTCGGCGAGTGGGACGGACGCCTGCTGCTGCTGAACTTCTGGGCGACCTGGTGCCCGCCGTGTCGCGAGGAGATCCCGATGCTCATGCAGATCCAGGATGACTACGCCCATCGGGGTCTTCGGATCGTGGGGGTCGCCATCGACGAGCGCGAGAACGTGGCGGACTTCGTGGTCGAGACGGGGATGGACTACCCCGTATTGATTGGACAGCTTCCGGCGATCGAGGTGAGCAAGGCTTACGGCAACCGCATCGGCAGCCTGCCGTTCACCGTGCTCGTCAACCGCGAGGGGCAGATCGTGTACCAGAAGCTGGGTGAGCTCACGCGCGACGAGGCGGAGGCGGCGATCCGAGCC
>CAZPFD010000308.1:0-4253 GCA_964585725.1 uncultured Ectothiorhodospiraceae bacterium | reverse complement strand
TGGCGGAGGGTGAGGGATTCGAACCCCCGAGGGCTTGCGCCCTGCCGGTTTTCAAGACCGGTGCCTTCGACCGCTCGGCCAACCCTCCACCGCTGGAGGATAGCGAAAAGGTCAGTGGCCACAAACCCCGGCCGCCGGCGGGGCCATGCCGGAGCCCCTGTGCAGGCCTGATACAGGCCCCGGGGAAGGCCTTCGGCCGGCCGCTCGCCCGGTCCGGCCCGCGCCCGGACCGCTTGAACCCGGGCCTCCCGGCCCCACATCAGGCTGCATACGGGTCCCGGTTGCAGTATGATCCCGGGCAGACGGTCCAAGGCTTCGGCCGGGCGCGGGCGCCCGGTTGCCAGGTAGGAGGTAGCCTCAGCATGGCCAACGAATACGCGATTGCACGACCGCGCGAAGCGGTAGTATCCACCAACAAGCTCATCCGCAATACCTACACGCTGCTCGCCATGACGCTGCTGTTTTGTGCCGCCACGGCGGGCGCGTCCATGGCGCTGTCCCTGCCCCACCCGGGGCTGATCATCACCCTGGTCGGGTATTTCGGATTGCTGTTCCTCACTGCCAAGTTTCGTGACAGCGCCTGGGGGCTGCTGCTCATCTTCGCGCTGACCGGCTTCATGGGGCTCACCCTCGGGCCCATCATCAGCGCCTATCTGCAGATGTTCTCCAACGGCGCGGAGCTGGTGATGATGGCCTTCGGCGGCACCGGGGTGATCTTCCTCGGGCTCTCGGGCTACGCCCTCACCAGCCGCAAGGACTTCAGCTTCATGGGCGGGTTCCTGATGGTGGGCATCCTGGTCGCCTTCCTGGCCGGGCTGGGCGCGGCCATCTTCAGCATTCCCGCGCTGTCGCTGGCCGTGTCGGCCATGTTCGTGCTGCTCATGTCGGGGCTGATCCTGTATCAGACCAGCCAGATCGTGAACGGCGGCGAGACCAACTACATCATGGCCACCATCACGCTGTTCGTGAGCATCTACAACCTGTTCCTCAGCTTGCTGCACCTCCTGGGCGCATTCGGCGGAGAAGAATAAAAAAGGCAGTGGAAACGACGCCCCTCGTGCCGGAAAGCACGAAGAACAACTGAGAGGGGTAGGAGGAGAAGCGCCAGAGGCGCAGAACCCCGGGCACCGTCCCGGGGTTCTTTTTTTGGGTTCTTCGCGGATCTCCGGGAAGCCTTGCGACGAGGAGGCGCATACCCCGGGACCCAGCGTCGGCCCGACGAACCGCCCATTTCCCGGAAATCCGCGAAGAACCTTTTTCCGCCGGTCAACATCACGAGGGTGTTCCCGCATGTACAGCCCAATCGCGCGCAAGCTCGCCGAGCAGGAGATCGTCATTCTCGACGGCGGGACCGGCACCGAGATCCAGAGGCGGGGCGTGGCAATGGACGGTGAGGTCTGGTGCGCTATGGCCAACCTCACTCACGGCGAAACGGTCCGCTCGGTCCACGCGGATTACATACGGGCGGGCGCCGACGTCATCACCGCCAATACGTACGCTTCCAGCCCGTTGTCGTTCTCCTGCCTGGGGCGCGACGACGAGATCGAGAACATCGACCGCGCGGCGGTCCGGCTGGCGCACGAAGCCGTCTCGGAGGCGGCGACGTCGCCGGTCGCGGTGGCGGGCTCGTGCTCGGTGATGCCGGCGGTGGCGCGGGGCGCCGATCGCGTAGCCGATCAGCGGTGGAGCCCGGACCGCGTCAAGCCTCTCTATCAGAGAAAGGTGGACGTGCTGGTCGAGGCCGGCTGCGATCTGATCATCATGGAGATGATGCGCGACCTCGAGGTGTCCCTGTGGGCGACCGAGGCGGCGGTGGCCACGGGCCTGCCCGTGTGGGTCGGCATGTCCGTGGAGCGCAACGACTCGGGAGAGCTCGTGAGCTTCGCGAACCATGAGTGGTCTCTGTCGGAGCTGGTGCGCGGCCTGATGGACACCGGAGCGCATGCCGCCCTGGTCATGCACAACGAAATCTCGACGACCGGCGAATCTCTCGAGATCATCAGATCCGTCTGGAGCGGCCCCGTCGGTGCGTATCCGGAGGCCGGCCGCTTCGAGATGCCGATCTGGGTTTTCAGGGACATCGCGCCCCGCGACTTCGCCGACCAGGCCCTGCGCTGGCGCGCTGCGGGGGCGACCATCGCGGGGGGCTGCTGCGGGATCACGCCGGCGCACATCGAGGCATTGGCCCGCGCACTGAAGGGCGAATGACGGCACGTCGGCCAAGGCGTCACGGGGACGCCTGCTCGGCCGCAAGCTCGCCGATCAGGAAATCTTTCGCCCTCTCCCAGGCGCGCCTCGAGTGGTCGCGGCCGTAACCCTTGGTGCGCATGCCTTCGGTGGCCTCCGTTCCGCACCAGGGCTCGAGAACCGACGGCGGCGTCGGGTGCTCGTCGATATAGCCGGTGAAATCATAGACCTTGCCTTCGATCGCCATCCAGCAATCATCCAGGTCGTCGTGCTCGGCAACGTCGGCCAGTGTATAGACTGATACGCCATTACCGTTACCCTCGGCTCCGTTCTCGGGGGACATGGCATTGAGGGAGACAATGGTCAGCGCACAGGACCAGAATGCGACAAACGCCGTGTAGACCACTTTCTTCATAGCAGCTCGAACTCCTCGGACTGAATACGCAATGACGGTATGCCGGCGTGTGCGGCGTGCTTGCGTATCAGATTATTGAGCGGGGTCGGACCGCAGATGTAGATTTCCCGGCTCCTGAAGTCGGCACAGGCGCTCTCCAGGTACTGCATGCTGACCGGACCCTCCCGATAGAAATAATGCATGCGCAGATGGAAACCAGGCAGGGCATCAGCCAGCGCATTGATCTCATCCCGATAGATCGCCCGGGCCTCGTCCTGGACGCAGCAGATCAAGCACACATCCGCCGGCTGCCGCTGTTGCTGCAGGTGGCGCATGCGCCCGAGAAAGGGTGCGATGCCGATGCCGCCGGCAATCCACAGCTCGGGCGTTTCCACGCGGTCGGGGTTGTTGAAGAAACGCCCGTAGGGCCCTTCGACGGTCGCCCGGCTACCCGGCTCAATGGACTGAATGGCTCGACTGGCGTCTCCCAGCGCCTTGATAGCGATGCGCAGGTCGGGCTCTTTCGGCGCCGAGCACAGGGTATACGGATGCTCCTCCCCGTGGCCGGCGGCCAGCGTGCGATCGTAAACGGTGAGATACACGAAATTGCCGGCCTGATAACGTAACGGCCTGCCGCGCGGCTGCAGGGTCAGCTCGACGACGTTGTTGGTCACCGGTACCGCGCCGCTGACGCGGTATTCGAGCCGGCCCATGCGCCGGGAGAACACGAAGCGCCAAACGACCGCCCCCACCGCCAGTGCGGCCAAAGCACCCCAGATGACCACATCCAGCCAGAACGGCAGGCTGCGCGCCAACCAAAAATTGTGCAGCAACGCCAGCACCACGGCCGGACCGGCCAACCGATGAATGCGCTTCCAGCGTTCGTATCTCGGAGGGCCGAAAAACGAGAAACTCGGCGCCAGAAACACCATCATCAACAGCAGTGCCAGCCAGCCGCTCCAGCTGGCCAGGTCCGAGAGCGGCGGAACCAGAGTCGCTGCCGCCGCTCCAACGCCGCCGGCGCCGGCGCTCAGGGCCAGGAGCAGCGGATGAGCCAGCACCAGAATCAGCGACCAGGCGCCGAGCTGATGATGGGTCTGCCAGAGCTTGGTCAGGCCGCCAAAGGGCTGATCGAAGCCCGGCACGCGCGCGCTCAGGGCGGCCGCCAGCAGCAACAAGGCGAGGCCGGCGATGCCGCTCAGGCGCCCCGCGGCGTTGAGGAAGAGCGCGGGCGAGGCGAGATCGCGGCCCTCGAGGGCCAGCGCGAACAGCACCACCGGAAGCAGGGCCAGCAGCCAGACCAGCGCGCGGGCGGTGCGCGGGCGCATCAGGAGCCCCTCCGTCCGGAGGCGGCAAAGGGAATTCCGAAAGCGTCCGATGCCTTCACTTCGCAGTCACCGCTCGGCTCGAGCCCGACCTCCGTGGAGACGGGCCGACCAGGAGGCCGTTGAAAGAAAAACGCTTGATCAGGCACCGAGGACCGTGTCGCCGCCCATGTACGGGTGCAGCACCTCCGGGACGTGGATGTGCCCCTCGGCGTCCTGGTGGTTCTCCATGATGGCGATGAGCGCCCGGCCCACGGCGACCCCCGATCCGTTCAGCGTGTGCAGCAGTTCCGGCTTGCCGGTTTCCGGGTTGCGCCAGCGCGCCTGCATGCGCCGGGCCTGGAAAT
>CAZPFD010000307.1:0-4269 GCA_964585725.1 uncultured Ectothiorhodospiraceae bacterium | reverse complement strand
CGCGGTGGCTCCCCGCCCCGGCAGGGCATAGCTGAGTCTCATGGGTAATCAGGAACCGGAATGTCCCCTTTTCTAGACGATGGGCGGCTCGGGCGCGGTCGCGATGGCTTCCTCGTGATCGCTCTGGAACGCCTCGACCTCGCTCGCCACCTCGCGGGCCGATTCGAAGCGCGCGATGTGAAACAACGCCTCGCCCGCGTGCACGAGGGGCATGTTGGCGCGCCCGATGATCACGCCACCCGATTGCGCCCGGACCTCGGACTCCGACTCGCCGAAGGGGTCCGAGATCACGCCCAGCACGTCGCCCTTCTTGACGCGGGCGCCCAGGGGTGCGGCGCCGCGAAAGATCCCGCTCTGGGGCGCCCGGATCCATGCGCTCGAGCGCGCAACGAACGGCTCCCGTGCCCGCGGCTTCTCGCTGCGCCGGCGGGGCAGCATCCCCAGCGCGCGCATCACGTTGAGCACGCCCTGCACGCCCACGCGGATGCTGAACTCGTCGAAGCGCAGCGCCTCGCCCGCCTCGTAGAGCAGCATCGGAATGCCGCGCTCGGCGGCGGCCTCGCGCAGCGAGCCGTCGCGCAGATCCGAGTTCAGCAGCACCGGCACGCCGAAGGCGCGGGCGAGCGCCGCGGTCGCCTCGTCGTCGAGGCGCGCGCGGACCTGGGGCAGATTGGCCCGGTGCAGGGCGCCGGTGTGCAGGTCGATGCCGTGCGTGCACTGGTCCACGATCTCGCGCATGAACAGATGCGCAATGCGTGCGGCGAGCGAGCCCCGCTCGGAGCCCGGAAACACGCGGTTCAGATCACGCCGGTCCGGCAGATAGCGCGAGTTGTGGATGACCCCGAACACGTTCACGATGGGGATGGCCAGGAGCGTGCCGCGCAGGCGCTTCAGCGGCGGGCGCCGGACCAGGCGGCGGATGATCTCGTCGCCGTGAATGGCCGCGCACACGAACAGATGGGGGCCGTCCTCGCGCCCGCGCACCACGTGCACCGGCATGGTCATGGCGGTGTGGGTGTAGAGCTGGGGCACGGGCAGATCCACGGTCGCCCGGCTGCGCGGAGCGATCCGCTTGCCGCCGATAATCAGCTCCTTGCTCATCTCCTCATCCTCGGGCTCTTCGCGCAACGCCCGGGAACGAAAGCACTCGCCAAGGGGCCGAGGGTTTCACCAAGGCTCGATTCACGAGGCCCCGGGGTATGTGCCGCGCAGTCGCAAGCTCCCGCGCGGCGGGGCCGAGAACCCGGCACTCACCAATGGCCGCAACCGCTGCTCTGCCGAAGCCGGCGAGAGCGCGGTGCTGCACGGCTCGGCCCCGCGATTGGTCGAGGTCGCAAGCCCGAGCCGGGAGCTTTCGACGGAGCGGTGCGTGCCCCGGGGCCGCCCAGGCCGAGCAGGCCGAGCGCTGCATTTGCCGGCTATTGCGCGAAGAGCTCAACCCTTGCCTCGCGTGCGGGTCTTGCCGCGCTTGGCGTTCTTCTCGATGAACTGGAAGATCATGGCGGCCACGTCCTTGCCGGTGGCCTTCTCGATCCCCTCGAGCCCGGGCGAGGAGTTCACCTCCAGCACGACGGTGCCATGGTTGGAGCGCAGAAGGTCGACGCCGGATACGTTGAGGCCCATCTTGCCCGCGGCGCGCACCGCCGTTGAGCGCTCCTCGGGGGTCAGCTTCACGAGGCTCGCCGTACCGCCGCGGTGCAGGTTGGAGCGGAACTCGCCCTCCTTGGCCTGGCGCTGCATGGCCGCCACCACCTTGTCGCCGACCACCAGGCAGCGGATGTCGGCGCCGCCCGCCTCCTTGATGAACTCCTGCACCAGGAAGTTGGCATCGAGCTGGCGGAACGCGTCGATGAGGCTCTCCGCCGCCTTGCGTGTGGGGGCGAGCACGACCCCCTGTCCCTGGGTGGATTCCAGCAGCTTGACCACGAGCGGCGCGCCGTTCACCAGCTCGATCAGAGCCTGGGTGTCGTCGGTGGAGTGCGCGAAACCGGTCAGCGGGAGGCCGATCCCTGCGCGCGCGAGGATCTGCAGCGAGCGCAGCTTGTCCCGCGAGCGGGTGATGGCCACCGACTCGTTCAAGGGGTAGGCTCCCATCATCTCGAACTGGCGCAGTACGGCCGCGCCGTAGAAGGTGATGGAGGCGCCGATGCGGGGGATGATCGCGTCGTAGCCTTCGAGCTCCTCGCCCTTGTAGTGAACGCTCGGCCGGTGCGAGGCGATGTCCATGTAGCACTTCAGGGGGTCGAATACGCGGACCTCGTGGCCGCGCTGTTGTCCGGCCTCGACCAGGCGGCGAGTGGAATAGAGCTTCTTGTTGCGCGACAGAATGGCGATCTTCATGGGTCCGGTTGGTCCCCCTTGACGGTCAATCCTTGGCCCGCCGTGATCGGGCCCTGAGCGAGCGCGGCGGCTTCGGTGCCAGATACGACCTGCCCGGGTTCACGAGACAGCGCCCCTGGATGCTCGTGCGCCCCAGCAGCATGCGAAAGCGCATGGTGTCGCGATCGGTCAAGCTGACATCGATGGACCAGGACTGGTCGCCGATGACGATGGACGTGCGAATGAAAAAGCGTCGCTCGCGGTGCCCCCCCGAGTCGGCGACCATGCGCTCGTCGAGCACGTCCGCGGTGCATACCCGCTCCACGTCGGTGCGTCGCTGGTAGGGGTGGATGCCGAAGCGCACCCGCTCCCGGCCGCGCTCGCGGAACGGCTCGATGAAAAACGTGTGCAGCGCCGAGGTGCGCGCGCCGGTGTCCACCTTGCACTTGATGCGGGCGATGCGCAACTCCGGCAACGAGACCCATTCGCGCCAACCGAGAACACACAGATCGTCGGTGCTCCGGCGGCTCAGCATGGCATCGCTGCCGGCCTCCCTCGAGCGCTTGAAAAATGGCCCATGACCCCTATCATTATAAGTTTTTCCGGAAGTTAGCCACCCGCGCCCGAAACACGTTATCCCGTTTTGACGCGAAGGCCAAGGGTGGGCTCCGCGCCGTCGCGTGCCGCTCACGGCCCGGATCACCGCCGTGCAACGGCACGTATCCAGCGGATTGTCCGCCGGGAAGGAAACGAGATGAGAGAGCACAACCGGCCGCCCCGCCACATCGTCTTGACCTCGCACCCCCGGGGCAGTCAGAAACCGGTGCCGATCCACTGGGGCGCCGCGGATCCTCTGGAGCGAGGGCCGGTCATCGGCACGTTCACCGACCCCGGGCGGCGCAACGTCATCGGCGCCCACGCCGGCTCCTATGCGCTCTACCGGGCGCTCGCCATCGCCGCCGGAAGCCTGAGCGCCGTGCACCGGCCCGATCTCACCGACACGTCGCCGGCCGTGCCCATCGGACCGCACCCGCAGTGGGCGGATCCGCATCTCATCGTCTCCCTGGATCCTTTCGGGCACATGACGAGCGAGGTGTTCGCCGATTACCTGTCGCAAGGCTGGGACATCCGTCCGACCATCGCCGTCACCCGGGCGCGGCTCACTCTGCCCGAGCTGCGCGAGGCCATGGGGGCCGGGCGGTTGAAGGCCGACGGCCGCGTCCTGAGGGACAACGGCGAAGTCAACACCACCAAGGCGGCCATCGAGCCGGTCTGGTATCTGCCCGGCGTCGCCGAGCGCTGCGGGGTGGCGGAGGGGGTCCTGCGCCGCAGCCTGTTCGAGCAGACCGGCGGCATGTTCCCGGAGCTGGTCACGCGGCCCGATCTGCACCTTTTCCTGCCGCCGATCGGGGGCGTCACCGTCAACGCCTTCGGCGACCTGGACGCCGTCACCGATCCGGACCGCGAGGTGGCCTGCCGGGTGCACGACGAGTGCAACGGCTCGGACGTCTTCGGCTCCGACATCTGCACCTGCCGTCCCTACCTCACGCACGGCATCGAGGTGTGCGTGCGCACCGCCCAGGCCGGCGGCGCCGGGATCATCGTCTACAATCGCAAGGAGGGCCGGGCCCTCGGTGAGGTCACCAAGTTCCTCGTCTACAACGCGCGCAAGCGCCATCACGAAGGCGACAGCGCGACGCGCTACTTCGAGCGCACCGAGTGCGTGGCCGGCGTTCAGGACGTGCGCTTTCAGGAGCTGATGCCGGACGTGCTGCACTGGCTCGGCGTCAAGCGCATCGACCACCTCGTCTCCATGAGCAACCTCAAGTACGACGCGCTGGTGCGCCAGGGCATCGAGATCGTGAACCGCGTCCCCATCCCCGAGGAGCTGATCCCGGACGATGCGCGCGTCGAGATCGAGGCCAAGCGCGCGGCCGGCTACTTCAGCGA
>CAZPFD010000306.1:1736-4294 GCA_964585725.1 uncultured Ectothiorhodospiraceae bacterium | reverse complement strand
GCTGCACATACCGCCGGGACCCATCTCCAAGGAAGCTCGTCGGCAAGGTTTCCCGAAAATCCGCGAAGAACCAAAAAAAAGACCCGCGGCCGGGGCCCCGGGTCTTTCTGTGCAGCCGAAGCTGCGGCAGGCGGTTACATCTGCGGCTCGAAGATGCGCAGGGTCTTGATCTCCCCCTCGACGATCGCCCATTCGGCGAAGGTGCCGCTGACGTCACCGGCGGCGTCGAAGTTGATGGAGCCCGACGCCCCCGCGTAGTCGACTTCCACGCCTTCGTTGATGAGACGTTTCGCTTCGGCGAAGTCGCCGGGGCCGAGCGTTTCGCCGGGCGGGTTGGCCACCTCGCGCAGGGCGTTACGCACCGCCGTGCCGGTGGTCTTGCCCGCCTTCTCGATGGCCAGTGCCAGTACCATGGTCGCGTCGAAGGCGGTGTCAATGAACGGCTTGGGCGGCAGTTCTCCGAAGCGTTCGCGATAGGCGGCCTCGAAGCGCTTGTACGTGCCGGTGTCGGTGCGGGCCTGCGGCACCGTGCCGATGGAGCCGTTGAGGTACTTGGCGCCGATGGCGTCGATGATCTCGGGGGCCTTCATGCCGTCGGTGAACACGAACTTGTCGAAGTAGCCCCCTTCGAGCGCTTGGCGCAGGATGGTCACGCCGTTCTCGGGATAACCGATGAGCACCAGACCCTCCGCGCCCTTGGAGAGCTGGGAGAGCTCGCCGCGGTAGGACGCCTTGCCCATCTCGTAGGGCAGCGACCCGGTGATCTGGCCGCCCGCGTTCCCGAACGCATTCGCAAAGCTTCGCGCCAGACCCTCGCCGTAGTCGTTATTGATGTAGATGACCGCGAGCTTGCCGTAGTCGTGCTTGCGCGTCACCTCGGCCAAGGCCACGCCCTGGAAGGCGTCCGAAGGCACCGAGCGAAACAGGAAGTCGTTGTCATCCAGCCCGGTGATGGTGGGCGAGGTCGATGCGCTGGAGATCTGCGGCACCCGCAGGCGCGAGGCCACGCTCCTGGCCACGGGGATGGTGTTGCCGCTGGACAGGGCACCGATGATGCCGACCACGCCCTCGACCGACACCAGCTTCTCCGCGGCGTCGATGCTCGCCTGCGGCTGAGTCTGCGTGTCGCCGACCACGACGGATACCTGCTGACCGAGGACTCCGCCGGCCGCGTTGATCTCCTCGACGGCCAGCTTGATGCCGTTCAGCGAGGTCGTCCCGTAGGCCTGAAGATCGCCGGTCATGGGCATCAGGGCACCGATCTTGATCTCCGCCTGCGCCGATACCGGGGCCAGCGCCGTGACCGTCGCGGCGAGGGCGACGGCGACGCGGGCCGCGGAAACGGCCTTGGAGTGGAATCTGCGTAGATTCATGGCGGTTTCTCCTTCCTCTCCTTGTGTGTTCTCCGGAGCCACGGCGTCTTTGCGCCGATCCCGGCGCGCAGAGCCGGCTCCTGGCGCGTCATTGTACTACAGGGCCCGTACGCCACCGCAAAGCAAGCGGTTGTGCCCTCGCCCCCCTTCGCGAGATACTCGGGCGCCCGGACGGGAAGGCGGTTCCGCCTCCAGGCGGCCGCAGGCGTCCTCCGCCCCGAGGAGAGCGTGATTGCGCAAGCAGAGCTACCTGAGCCTGGGCCCTCACGGGTTTCACCGGGTCGCTTACACCGAATGGGGGGATCCCGGTGCGCGCGTCCTGGTGTGCGCGCACGGACTGACGCGCAACGGGCGCGACTTCGACCCCCTGGCGGCCGCGCTCGAGGCAGAACGGCGCGTGGTCTGCCCCGACGTGGCCGGACGCGGGGAGAGCGAGTGGCTCGCAGTCAAGACGGACTACGGCTACCCGACCTACTGCGCTGACATGGCGGCGCTGCTGGCGCGGCTCGACGCCGAGGCGGTGGACTGGGTCGGCACCTCCATGGGCGGGCTCATCGGCATGATGCTCGCCGCTCAGCCCGGCTCGCCCATCCGGCGGCTGGTGGTCAACGACGTGGGGCCCTTCGTGCCCAAGGCGGCCCTGGAGCGCATCGCGAGCTACGTGGGCACGGATCCCCGCTTCCACACGCTGGCCGAGCTCGAGGCCTACCTGCGCCGCATTCACGCGCCCTTCGGGCCCCTCAGCGACGAGCAGTGGGCGCACCTGGCGCATTGCGGGGCGCGCGAGCTGGCGGAAGGCGGATACGCCCTGGCCTACGACCCGGGGATCGCGACGCCGCTGCGCGCCGCACCGCTGGAGGATATCGACCTCTGGGGCGTGTGGGACGCCGTGCGCTGCCCGGTGCTGGTGCTGCGCGGCCGCGAGTCCGACCTGCTGCTGCCCGACACGGCGCGCGAGATGTGCCGCCGCGGTCCACCCGCCGAGCTGGTGGAGTGGCAGGGCGTCGGACATGCCCCGATGCTCATGGACCCCGCCCAGATCGACACCGTGCGCCGCTGGCTGCTGGCGTGACGGAAAGGAGGGGTCAAAAGAGGGGTCAGGTCTTGCAATGCCGGAAAGGAGGGGTCAGGTCTTTCAATGGCGCCTCCCGCCGCGTGACCGGGCGTTACAATCCGATGCGGCAT
>CAZPFD010000306.1:0-1726 GCA_964585725.1 uncultured Ectothiorhodospiraceae bacterium | reverse complement strand
GTCACGCGGCGGGATGCGGCATTGCAAGACCTGACCCCTCCTTTCCTGACCCCTCCTTTCCGTCAGCGTTCGGTGGATCCCTCGCTCAGGGCGTTGATGTAGTGGTAGAGGGCCTCGTACTCGGCCTCCACCTCTTCTCCGAACAAGGGATCTCCCCGAGCCGCCATCGTATCCTCGACCTCCGTCCAATCGGTCGCGGTCAGGACCTCCTGCGCCCGCGGGAAGATCAAGGACTCTTCCTTTCTCATGTGATGGCGCATGGTGGTCACGTACTCGTGACCGTGCTCCGCCAGCTCGCCCGTCGCGATATCCGGGAGGTGCACCGCGGCGCGCAAGCGCTGCCAGAAGCGCTTGCCCTTCTCGGCGATCAGCTGGTGCTCCTCGAGTATGTCGTGGGCGGCTTCGCGCGCCTGCGGGTCGCGCTTGACCAGGCGTTGCAGCACCAGATCCTCGCGGGGATGATGAAAGAGATCCGGGTAGTCCGTCATGTAGCGCATGACGTCGAGCATGCGAATGTGGTCGAGCGTGCTCTGCGCGGGCAGCGCGAGGAGGTACTCGTCGAGGATGTCGAGCAGACGCGACGCGTTCTGATGATCGCGGTGCAACTGATCGATGACGCGGCTCATGCCGGTTCCCGGACGGCGTGCATCTGTCCCGGCAAAGAGTAGCGGAAACGCTTGCGCCCGGGATTTGATCTGGATCAAGAGTGGTGCCTGGCTGCACGCGTCACGCGCGCAGCCACGCAGGCGGTGAGGCGGTGAGAGATGCGGGTTCGCCCGCGGCGTCTCAGGCGTCGAGGCCGCCCATGCGCAAGTACTTGACCTCGATAAACTCGTCGATGCCGTACTTCGAGCCCTCGCGCCCGATGCCGGACTCCTTGACGCCGCCGAAGGGAGCCACCTCGTTGGAGATGATGCCTTCGTTGATGCCGACGATGCCGTACTCGAGCGCCTCCGCCACACGCCAGATGCGGCCGATGTCGCGGCTGTAGAAGTACGATGCGAGCCCGAAACGGGTGTTGTTGGCCATCTGGATCGCCTCCTCCTCGTCGTGGAAGCGATAGAGCGGCGCCACCGGTCCGAAAGTCTCCTCCTGAGTGACCACCATGGCCTCGGTCACGTTGGCGAGGACAGTGGGCTCGAAGAACGTCCCGCCCAGGGTATGACGGGCGCCGCCCGCGACCACCTGTGCGCCCTTCTCCTGCGCGTCGCGGATGTGATACTCGACCTTCTCCACCGCCCGGATGTCGATGAGCGGGCCCTGCTGCACGCCCTCCTCCAGCCCGGGCCCGACCTTGAGCCCGCGCACCGCCTCGGCCAGCTTCTCCGCGAAGGCCTCGTAGACGCCGTCCTGCACCAGGATGCGGTTGGCGCACACGCAGGTCTGGCCCATGTTGCGGTACTTGGAGGCGATGGCCCCCGCCACCGCGGCATCCAGATCGGCGTCGTCGAAGACGATGAACGGGGCGTTGCCTCCGAGCTCGAGAGAGATCTTCTTGACCGTGTCCGCGCACTGCTTCATCAGCAGCTTGCCCGTCTCCGTGGAGCCGGTGAAGGAGAGCTTGCGCACGACGGGGTTGGCCGTGAGCTCTGCGCCGATCTCGCCGGCGCGCCCGGTGAGCACGTTGAGCACGCCCTTGGGGAAGCCGGCGCGATCGGCCAGCTCGGCGAGAGCCAGCGCCGAGTAGGGTGTCTGGCTGGCCGGTTTGATCACCACCGGGCAGCCT
>CAZPFD010000305.1:0-4316 GCA_964585725.1 uncultured Ectothiorhodospiraceae bacterium | reverse complement strand
GCCCTGATCCTCCTTGAGAATGTCGGCCTGCACGGTGCCGCGCACCGTCTCCAGAGCCCACGCCTTGATCTTGTCGATCTCCTCGTCGGTGGGCGGACGCCCGTTGTCCTGCTCGAACTTCTCGAGCTGCTGGTCGATGGCCGTGTTGAGGAACATCGCGAGAATGGTGGGGGCCGGACCGTTGATGGTCATCGACACCGAGGTCGTGGGGCTGCACAGGTCGAACCCCTCGTAGAGCACCTTCATGTCATCCAGCGTGGCGATGGAGACGCCGGAATTGCCTACCTTCCCGTAGATATCCGGTCGCTCGTCGGGGTCGAAGCCATAGAGGGTCACCGAGTCGAAGGCCGTGGACAGCCGTTTGGCCTCCGAGTCCTGGGACAGATACTTGAAGCGCCGGTTGGTGCGGAACGGATCACCCTCGCCGGCGAACATGCGCGTGGGCTCCTCTCCCTCGCGCCTGAACGCGAAGACACCCGCCGTGTAGGGGAAGCTGCCGGGCACGTTCTCCTCGAGCAGCCACCTGAGCAGCTCGCCCTGATCCTCGTACTTGGGCAGCGCCACCTTCGGGATGCTGCTGCCCGAGAGGGTGGTGTGGCGCAGCTGCGTGCGCACCTCGCGGTCGCGGATCTTGACCACGTACTCCTCGCCGCCGTAGCTCTCCCGAATCCTCGGCCATATCTCGAGCAGCTTGCGGGCCCGTGGATCCATCGCGCCGTCGCGCTTCTCGATGAGCATGTCGAGCGCGGAAGCATTCTCGCCGGCTTCCTGCAGCATGCGCTGCGCCTCGCGCAGCTGCTGGCGCTCGCGGGCGAGCCGCACCTGCTCGTCGACGGTGCGATGGTAGTCGCGCACCGTGTCCGCGATCTCGGCGAGGTAGCGCTCGCGGCTGGCGGGCACGATGGCGGTGGCGTCCGAGGAGTGATGGCGCCGGACCGGCGCCAGCCGGCCTTCGGGCAGCTCGGCCAGGCCCTTCTCGCGCAGCGCGCGCACCAGCCCCTGATACAGCGCGGTGACACCATCGTCGTTGAAACGCGAGGCGATGGTGCCGTACGCCGGCATCTGCTCCGGGCTCGAGCCGAATGCCTCGCGGTTGCGCTGCATCTGCTTGCGCACGTCGCGCAGAGCGTCCTTGGCGCCCTTGCGGTCGAACTTGTTGATCGCCACCAGGTCCGCGAAGTCCAGCATGTCGATCTTCTCGAGCTGGGTGGCGGCGCCGAACTCGGGGCTCATCACGTAGAGCGAGAGGTCGACCAGCGGCACGATGCCCGCGTCGCCCTGGCCGATGCCCGGAGTCTCGATGATGACCACGTCGAACCCCGCGAGCCGCACCGCCGAGAGCACGTCCGGCAGCGCTTCGGGCACCTCGGTCTCGGACAGGCGCGTCGCGATGGAGCGCATGTAGATGTGGGGATGCCAGATGGAGTTCATGCGGATGCGGTCCCCGAGCAACGCACCCCCGGTCTTGCGCCGGGACGGGTCCACCGCCAGGATGGCGATGCGCAGGCCGTCCTCGAAGTCGAGCCTGAAGCGCCGGATCAGCTCGTCGGTGAGCGACGACTTGCCGGCTCCGCCCGTCCCGGTGATGCCCACGACCGGGGGGCCCTTGCGGGCCTGCGCCAGCTCGCGCAGCCGCGCGAGCTCCGTTTCCCGCAGCGTGCCATGCTCGATGGCGCTGACGAGCCGGGCGAGCAGGCGCCAATCATCGCCCAGGCGGGCCGGGTCGAGGGCCACATCCGGCGCCGGCGGCGGCTCGCAGCGCTCCATGACATCGCGAATCATTCCCTTCAGGCCGAGCTTCTGGCCGTCCGAGGGGTGGTAGATGCGGGTGACCCCGTACGCCTCCAGCGTCTTGATCTCGTCGGGGACGATGACGCCTCCGCCCCCGCCGAAGACGCGGATGTCCTCGCCGCCGCGCTCGTGCAGCATGTCCACCATGTACTTGAAGAACTCCACGTGGCCGCCCTGGTAGGAGCTCACCGCGATGCCCTGGGCGTCCTCCTGCAGCGCCGCGGTGACGATCTCCGTCACCGAGCGGTTGTGACCCAGGTGGATGACCTCGGCACCGGACGACTGGAGGATGCGCCGCATGACGTTGATGGCGGCGTCGTGACCGTCGAAGAGGCTGGCAGCGGTCACGAAGCGCAGCGGGAACGCGGTCTCGGGCGCTTTGCGCCGAAGCTGCTGTCGCGCCAGTGCGGGCTGAGCCATGGCGGGTTCTCCTTGGTACGCGAAAACGCGTCGCGCGCAGACCGATAAGCCTATATGACGTTTACGTAAACGTCAAAAGATCGTGGGCCCCTCATTCCCACCCCTCACGACGACGAAACTGAGCCATCGCTTCCCGGGCCAGCGAGCCCGGGCTTGCGGGCAATCAGGTTGCCGTTTGAGGGTTCAAGCCCTCCCACGAACATAATTCTAATCCCGCGACTCCCCCGGTCGTGCCAGCGGTCGTTCGTCTTTACCTTTACGTAAAAGGCAGGTAGCCTGCACCTGGCGGTTTCCGGAGTTCGGAGCAAGGTCGCCCATGACCAGCGTGTACAGCATCGGAGATCTGGCCCGCGAGTTCGAGGTCACGCCGCGGACCATCCGCTTCTACGAGGACCAGGGACTGCTCTCCCCGGGGCGCAGCGGACAGAACCGGGTCTACACGACCCGCGACCGGACCCGGCTCAAGCTCATCCTCCGCGGCAAGCGCCTCGGCTTCTCCCTCAGCGAGATCCGGGGCATCCTCGATCTGTACGACGCCCCCGGCGGAGAGGTCAGCCAGCTCCGGTACTTCATCGCGAAGATCCACCAGCGGCGCCAGACCCTGCTGCGGCAGCGCGAGGACCTGGAAGCCGTCCTGCGCGAGCTCGACGACATCGAAGCGCAGTGCGAGCGCCTGCTGGCGGACAAGACCCGGAGCACCCGGCCGCAGGGGGGGAACGGACGCTCGGACGCTTGACTTGACGTTTACGTAAACGTCATATAGGCTAGCTAAGCCTCCACCCAGAGGGCTCCCCGCATGAGCTTCCGACCCCGGGATCCCGACTACGCCGAGCGCGTCAGCGCGAGCTTCGCGCGCCAGCGCATCATGACCCACCTCGGCGCCGAGCTCGTCGAGGTCGGTCCGGGCTACTGCCGCATTGCGCTCCCCTACCGGCCCGAGCTGACCCAGCAGCACGGCTACATCCACGCCGGGGTGGTGGGCACCATCGCGGACAGCGCCGGGGGCTACGCCGGCTACACCCTGATGCCCCCCGACGCCAGCGTGCTCACGGTGGAGTACAAGCTGAACCTGCTCGCGCCCGCCCGTGGAGAGCGTCTGGTGGCGGAGGGTCACGTGGTCCGGGCCGGACGCACGCTGGTCGTGTGCCGCGCCGACGTCCTCGCACAGCAGGGCAGCGAGGAGGTGGCCTGCGCCACGCTGCTGCAGACGCTGATGACCATGCACGGCAAGCCGGACAATGGCGAATGACAACCCAGCAGTGGATCATCGGACATGATTTCCAATCGACCTGTTTCCCTCGACTTCGACCTCGGCGAGACGGCGGACATGCTGCGCGAGTCGGTCTCACGGTTTGCCGCCGACGAGATCGCGCCGCGCGCCGCCGATATCGATCGCGATAACGAGTTCCCCCACGACCTTTGGCGCAAGATGGGGGAGCTGGGCATTCTCGGCATCACCGTGGAGGAGGCGTACGGCGGCGCCGCAATGGGCTATCTCGAGCATGTGGTCGCGATGGAGGAGGTCAGCCGCGCATCCGCGTCCGTGGGCCTGAGCTACGGCGCCCACTCCAACCTGTGCGTGAATCAGATCCGGCGCAACGGCAACGAGGAACAGAAGCAGCGCTATCTCCCGAAGCTGATCAGCGGCGAGCACGTCGGGGCGCTGGCGATGAGCGAGACGGGCTCGGGCTCGGACGTCGTAGGCATGCGCCTGCGCGCGGAGAAGAAGGGCCAGCGCTACGTACTGAACGGCCACAAGATGTGGATCACGAACGGCCCCGACGCCGACGTGCTCGTCGTGTACGCGAAGACCGATCCCCAGGCGGGCCCGCGCGGCATCACGGCTTTCATCGTGGAGAAGAGCCTTCCGGGCTTCTCCACGGCCCAGAAGCTCGACAAGCTCGGAATGCGAGGGTCGAACACCTGCGAGCTGGTCTTCGACGACTGCGAGGTGCCCGAGGAGAACGTTCTCGGCGAAGTGGGCCGCGGCGTCAACGTGCTGATGAGCGGGCTCGATTACGAGCGGCTGGTCCTCGCGGGCGGGCCCCTGGTAATCACGCAGGCCAGCATGGACATCGTGGTTCCCTACGTGCACGAGCGCACGC
>CAZPFD010000304.1:0-4348 GCA_964585725.1 uncultured Ectothiorhodospiraceae bacterium | reverse complement strand
GTTCATCGTGTAGTTCTGGATCTCAGGCATCGCCCTTGGACCGCTCGGCCTCCTCGGTGTAGCGCTGGTCTCGGGGGATGGCGCGCGGCACGGTCACCCGGGGCTCGATGCTCACCGGCTGGTAGACGACCCGCTGCTTCTCCGGGTCATAGCGCATCTCCACCTCGCCGATGAGCGGGAAATCCTTGCGGAACGGATGTCCCACGAACCCGTAATCGCTCAGGATGCGTCGCAGGTCCGGATGACCTTCGAACATGATCCCGAACAGATCGAAGGCCTCGCGCTCGTACCAGTTGGCCGAGTTCCAGATGTCCGCCACCGAGGACACCCGCGGCGGATCTCCTTCCGCGTAGGTGCGCAGGCGCAGGCGCTCGTTGTGGCGGATGGACAAGAGCTGGTAGACGACTGCGAAGCGTGGGCCCTGCCAGGGGCGGACCGAGGCATCGCGCCGCTCCACGCCTCGGGAGTAGCCGGCCGTGGTCGCCGATTCGCTGGTCTCCCACTCCGCCACCCCGTAGCTGAGGTAGTCGACCCCGCAGAGATCGATGAGCTGGGCGAAGTCGAACGCCGGCTCGTCGCGCAGGCGCTGGCATACCTCCAGCATATGCGCCGCCGGCACCTCGATCGTCAGCTGCCCCGCTTGGATGCGAGAGCGCGCGATCTTGTCCTCGAAGCGCTCCCGCACGCGGGCCGCCAGGGCCTCGACTGAATCCTCCATACCCTCCACCCGAAGAGAACGACCGCTTGCGCACGCGCAACAAGGCGCCCCGCCTGCGCGCACCGGCGCCGCAGCTCACGGCGAACGGGGGACGGCGCCGTCCTCCGTCAGCGCGCGATGGTGTTCGTGCGCCGAATCTTGTTTTGCAGCTGAAGTATCCCGTACAACAGCGCTTCGGCCGTGGGCGGGCAACCCGGCACGTAGATGTCCACGGGCACGATGCGGTCACATCCCCGGACGACGGAGTACGAGTAGTGGTAGTAGCCCCCTCCGTTCGCGCACGATCCCATGGAGATCACCCATTTCGGGTCGGACATCTGGTCGTACACCTTGCGCAGGGCGGGAGCCATCTTGTTGCACAAGGTGCCCGCCACGATCATGACGTCCGATTGCCTGGGGCTGGGCCTGAACAGGATGCCGAAGCGATCCAGATCGTAGCGCGCGGCCCCGGCGTGCATCATCTCCACCGCACAACACGCGAGCCCGAAGGTCACCGGCCACATGGACCCCGTGCGCGCCCAGTTGATGAGCTTGTCGGCGGTCGTGGTCGCGAAGCCCTCTTCCAGGATCCCTTCTATTCCCATTCCAACGCCCCGCGCCGCCATTCGTACACGAAGCCGATGGTGAGCACCACCAGGAAGATCATCATGGCCCAGAAGCCGACGAGCCCGATGTCCTTCAGGGCGACGGCCCAGGGAAAGAGGAAGGCGATTTCCAGGTCGAAGATGATGAACAGGATGGCGACGAGGTAATAGCGCACGTCGAACTTCATGCGCGAGTCCTCGAAGGCCTCGAAACCGCATTCGTAGGGCGAGAGCTTCTCGCTGTCCGGGCGGCGGGGACCGAGCACCGAGCCGACCGCAATCAGCACCGAGCCCATCACCAGTCCGACCAGGATGAAGATCAAGACAGGGAGGTAGTTGGACAGCATCCGCTAGCTCTGACCCCAGCCCTCGCCGCTCCGGCACGGCACTTTAGGTCAGGCCCCATGTGCTGTCAAGGCCGACCCTCCGGGAAATCAAATCAAATCAGGCGCTTATGCTCCCAGGAGGAGCCATGAGCCGACGCCCGTGATCACGAGTCGGCGTTGACTTGCGATGGTGCCGATGGCCGGACTCGAACCGGCACGGCTCTAAGGCCACTGCCCCCTCAAGACAGCGTGTCTACCAATTCCACCACATCGGCAATAACCCCGCCGGCGCGTCATTATAGCGCAGGCGACGCCGGCGCCGTCATCAGCCGCCTTCCTGCGCCGGCGGTGCTTCGGGCACGTCCGAAGGCGCGGTCGACGGCGGGACCGATGGAGTCTCCGGGAGATCCGACGGCTCGGCGGGCGCGGGCGCGCTCTGCTGCGCGGGCTGCTGCACGCGCTCCATCACGCTCTCGGGTCCGACCTGACGGGTGCTCATCCAGGCGAGCGACAGACTGGTGAAGAAGAAAACCGCCGCCAGGATCGCCGTGGTCCGGCTCAGAAAGGTGGCCGGGCCCCGGCTGCCGAAGACGCTCCCCGAAGCGCCGGCCCCGAAGGCGGCGCCCGCGTCGGCACCGCGGCCGTGCTGCAACAGCACGAACCCGATCAACCCGAGCGCCACGAGGACGTGAATCCCGATGATCACCGCGTACATCTCACGCACCAACCGCCGTGCAGATGGAAAGAAACTCCTGAGCTTTGAGGGACGCTCCTCCGATGAGCCCGCCGTCGATATCGGGCATACGGAAGAGCGCTGCCGCGTTCGCGGATTTTACACTACCACCGTACAGTATTCGCAGACCTTCGGCCACCTGCGCATTCTCGCGCGCGATACGCCCGCGAATGAATGCATGCACCTCCTGGGCCTGCTCCGGCGTGGCCGTGTGCCCGGTGCCGATGGCCCATACCGGCTCGTAGGCGATCACCGCTCGGCCGAGAGCGGCTCCGCCCACCGTGGCGATGACGCTCGCGAGCTGGCGCTCGATGACCTGCTCGGTTTCGCCCGCTTCGCGCTCCTCGAGGGTCTCGCCGACGCACACGACGGGCGTGAGGCCCGCGTGCAGCACCTGGGCGCACTTCGCGGCCACCCGCTCGTCGCTCTCCCCGTACAGGGCGCGCCGCTCCGAGTGGCCGACGATGACGTAACGGCAATCGAAGTCCTCGAGCATGGATACGGCGATCTCCCCGGTGAAAGCGCCGGGGTTCTCGTGGGACACGTTCTGTGCGCCGAGCACGAGGGGACTGTCCGCGATCAGGCGCGACACCGTCTCCAGATACACGAAGGGAGGGCACACCACGAGCTCGGCGGCCTTGACCTGGCCCGCGCCCACCAGGATACCCCCGATGAGCGAGTGCACCGTCTCCAGGGTCCCGTTCATCTTCCAGTTGCCCGCCACCAGCGCCCGGCGCATCACATCCCCCTGGATACCCGTGCGGAAATCGCTACGGCGCACCGTCCCCGGAGCCGGTGCGTTTTGCATCTCGGCTCACGCATTTAGCCTGTCGCTCGCCCCAGCGCCTCTTCCACGGCGCCCGCGAGCTGCCTCGCCAGCGACTCGACCCGCTCGCGCTCGCGCCCCTCGACCATCACCCGCACGAGCGGCTCGGTGCCCGACAAGCGCAGCAGCACGCGCCCCTCCTCGGCCAGCTCGGACTCGATCGCGCGCACCGCTTCCTGCACCCGCGGCAACCGCGTCACATCGACGCGTCGCTCCATGGGCACGTTGACGATGCTTTGAGGATACTTGCGCATGCCACGCTTGAGCTCGTGCAGCGGCCTGCCCGCGCTGCGGGCTGCGGCCAGCACCTGGAGCGCGGAGACGATGCCGTCGCCGGTGCTCATACGATCCAGGCAGATGATGTGCCCGGAGGTTTCCCCGCCCAGCGTGCAGCCGCCGGCGATCATCAGCTCCAGGACGTAGCGGTCGCCGACCTTGGCGCGTTTGAGCTCGATCCCGTGCCTGCTCAGCGCCTCCTCCAGGCCGAGGTTGCTCATGACCGTCCCCACCACCGCGCCGTTCAGCTGGTCCTGTGCCCGCTTCGCCTCGGCGATGATGAACAGAAGCTCGTCTCCGTCGACCACCTCGCCCCGGTGGTCCACCATGATCACGCGATCACCGTCGCCGTCGAACGCCACGCCCACGTCCGCGCCCCGCTCGCGCACCGCCTGCTGCAAGGCGCGCGGATCGGTCGCTCCGCAGCCGTCATTGATGTTGAGCCCGTTGGGGTGCACGCCGATCCGGTGCACGCGCGCACCGAGCTCCTCGAACACGTTGGGCGCCACGTGATAGGTGGCGCCGTGAGCGCAGTCCACCACGATCTCGAGATCCCGGAAGCTCGTGCCGTAGGGTATCGTGCTCTTGCAGAACTCGATGTAGCGCCCGGCCGCATCCTCCACGCGGTCCGCCTTGCCGAGCTCGCGCGAGCTCACCGTCGTCATCGGCTTCTCGAGCCCGGCCTCGATGGCGAGCTCCATCGCGTCCGGCAGCTTGGTGCCGTCGCAGGAGAAGAACTTTATCCCGTTGTCCTGGTACGGGTTGTGCGAAGCGCTGATGACGATGCCGGCCTGGGCGTGCAGGGTCTGGGTGAGGTAGGCGATGGCCGGAGTGGGCATGGGTCCGAGCAGGCGCACATCGACGCCGGCGGCGGCGATGCCCGCC
>CAZPFD010000303.1:0-4380 GCA_964585725.1 uncultured Ectothiorhodospiraceae bacterium | reverse complement strand
CGTGCGATCAGCGCGCGTCGTCCTGCGCCGCCACCTCCAGCTCGAACGCCTCGCGCCCGTCGAGGAGAAACACGGCGCGATCCCCGTAGGCCCCGTCCACGCCGAGCAGCAGCGTGTTGACGTCGTAGTGCTGCACGTCGATGTGCATGCCCTGGGGAAAACGCCACTCCACATCCTCCACGGTGGGGAACACGGAGCTCGGCGGCACGTACACCGCGTAGGTGACCCCGGGACGCACAGGCAGTCGCGGCTTGCCAGTGCCCACCGTGTACATGGGCGCGGCCGGACGCGCGGTGCGAAAGCCCCAGGTCTTCTTCTGCCAGGCGCCGTCGACCCGGTAGGTAGCCTCCGCCCGGTAGAGCGTGTCCCAGGACAGGCGCACCAGCGGAAACACCGCGAACTCGAAGCGGGTGAGCTTGGCGTGCGGATCGCTGTGCGCGTCGAGGACCCTTGCGCTCAGCGGCTCGCTGCTGCCCTCGCGGTAGACCCGGAAGTCGAGCAGCTCGATGCGGCGTTCCCGATAGGGGTTGAACTGAATGCTCACGGGGTAGCCCGACAACCGGTAGTCCGGCAGGGGGTCGGGGATCTCGTTGGCGAACACCGGAGGGACGCCGGCCGCCCCGTCCGGCGGCCACAGCACCAGCGGCGGATTCGAAGCACCCACCTCCGCCGCCGCGCTCGCCTCCATGCTCACGTCCACGGCTTTCCCCTCGCTGCGGCAGACGTTCGTGTAGTACTTGCCCGCCCCCACCGTCATCGCGTCCGGACCCGCGCACAACGCATGCTTGCCGCTGTTGCCGGTCTTGAACACGAAGGCCTGCTCGCGCCGGGCGCCGCCCGTACCCGTCGCCTCGCCGATGCCGACGGCGTCGTGATCGAAGCTCAGGAAACCGAAGCGGTGGTAGATGCCCGACATGATGTGCCGGATCACGTCCCGGGCCTGCGCCTCCACGCCGGACAGATCGGAGCCCCGGGCCGACTGGCACCACGCGTTCTCGCGCACGTCCCGGCTCTCGAATCCCGCCGCGTACGCCCGCTCCCACGGCCAGCGCCCGGTGAAGCCGGGCCGGCCCGGCTCCTCGCCGTGGCTCGCGTTGCAGGCGTTGTCCAGGGGATGCGCGGCCAGGTAGCGCGCGTGGCTGCGCGCGGCCTGCTCCAGAGGCGCATTGCGGCGCAGGGGAGTCATCCCGGCACGCGCCCGCACCGCGTTCAGCTCCCGGTACAGAGCCGCGGCCGAGGGCGGCGGCGCGGAGGGCTCGGCGCGCTCGGGAGACGGCGCCGGGGCGGGTGCCGTGGACGGGGCGCCGGCGCAGCCCGCGAGCAGTGCCGCTGCAGCCGCCACGCCGAGGGTAAGTCGCCAGTGCACGAGTCGATCCTGCGGGGGTGATATCGGGCGCCGGGGTCGATCCCGGCCTCTCTCGCAGGCTCTATCGACCCGCGCCGGAGCGAGTTGAGGCCTTCCTCACGCCTGCTCGACGGCGAGGAGGCAGTCGTCGGGGAGGGGCTCGATGGGGGTGAAGTCGCGGTGGGCGATCCACTCGGGGCGCTTGAAGCGCCGGATGTGGTTGTCCACGTGGCACAGGCTCAGGTACACGATGGTCCGCCGGAACGGCGTGATGTTGGGCGGGCTCGCGTGCACGAGATTGCCGTGGAAGAGGATCACCGACCCGGGCGGGCCGGTCGGCGCCACGATGCCGCCCTCGCGGGCGAGGGCCGCCACCGTCTCCTGCTCCAGGGTCCACAGCGGATACGAGGTGGTCTCCGTGTCGTGGCCGGCCTCGAGCACGCCCTTGTCGTGGCTGCCCGGAATGAACATGAGCGGCCCGTTCACCGCCGTCACCTCGTCGAGGAAGAGCGCGATGTTCATGGCCCGCGGCTCGGGCATGAGGTCGTCGCGCGCCCAGGTGCCGTAGTCCTGGTGCCACTGCCACACCGCTCCCTCGAACGCGGCCTTGGCGTTGATCTTGAACTGATGCATGTACACGGGGCCGTCCAGGATCTGCATCACCGGCTCGATCAGGCGCGGGTGGCGCCCCAGGCGCCGGAAGGCCTCGTTGTACGTGTGCGCGGCGAAGGCGGTGCGCGGGGCGCCGCTCTTCTCGCGCCAGACCTCCTCGCGCTCGAGGGCGAAGATGATCGGGAGCTCTGCCAGGAGCACCTCCACCTCTTCCGCCGAGAAGCGCTGCGGCAGGAAGAGATAGCCCTCGCGGTGGAACGCCTCGAGCTGCGCGCCGGTGAGCTTCATGGGGACACCTCCTGACCCGAGATTCTACTCCGAGCGCGCGAGCACGAGCGAGTAGCGGGCGTCGGCCCCGGCGCACTCGTGGTGCTGCTCGACGGCGAAGCCCGCCTCGGCGAGCAGGCTCTCCAACCCTTCGCGGGTGAACTTGCGGCTCACCTCGGTGTGGATGGGCTCGCCCTCGGCTAAAGCGAGGCTGCGCTCGAGAGCCTGGAAGCGCACGCGCTGGGCGCGGGCGCTCACCAGATGCATGTCCACCTGCATGCGCGCCGGATCATAGGGCGCATAGTGGTGGAAGGCGTCCGGATCGAAGTCGGCGCCGAGGGCGCGGTTGATCACACACAGCACGTTGCGGTTGAAGCGCGCGGTGTAGCCCTCGGCGTCGTTGTACGCCGCGTGCAGCACATGCGGCGCCTTGACCCGATCGGCGCCGAGCAGGAGCCGCCCGCGGGCCCCGGCCAGCGCCCGCACCTCGCGCAGGAGCTCCAGCGCCTGGCGCTGCTCGAAGTTGCCGATGGTGCTGCCGAGGAACACCACCAGCCCCCGGCCCGCCGGCGGCGACACGTTTCCCAGCCCCGCCAGGTAATCACCGACCAGGGCGTGCACGTACAGCCACGAATACCTGCGGGTGAGACGCGCGCCGGCCTCCATCAGCGTCTCGGCGGAGACGTCGAACGGAAAATAGCGTGCGCCGACCTCCAGGTCCGCGCAGGCGTCGAACAGATGGCGCGTCTTGCGCGAGAAGCCGCTGCCCAGCTCCAGCATCCAGCGCGGGCGGCTGGCGGCGACGATGTCGCGGGCGTGGCGCGCGAGCAGCGCGTCCTCGGTGCGGGTCAGGTAGTACTCCGGGGTATCGCAGATCCGATCGAAGAGCCGCGAGCCCTCGGCGTCGTAGAAGTACTTGGGCGCCAAGCGGCGCGGCCGGCGGAACAGCCCCGCGAGAACGTCGTCGGCGAGGCTCGTCACGGCGCGCGATGGGGTGACCGCCTGGCGGCGCAGGCGAGCGCCCGTCCCTCCCTGGAGCATGGCCGGGTGCGTCATGCCGCCCATTCTAAACCGAGCGCACCCGGCGCGCCGGTGCGGGAGTATCATCGACCGTACCGACCATCGACGACGAACGAGCCAGGAGATACTCGCATGAGCGCAGGGGGAGAAACGATGCAGGCCGTCGTGCAGGAGGTGTACGGCGGGGCCGAGGTGATGCACTTCGCGACGGTGCCGAGGCCCACGCCCGGCCCGCGCGACCTGCTGGTGCAGGTGCGGGCGGTATCGGTGAACCCGGTGGACACCAAGGTGCGCGCCGGGCGCGGCGCCCCGGCGGGCACGCCGGTGGAGACGCCGCCGCTCATCGTCGGCTGGGACGCGGCCGGCGTGGTGGCGGCCGCGGGTGCGGAGGTGCGCAGCTTCTCGCAGGGCGATGCGGTGTACTTCGCGGGGGACATCACCCGCCCCGGCTCCTATGCCGAGTACGTGGCGGTGGACGAGCGCATCGTGGGGCGCAAGCCCACCGCGCTCGGCTTCGAGGACGCCGCAGCGGTGCCCCTCACCGCGCTCACCGCGTGGGAGGGCCTGATCGAAACCATGGGCGCCGGCGCCGCGCCCGACGCCCCGGCGCCGAGCGTGCTCATCGTCGGCGGCGGCGGAGGCGTGGGCTCCATTGCCATCCAGATCGCCCGCCGCGTGTGCAACCTGCGCGTGATCGCCACGGCCTCGCGCGAGGAGTCGGCTGAGTTCTGCCGGCGCATGGGCGCGGACGCGGTCATCGACCACCGTCGCGAGCTCGCGCCCCAGCTCCGCGAGCACGACCTGGAGGGCGTCGACTACGTGTTCAGCACGGCGCCGCTGGGCAACTTCGCGCAGCTCGTGGACTGCCTCAAGCCGCTGGGCAAGATCTGCGTGATCCTGGGGGACAAGGAGGCCGAGGCGCTGGACGTGAGCGGGCTGTTCCACATCCGCGGCTCGCTCGCTTTCGAGTACATGTTCACGCGCCCCAAGTACGGGGTGGCGCCGGAGCGCCAGGGCCAGATCCTGAACCGGGTCTCGGAGCTGCTGGATCAGGGCGTGCTGGTGACGACCCGCACCGAGACGCTGTCATGGAGGGAGGTGGCCGAGGCGCACCGCACGCTGGAGGAAGGCGGCCA
>CAZPFD010000302.1:0-4382 GCA_964585725.1 uncultured Ectothiorhodospiraceae bacterium | reverse complement strand
GCGAGAGCCTCGAGCACGTGCTGTGCGAGTCCTGCCCCACGTGCAGCGGGCGCGGCTCGGTGAAGACGCCGGAGACGGTGTGCTACGAGATCTTTCGCGAGATCCTGCGCGAAGCCCGCCAGTTCGAGGTCGAGAAGCTGCTCGTGCTCGCCTCGCGCCAGGTCATCGACAAGCTCATGGACGAGGAGTCGGCGAGCTTCGCCGAGCTCGAGGGCTTCATCGGCAAGCCCATCGTGCTCCAGACCGAGCCGCTCTACAGCCAGGAGCAGTACGACATCGTGCTGATGTGAGCCGGATGCGGCGATGACACGCGACCTTCCCCGCTAGCCCCCGCGCTTGCCATAATCCTCGAGGCCGTCGGCGCTGGCGACGCCGCCGCCAGCGAGCCGGCAACCCCCATGACCCGTTAGAATTCATGCACGCGCGCCGCGATTCGCTGCGCACGCGCGAAGCGCAACCGGCCCGACCACGCCCCGTGAAGCATTCGATAACCAGGAGCGATCCGCACCCGTCGCCGCCGTCCGATGGGTGATTCCCCCGTGGCCACATCGCACGAGCAACGAGATGCCGCAAAGCGCTCGTCCCGGCGCACGGTGCTCAGGCTCGCGCGCAGGCTGGCGCTCGGTACGATCATCGCGGTGGCCGTGGTGCTCGGCCTGGCGCGGGTGCTGCTGCCGGCGGTGGAGACCCTGCGCCCCGAGGTGGAGGTCTGGGTCAGCGAGATGGTCGATCGGCGCGTGCGCATCGGGGCGCTCGAGGCCGACTGGCAGGGCTGGACGCCGGTGCTGCGCCTGGAAGACGTGCGCATCCTCGAGCCCGACGGCGAGAGCGAGCTCGCGCGCTTCGCGCGCGCGCACGTGACCCTGGACCTGCTGGGATCGCTGCTGCACGCATCGCCGCGCGCCGGCGAGCTGGGGGTGAGCGGGGCGAGCGTCAACGTGACCCGCCGAGCTGACGGGACCTTGCTCATCGCGGGCCGGCGCCCGGGGGGCGGCCTGGGCGCGTGGCTGCTCGCCCAGCCCGAGATTGCGCTGGAGGAGGCCAGCGTCACCTGGCACGACCGCCAGGCCGGCCTCGAGCCGGTGGCCCTGAGCAACGTCAACGTTCACATGCGCAACGACGGCGCGCGCCACCGGGTCAGCGGCACAGGGGCGCTGCCCGCCGGGTTCGGTGAACGGGTGAGCTTCGCCGCGGAGCTGCGCGGCGACCTGGACTCGGCGGACTGGTCAGGCACGGTGTTCCTGCGCGGCGAGGACATCGCCTCCAGGCTCTGGAGCCCGTTCCTCGAGGGCACCCGGGTGGATCTCACCGGCGGCGCCTGGAGCTTCAACCTGTGGAGCACGTGGCAACAGGCGCGCCTCGAGCGCATCCAGGGCCAGGTGACCTTCGGCGACGTGCTCCTCGAGTCGGGGGACGGTGCGCTGCCCCTGGATGCGGGCGGCGGACGGCTCCTGGTGCGGCGGGTGGACCAGGGCTGGCAGCTCGATCTCACGGAGCTGGAGCTGACCACGCCCCGCGGGCGCTGGCCACGCTCGGCGGCGACCTTGCGCATGGGTGCCGGCGCTGACGCCGCCCCCGGCGCCCGCCGCTACCGCGGCACCCTGGACTTCCTGCGCCTCGACGATGTCCTGCCCCTGGTTTGGGGCGCAATACCCCGGGGCGAGCTGGCGCAGACCCTGATGCGGCTCGCGCCCCGCGGCGAGCTGCGCGACATCACCTTCGCACTCGCACCGCGGGCGGGGGCAGCGCCCGATTTTCGCGCGCAGGCGGCCTTGCGCGCGGTGAGCATCCGCCCCACCGACGACATCCCGGGGCTCACGGGGCTCGCCGGGCGTCTGGAGGTGGCGCCCGATCGCGCGCGCCTGGCGCTCGATACCGAGCGGCTGGACGCGCGCTGGCCGGGGATGTTCGCGGAGCCTCTGGGCGCCCGGGTCAGCGGGGAGATCGAGTGGCGCCGGGAGGGGGCGGGATGGCGCCTGGAGGTGCCGCGGGTGGCCATGACCAACGCCGATCTCGACGCCCACCTCTCGGGGCGGCTGCACGCGCGACCGGGCGAGAGCCCGACCATGACCCTGGTGGCGAAGGTGCGCGAGGCGGATCTGCCCGCGCTCCCCGCCTACCTCCCGCAACGGGTGGTGCCGGAGCCGTTCGCGCGCTGGGCGGCGAATGCCCTTCAGGCCGGGCGGGTCGCGTCGGCCTCACTCCTCATCAACGGCCGTCTCGCCGACTTTCCGTTCGATGCCGCCGACGGCACCTTCCAGCTGCACACCGAGATCCGCGAGGGGGTGCTCCGTTACGCGCCGCAGTGGCCGGCCCTGGAGGCGTATAACGGGACCCTGGAGGCGCACGGGCGCGATGTGAGCGTCCGCCTGAGCGAGGGCACCATCGCGGGCACGCAGGTGCTCGGGGCCGAGGCGCACATTCGCGGTATCGGTGCGGTGAAGCCCGCGATCCTGGAGCTCTCCGGAGAGGTCCGGGGCGATGCCGGGCGCGGACTCGCGTTTCTGCGCGAGAGCCCCTTGCGCGCGCGCCTCGAGCCCCTGGTCACCGAGCTCGAGGCGAGCGGCGACATGCGCGTGGATCTGCAGCTCGCGCTGCCGCTGGACCGCGACAAGAGAAAGGGCAAAGCCGAGGTCCGGGGATCGGTCCACCTCACCGACGCCCGGGTGCTCGGTCACCGCCTCGACGTCACCTTCGAGGAGGTCGACGGCACCGTGCGCTTCGGCTCCGAGGGCCTCTCGGCCGAGGGTATTCGCGCGCGCTATCTCGGGCGCGACGTGACCGTGGGCATCGAGCAAGAGCCGCCCCCCGCCCGGCGCGTGCGCGTGCACCTGGAAGGTGCGGCCGGACGCGACTTCATCGGCGCCCAGCTGCGCAAGCTGGGGGCGCCGGGCGGCGAGGACGGCGCGCTCGCTGCGCTGCTCCCGCGCGTGCGCGGCGTGACCCGCTGGGGCGCCGCCCTGCATCTCCCCGAGGGCGCGGACGGCGCCCTGGAGCTGCACATGGAGTCCTCGCTCAGCGGGCTCGCGCTGGACCTGCCGCAGCCCCTGGGCAAACCGCAGGAGGAGGCGCGCGAGCTGATCATCGATGCCGCGGTGGAGGCGGACGGCCGGCAGATGATGCACCTGCGCTACGGCGCCGATCTCAACGCCGTGCTCACATTCGCGCGCGGGCGCGGGGGGCTGAGCCTCGAGCGGGGCGCGGTGCAGCTGGGTGGAGGGCAACCGACACTGCCCGCGGACCCCGGCGTCCACGTGCGCGGGCGCAGCGCCGAGCTCTCCGTGGAGCCATGGTCGCGCCTGCTGCGGGAGCTGCGTGGCGCGCCCTCCTCCGCCACCGCCAAGACCCGCCTCGCGGCCGGGGCCCGGCGCCCGGTCCTGACCGAGCTCGATCTGGAGGTCGAGCGCCTGGGCCTCTTCGGCCAGTGGTTCCGTGAGGTGCAGCTCGAGGCACGTCCCGCGCCCCAGGGCGGCGCCTGGGTGGCCGGGCTTCGGGGTGATGGCATCGCCGGCAGCCTGCGCATCCCCGACGCCCCGGCACCCCGCCAGCCCCTGGTGCTGCGCTTCGAGCACCTCGTGCTGAGCCCGCCCGCGGAGCGCGCCGGCGGCCCCCGCTACGATCCGCGAGAGCTGCCCGCCCTCGACTTCGCCTCCGAGCAGCTCGTCTACGACGACATCGAGCTCGGCCGCGTGACCCTCGAGGCCTCTCCCTTCGAGCAGGGCCTGCGCATCGACCGCCTCGCCGTTCGCGCGCCCCATTTCGACGCGAGCGCCCAGGGCACGTGGCGCTATGCCGAGGGGATGCACGAATCGGACTCGAGCCTGCACGTGCGCAGCTCCGAGCTGGCCCCCCTGCTCGAAGCCTTCGGCTACGCGGGCGGGGCCATCGAGGGCGGCAAGACCACCATCCGGATCGACGCCAGCTGGCCGGGCCCGCCCACCGAGTTCACCCTGGCCCACCTGACCGGAACGCTGGATTTCCGCATCACCGAGGGACGCCTGCTCGAGGTGGACAAGGGCACCACCGGGCGTCTCTTCGGGCTGCTCACCGTGCAGCTCCTGCCCAGGCGGCTGATGCTGGATTTCAGCGACCTGTTCAGCGAGGGAGTGCGCTACGAGACCATCAAGGGGACCTTCGATATCGTGTCGGGCACCGCCTACACCACGGATCTCTTGATGCGCGGGCCGAGCGTGCGGGTGGAGGTGGACGGACAGGTCGATCTGGTCGAGAAGACCTACGATCAGACCATGACCGTCATCCCCAAGCTCACCGCGAGCCTGCCGCTGGCGCCGGTGTGGCTCGCGGAGAAGCTGCTCGACGCCAAGGTCTTCGATCGCTCCTTCGCCCAGCGCTACAGGATCACGGGCACCTGGGAGGACCCC
>CAZPFD010000301.1:0-4434 GCA_964585725.1 uncultured Ectothiorhodospiraceae bacterium | reverse complement strand
GGCGATGCAGGCGAAGGGATTGGCGCCCGAGCTGCCCGCGAGGCGCACCGTGGAGGTGCTCGCGTTCTGCTCGTGATCCGCGTGCAGGATCATCATGAGCTCGAGCGCGCGCACCGAGACCGGGTCCGGCACGTAGGGCTCCGCGGGCACGGCGAAGGTCATGCGCAGGTAGTTCTCCACGTAGCCGAGGGAGTTGTCCGGATACATGAAGGGCTGGCCGATGGCGTACTTGTAGGCGTCGGCGGCGATGGTGGGCATCTTGGCGATGAGCCGGTACGCGGAGACCTCGCGCTCCTCGGGGTCGTGCACGTCGAGCCCGTCGTGATAGAAGGCCGACAGCGCCCCGACCACGCCCACCAGAATCCCCATGGGGTGGGCGTCGTGGCGGTACCCGCTCACGAAGCGCCGCAGGCCCTCGTGCACCATGGTGTGCTGGCGGATGCGGACGTTGAACCGCTCCCACTGCTCGCGCGTGGGCAGCTCGCCGAACATCAGCAGGTAGGCGACCTCGAGGAAATTGCTGTGCTCGGACAGCTGCTCGATGGGGTAGCCCCGGTAGAGCAGCACGCCCTTCTCGCCGTCGATGAAGGTGATCTGGCTGCGGCAGCTCGAGGTGGTGGCGAACCCCGGATCGTGGGTGAAGTAGCCGAGCTTCCCCGGGACCGCGCGGGTGTCGATGACGGGGGGACCGTGGGTCCCCCGCAGTACCGGGCATTCCACGGTCTTCCCGGTGGCATTGTCCGTGATCGTGACGGTATCGGGCTTTCCCATGTTTTCCCCCGTGATTCTCCCCCGCGGTGCTGAGTCAGGGAGCTCGGCGGCACGGTTCTCCGCGCCCCCGTACGCTGGCGGGGCCGGCCTCCCGCTGCCCTTCAAGACTTGCCGGAAAGGTAAGGCTGTTTGTGCCCGCGCGGCAATCACCCGCCGGGGGGCGCCCCAGCGCGGTCCATGGTCGCATATGGGGCCCGACATTTGTACTCACGGGCAATCAGATGGGCTAAACTACTGAACGGAAGCGCAGTCGCGATGGAATTCCCGCGAATGGATCGTCATTCGCGCCAGGCGCGGCCGACGGCACGCCAACAAAAGCATCCAAATGACAATTCGCCGGGCACGACCATGCAGGAGAGTTCGCTACTTTCGGGAGCAAACGCCGCATACCTCGAGGACCTCTACGAAATCTACCTCAAGAATTCCGCCGACCTGCCCCAGGAGTGGCGACGGTATTTTGAAAGCCTGAGCCGGGGAGCGGCGCTCCCGGCCAGCCCGGCGGCGGCGGGCACCGAGTCGGCGTATCTGGAGACCCTGGCCCAGAAGCACGCCGCCGTCCTTCAGCTCATCCAGTCCTACCGCTTTCGCGGGCACCGCCAGGCCCACCTGGACCCGCTCAAGCTCCTGGAGCGCCCGGCCGTCCCCGACCTCGACCCCGCCTACCACGGCCTCACCGAAGAGGACATGGACCGGACCTTCAACACCGGCACCCTGGTGGGGCCCTCGACCGCGACCCTGCGCGAGATCCTGGACATCCTGGAGTCCACCTACTGCGGGACCATCGGCTCGGAGTACATGTACATCACCTCCACCCAGCAGAAGCGCTGGATCCAGGAACGCCTGGAGAGCTGCCGGGCCCGCCCCGACTTCACGCCGGAGAAAAAGCGCGACATCCTGCGCTGGACCACCGCGGCGCGCAAGCTCGAGGACTACATGCACCGCAAGTACGTGGGCCAGAAGCGCTTCTCCCTGGAGGGGGGAGAGAATCTCATCCCCTGCCTGGACGAGATCGTGCAGCGCGGCGGCGCCCAGGGGATCAAGGAGTTCGTGGTCGGCATGGCCCACCGCGGCCGCCTGAACGTTCTGGTCAACATCCTCGGCAAGCACCCCAAGGATCTGTTCGGCGAGTTCGAGGGCAAGATCGACGTCGGCACGGGCTCGGGCGACGTCAAATACCACCTCGGGTTCTCCTCCAACGTGCAGACCCCCGGGGGGCCGGTGCACCTGGCGCTCGCTTTCAATCCCTCGCATCTCGAGATCATCAACCCGGTGGTGGAGGGCTCGGTGCGGGCCCGCCAGGAGCGCCGCAACGACCACGAGCGCAAGCAGGTGCTGCCGGTGCTCATTCACGGGGACGCCGCCTTCGCGGGCCAGGGCGTGGTGATGGAGACGCTGAACCTCTCCGAGACGCGCGGCTTCGCCACCGGCGGGACCGTGCACGTCATCGTCAACAACCAGATCGGGTTCACCACCAGCGACCCGCTCGATTCGCGCTCCACCCTGTACTGCACGGACGTGGCCAAGATGGTGCAGGCGCCCATCTTCCACGTGAACGGCAACGACGCCGAGGCGGTCGTCTTCGTCACGCAGCTCGCGCTCGATTTCCGCATGGAGTTCAACCAGGACGTGGTCATCGACCTGGTGTGCTTCCGCCGCTACGGCCACAACGAGGCGGACGAGCCGCTGGTCACGCAGCCGATGATGTACAAGAAGATCCGCCAGCAGGAAGGCCCGCGCCGGCTCTACGCAGAGAAGCTGGTCGAGGAAGGCGTGTTCAAGGAAGGCGAGCCCGACAAGATGGCGGAGGACTACCTCGCGGCGCTGGAGAGCGGCGATCAGGAAGTGTCGCGTCCCGTTCTCGAGGACTTCGACACGAAGTACATGGTCGACTGGATGCGCTACCTCGACGCCGACTGGAAGGACGAGGCGGACACCTCGGTGCCCATCGAGACCGTGGAGCGACTGGGCCTGAAGCTGACCGTATACCCCGAGGACTTCGAGCTCCACCGCGCGGTCAACAAGATCATCGAAGCGCGGCGTGCCATGGCGGTGGGCGAGCGCCCCATCGACTGGGGATTCGCCGAGAACCTGGCCTACGCGACGCTGCTCGAGGACGGATACCCGGTGCGCCTCTCGGGGCAGGACAGCGAGCGCGGCACGTTCTTTCACCGCCACGCCACCCTGCACAATCAGAAGGAGCGCGGGACCTACAAGCCGCTCGAGCACCTCTACGAGGGGCAGCCGCGCATCCGCATCATCAACTCGCTCCTCTCGGAGGAAGCGGTGGTCGGATTCGAGTACGGCTACGCCACGGCCGAGCCCCAGACGCTGGTCGCGTGGGAAGCGCAGTTCGGTGATTTCTGCAACGGCGCGCAGGTGGTCATCGACCAGTTCATCAGCTCCTCGGAGGCCAAGTGGGGCCGCTTGTGCGGGCTGGTGCTGTTCCTACCGCACGGCTACGACGGCCAGGGCCCCGAGCACTCCTCGGCGCGGGTCGAGCGGTTCCTCCAGCTCTGCGCCGAGGACAACATGCAGGTGTGCTGGCCGAGCAATCCGGCGCAGATGTTCCACATGCTGCGCCGCCAGATGCTGCGTCCCTACCGCAAGCCCCTCATCGTGATGACTCCCAAGAGCCTGCTGCGCCACCGGCTCTCCACCTCCACTCGCGAGGATCTGGCGAACGGGTCCTTCCAGACGGTCATCGACGAGATCGACCCCATCGATCCGAAGCAGGTCAGCCGCCTCGTCCTGTGCAGCGGCAAGGTGTACTTCGACCTGCTCCAGAAGCGGCGCGAGCACCAGCTCGACCACGTCGCCGTCGCCCGGGTCGAGCAGCTCTACCCGTACCCCAAGCAGGACATCGAAGCGCTGCTCGAGAGATACTCGAAGGCCAGCGAAATCGTGTGGGCGCAGGAGGAGCCTCGGAACATGGGCCCATGGTTCTTCATGCTGTCGCACCGGCACCTGGCTGGAAGCCTGAAATCCAGACACCGGCTCATCTACGCGGGCCGGGACTACTCGGCCTCGCCGGCGGTCGGCTATCTGAACGTCCATCTGGAGCAGCAGCGCCAACTGGTGGAGGATGCGCTGGCGGTGCACAAGGTGCAGACCAAGAAGAAATCCGCCTGAACTTGAGACAGGGCAGCACCTGCCGCTCTCCATCGCGAACAGCCGGATGAAGGTATTTGCCTTCGAATCGCCTCCCACGACGAGAAGCGATTCGGGCTGTCTCCCGTGCCGCTCGCGGAACGCTCGCAAACATAGCACTCGGTGACGACAATCGTCGGTACAACAAGGGGAAGCAATCAGTGGCCACCGTCGACATCAAGGTCCCGCAGCTCGCGGAATCCATCTCCGAAGCGACGTTGATGGAGTGGAAGAAGAAGCCGGGCGACGCGGTCGAGCAGGACGAGATCCTCATCGAGATAGAAACCGACAAGGTGGTGCTCGAGGTGCCGGCGCCCCAATCCGGAGTGCTGAAGGAGATCGTCGAGGACGAAGGCGCGACGGTGCAGAGCGAGCAGATCATCGCGCGCGTGGACACCGATGGGGCCGCGGGAAAGGCCGCGCAGAAAGCGGAGCCGGAGGCCGAAGAGAAAGCCGAGCCCGAGGCTGAAGAGAAGGCGCGTCCCGAGAGAAAGGCCGAGGCTCCAGAGGCCGAGG
>CAZPFD010000300.1:0-4453 GCA_964585725.1 uncultured Ectothiorhodospiraceae bacterium | reverse complement strand
GTTTTTTTTTTTGTTTACACAAACTACTTTTGGGGTTGCACCAACACCTTTTTGTCTGACACCACTTACCTGACCCCACGCTTCTGCTACACTCAATTGGCGAGACCATGGAGCAGGAGTGCCAAGGAATGGCGAGACTCCCCCGCTACTTCGTTCCCGATCAGCCCCAGCACGTCATCCAACGCGGCAACAATCGCTCGGCGATTTTCCTCGACGAGACCGACTACCGGTTGTTTCTGTCGTCCCTTGATACGGCAAGCGTGAAGCATGGCTGTCTCGTGCATGCATACGTGCTGATGACCAATCACGTCCACCTGCTGGTGACGCCGCAGACCGAAACCAGCATTCCACGTGCGATGCAGTCCGTGGGCACCCGCTATTCCAAGTACTTCAATTGGCGCTACGGTCGAACGGGAGCTCTATGGGAGGGCAGGTATCGGGCAACGCTCATCGATAGCGAGGCTTATCTGCTGACCTGCTATCGCTACATCGAGCTCAATCCCGTCCGTGCCGGTATGGTGTCTGACCCAGGGGACTATCGATGGTCCAGCTATCGATGGCACGCCTACGGTGTGCCGGACCCGCTGATCAGCGATCATCGCTTGTACATAGAACTCAGCGGCAGGGGCACAGACCGCCGAGCCCGCTACTGCGCGCTTGTTCGTGAGGCTATCCCGGAAAGTGATCTGAGGAGCATCCGGGACTCCACCCACCATGCGTGGGTGCTGGGGCAAGACTCGTTCAAGAGCACCGTCGAGCGGGCCCTCGGACGACGGGTCGAACGTTTGCCGTTGGGGCGCCCGAAGTAAGAGTGGGGTCAGACACTACTTTCTTGCTGCGCGGCAAGAAGTGGTGTCTGACACCACTGACTTGGAGCGGGCGCAGAAGTAGTGTCTGACACCACTTATTAGGGGACGACGTCGGCGATGGAGATGGCGACGGGGGTGCCGTCGGCGACGGCGACCGCATCGCTCAGGCCCTGGAGATCGCCCGAGGTGGCGGTGGCGGTGCCGTTCTTGGCGATGCGCGCGCCCACGACCACCGAGTCGAAGCCCGAGAGCTTGAGATCGGGGAGCATGCTCTTGCTGTCGTCGAGGACCACGGTCATGGGCAGATCGCCCGCGCTGGCGCGCACGATGGCGAGCGGCATCGGCGGGCCGTCCACCGCGCGCGCGTAGATGAAGAGCGGATCGGTGGGCTGCACCCGATCGGCCAGCTCGGGGGCGAGAGAGACCTGCACGCGCAGCGAGGCGCCGCCGGCCCCCGCGGGCGCGGCCTCCGCCGTGGCCGGGGCGTCCGCACCCATGCCTTCGCGGGCGCGGGCGATGAAGTCGTCCAGCATGCGGGTCTCGTCGTCGCTGAGATTCCCCTGGCGGCGCAGGCGCTGCCAGCGCTCGAGCGCCACCGTCATGTCGCCGCCCTGAAACGCGGCGATGCCCCCGAGCCACAGGGCGTTGGGGGCGTTGGGCGCGCGCTCGAGGGCCCGGTCGAGGAGCGCCGCCGGGCGCCCGCTCAGATCGTTGCCCTGCAGGCGCCCGAGCACCTGGGCCAGGCCCACCATGGCTTCGGGATCGTCGGGGGCGAGGGCGTGAGCCTCGCCGAAGGCCAGGCGCGCCTGCTCCAGGCGCCCCTCCATGGCATAGGCGCGCCCGAGCATGAGCCAGTTCTCGGCGTTGCCGGGCTCGGCCTGGCTGCGCGCCTCCAGGCGGGCGATGAACTGCTCGAGGGACGGATGCTCGCCCGCGCCGCCGCCCTGCGCCTGGGTCGGGGGCATCCCCTGCGGGAGCGAGAGGGACCCGTGGCTGCCCCAGGTGAGATACAGACCCAGCGCCAGCGCCGGCACCGCCAGGCCGACGACCACCGCCGCGGCCCGCGCCCCGGCGGGGCGGGCCGGCGCCTGGGGGTGCTGCGGCTCCTCGGCGGGCAGCTCGGCCAGGAGCGCGCGCTCGGTCTCGCGCTGGGCCTGGGCGTAGGCCCCGGGCTCGAGGGTGCCCTCGGCGCGCTGGCGCTCGAGCTCCGCCAGGCGCTCGCGGTAGATGGCGACGGTCAGGGCGCGGCGATCGGCACCGCGCGCCCGATGGTGTCCCAGAAGAGGTGGCACTATTAGCCATAGCGAGATGGCCAACATGGCCACTACTGCCGTCCAGAACACCACGGTCATCGCCCGGGCTTCTCCTCGTCCTCGCGCAGCAGCGCCGCGATGCGCACCCGCTCGCCCTCGTCGAGCTCGAGGGGCTCGGCCTCGGGCGCGCGGCGCCGCCGGCGCACCATCACCACCAGCGCCGCCACGGCGCCCGCCCCCACCAGAAACGGCCCGAACCACAGCAGCCAGGTCTTGGGCGCCACCGGCGGGCGGTAGAGCACGAAGTCGCCGTAGCGCGCCACCAGAAACTCGATGATCTCGGGGTCGCTGCGCCCGGCGCGCACCATGTCGTAGACCTCGCGGCGCAGGTCCTGGGCCAGATCCGCGTTGGAGTCGGCCAGGGTCTGGTTCTGGCACACCAGGCAGCGCAGCTCCTGGAGGAGATCGCGGTAGCGCGCCTCCTCGGCCGGGGAGTCGAAGGTGCGCGGCTCGAGGGCGGGCAGCGGCCCCGCCGCGGCCAGGGCCAGGGCCAGCCCCGCGAGCAAGCCCGCCGCGCGCCTCATTCCGATCCGCCCTCCAGGCGGCGCACGATGGGCAGGATCTTCTGCTCCCACACCTCTGGGGTGAGGGGGCCGATGTGCTTGTAGGCCACGTTGCCCTGGGCGTCGAGGAGGAAGGTCTCGGGCAGGCCGTACACCCCGAAGTCGATGCCCACGCGCCCGTCGGGGTCGTAGGCGCTGGCGATGTAGGGATCGCCCAGGCGCTCGAGCCAGCGCAGGGCGTCGTCGCGGTTGTCCTTGTAGTTGAGCCCGTAGACCGCGGTGCCGTTGCGCGCGATCTCGACGAGCAGCGGGTGCTCCTGGCGGCAGGAGACGCACCACGTGGCCCAGGCGTTGAGCAGGGTCACCCGCCCGAGCAGGTCCGCGCGCGAGACGGTGCGATCGGGGGCCTTGAGGCTCGGCAGCGTGAACTCCGGCGCGGGCTTGCCCACCAGGGGCGAGGGCACGTGGCTCGGGTCGCGCTGCAAGCCCATGGCCAGAAACGCCACCACCGCCACGAACAGCGCGAGGGGCACCCCGTACTTGAGGCCGCGCATCATCGCGCCGCGTCCCCCGCGAGCGGCCCGCCCGGCGCCGGGGCTTCGGCCGCGGCGCGCGCCTCGGCGCGCGCGCCCAGGCGGTAGCGCCGGTCGCTGGCGGCGAGGATCCCGCCCACCGCCATCAGCAGCGCACCGAACCAGATCCAGCGCACGAAGGGCTTCACGTACAGGCGCACGGCCCAGTCCCCGCCGCCCAGGGGCTCGCCCAGGGCCACGTACAGATCGCGGGTCACCCCGGGCTCGATCGCCGCCTCGGTCATGGGCTGATCCGGCTGCACCGGGTAGAAGCGCTTCTCGGGACGCAGGGTCGCGACCGGGCGCCCGTCGCGCAGCACCTCGATCTCGCCGCGCTGGGCGCGGTAGTTGGGCCCCATGGCGCTGCGCACCCCCTGGAAGCGGAACTCGTAGCCGCCGAGCGCCTGCGCCGCGCCGGGGGCGAGGCGCACGTCGTCCTCCAGGCCGAAGGTGCCCACCATGGCGACCCCGACCATGAACACCGCCACCCCTGCGTGGGCCACGCTCATGCCGGCGAAGCTGCGCGGCAGCCGGCGCAGCCCGGCCCACACCCCGGTGCGCTGGGCGCGCACGCGCCCGATGACGCTGCGCACGGTGCTCGCGAACACCCACACGGCGAGGGAGAGGCTGACCACCGTCCACACCGAGCGCGGCTCCGAGAGCAGCGCCAGGCACAGCGCCGCGGTGAGCGCGGCGAGGGCCAGAGGCACGCGCAAGCTCCGCACGAGCCGCCGCGGCTCGTCGCGCTTCCAGCGCGCCAGGGGGCCGACCCCCACGAGCACGATGAGCGGCAGCATGAGGGGCACGAACACGTTGTCGAAGTAGGGCGGGCCCACCGAGATCTTGCCGAGCCCCAGGGCATCCAGGACCAGCGGGTAGAGGGTGCCGAGCAGCACCGTGGCGCAGGCCACCACCAGCAGCACGTTGTTGCCGAGCAGCAGCGTCTCGCGCGAGAGGAGCTGGAACTGCCCGCCGCCCGCGACCGCCGCCGCGCGCCAGGCGTAGAGGGCCAGCGCCCCGCCCACCACCACGGCGAGAAAGGCCAGGATGAACACCCCGCGCGCCGGATCGGTGGCGAAGGCGTGCACCGACACCAGCACCCCCGAGCGCACCAGGAAGGTGCCGAGCAGGCTCAGCGCGAAGGCGAAGATGGCGAGGAGCACGGTCCAGGCCCGAAACGCGCCGCGCTGCTCGGTCACCGCCAGCGAGTGCAGCAGCGCCGTGGCCACCAGCCAGGGCATGAACGAGGCGTTCTC
>CAZPFD010000299.1:0-4528 GCA_964585725.1 uncultured Ectothiorhodospiraceae bacterium | reverse complement strand
AGAGGAGGAGAGCCATGTCCCACGCCGCCCGCCCGCGCGGCATCAGCCGCCGCCGCTTCCTCGGCGCCACCGCCTCCGTGGCCGCCGCCGCCACCGTGGGCCTGCCCCGCCGCGGCCGCGCCGCCGAGCGCGAGCTCAATGCGCTCATGTGGTGCGACCACACCGACCTCGAGCTTCTGCGCCCCTTCGAGGAGGCGTTCGACTGCCGGGTCAACGTGAAGGAGTACCAGGAGACCGGCGCCGCGCTCGCGGTGCTCGAGCAGTCGCAGCCGGGCGACTGGGACGTGTTCGTGGTGGATTCGGTGGACGTGCGCCGCGTGGTCGAGCGCGGGCTGCTGGCGCCGCTGCCCGACGGCGAGATGCCGTGGGACGCCATCTTCCCCGAGCTGCGCCAGCCGAAGCTGCACTACGTGGACGGGCAGCTCTACGCGGTGCCGGAGAAATTCGGCTACAACGCCATCGCCTTCAACAACGTGCGCGTGCCCGCCGAGGACGTGCGCCGCGCCGACGTCATGTGGAGCCCGAAGTACAAGGGGCGCATCGCGGTGTACGACTACTACATCCCGGCCATGGAGATGATCGCCCTGGGCATGGGCATCAAGCCCCACGAGATCGATCGCGACGCGCTCCCGGCCATCCGCGAGAAGCTCCTCGAGATCAAGCCCCTCGCCTCGGTCATCGGCGACGTGCCCACGGTGCAGAACGCGCTGGTCACCGGCGCCGCCGACATCGTCATTGCCGGCGGCGAGTTCGCCGTGGCGGGGCTCTCGCGCGAGAACCCGGCCATGGACTGGACCCTGCCGGCGGAGGGCGGCATCCGCTGGATGCAGGCCATCGGCGTGTTCGCCGCCTCCCAGCGCCGCGAGCTCGCCACCGAGTTCGTCAAGTACGTCGTGAACCCGCAGGCGCAGGCGACCCTGGCCCAGGCGAGCTGCTACTGGGCGATGCCCGCCAACAGCCAGGTCCAGCTCGGCGCCGAGGTGAAGCGGATCCTGCGCTGGGATCAGCAGCGCGGGTTCATCGAGAACTCGTACCCCTACTTCATCCCGGACCCGGGGCTGGACAAGGCGATGCTCGACGTCTGGACCGAGTTCCTCCAGGCCTGAGGGGGCGGCTTTGCGCGCGCCCCCGTTGCGGCGCTGGGGGCTGTATCCGGCGATCCTGTGGACGCTGGCGTTCTTCGCCGCGCCGCTCGCCGCCATGCTCGCGCAGAGCTTCTCGCTGCGCGCCGCGGGGCGCACCGTCTCGCACTTCTCGCTGGCCAACTACGAGAGCTTCCTGTTCGGCGCCAACGGCGTCTACGTGAAGGCCCTGCTCAACTCGGTGGAGGTGGCGCTCGCGGTCACCGTGCTGAGCGTGCTCATCGCCTATCCGCTCGCCTACGTGCTCGCGTACCGCGTGCCCGCGCGCTGGCAGCGGCTGCTGCTGCTGCTCATCGTGCTGCCGTTCTGGACCTCCTACGTGATCCGCTCCTACGCGTGGCTGCTGGTGCTCTCGGAGAAGGGCGTGCTCAACCAGGCGCTGCTCGCGCTCGGCGTGCTCGACGCGCCGCTCGGCCTCGGCAACAGCCGCGGAGCCACGGTGCTCGGCTTCGTGCACTTCTTCGTGATGCTGCTGACCTTGACCATCTACGCGAACCTGCTCCAGATCCGCGACTCCTACCGCAGGGCGGCCGCGGATCTCGGCGCCTCGCCCGTGCAGGTGTTCGTGCGCGTGACCCTGCCGCTCAGCCTGCCCGGGGTGGCCGTGGGCGCGTTTCTCACCTTCGTCATCTGCATCGGCGACTACATCACGCCGCAGATCCTCGGCGGCAGCCGCGAGCTGCTGCTGCCCCAGGCGATCATGCTCCAGGTGGGGCGGATGGCGGACTTCCCCATGGCCTCGGCGTTGAGCATGGTGCTGATGCTGGTGGTGACCGCGGCCTTCCTGCTCTTCGCCCGCTACCTGCGCATGGAGCGGCTGTAGCGCCATGCGCCCGGGCAGCGTGATCGCCGCCGCCTACGTGCTCGCCGCGTTCGCGTTCATCTTCCTGCCGGTGGTGATGCTGGTCGAGTACTCGTTCCAGGACGGGCTGGTGCCGGTGCCGCCGTTTCGCGGCTTCACCCTGCGCTGGTACCAGGAGATGCTCGCCGACCGGCGCATCGTGGAGGCGCTGTGGCACTCGGTGGCGGTGGCGCTGGCCTCGTCGCTGGTCGCCACCGTGCTCGGATTTCTCGCGGCATACGCGCTGGCGCGCAGCCGCCCGCGCTTCGCCGCGGGCATCCAGTACCTGTTGATGGCCCCGATCACGGTCTCCTATCTGATCATCGGCATGGGGCTGCTCATCACCTTCCAGTCCCTCGGCGTGGGCAAGTCGCTGGCGGCCGTGGGCATCGGGCACGTGGTCATCAATCTGCCGCTCGCCTTCGCCGTGCTTTACTCGCAGATGGGCGAGCATCAGGCCAACGTGGAGCGCGCCGCGCACGATCTGGGGGCGAGCGACATGCAGGCGCTGGTGCTGATCACCGTGCCCATGCTGTGGCCGGCGCTGCTCGCGGCCTTCGTGCTGTGCGCCACGCTCTCCTGGGACGAGTTCGTGATCGCGTTCCTGCTGAGCCGCTTCGACGTCACCCTGCCGGTGGTCATCTGGAACATGCTGCGCTCGGGGCTGAGCCCGGAGCTGAACGCCGTGGGCACCTTCGTGTTCGCCATCTCGGTGCTGCTGGTGGTGGCGGTGGAGCTGGCCCTCATCTGGCGAGCGAGGAAGTAGCCTCGAATGGCGCTGGTGGAGCTGAGCGGGCTGCGCAAGGTCTACGGGGAGACCGTGGCCGTGCAGCGCTTCGACCTCGACATCGCGGGCGGGGAGTTCGTGGTGCTGCTCGGGCCCTCGGGCAGCGGCAAGACCACCGTGCTCTCCATGCTCGGCGGCTTCATCGCGCCCACCGAGGGTCGCGTGCGCATCGGGGGCCGGGACGTGACCGCGCTGCCGCCGGCGAAGCGTCCCACCGCCACGGTGTTCCAGGATTACGCGCTGTTCCCGCACCTGAGCGTCGCCGGCAACGTGGGCTTCGGGCTGCGCATGCGCCGCGTGCCGGGAGACGAGGTGCGCCGGCGCGTAAAGGCGAGCCTCGAGCTCGTGGGCCTCGGCGGCTTCGGCGCGCGCGGCATCCACGAGCTCTCGGGCGGGCAGCGCCAGCGCGTGGCGCTGGCGCGCGCGGTCGCCGTGGAGCCCACGGTGCTGCTCCTGGACGAGCCGCTGGGGGCGCTCGACATGGCGCTGCGCCGCCAGATGCAGGAGGAGCTGGTGCACATACAGAAGCGCCTCGGCACCACCTTCGTGCACGTGACCCACGATCAGCAGGAGGCGATGGCCATCGCCGATCGCATCGTGGTCATGCACGACGGTCGCATCGAGGACGCGGGCGCCCCTTCGCGGGTGTACCTGCGTCCGGCGACGCGCTTCACCGCGGGCTTCATGGGCGAGAGCAATCTGATCCCGGGGCGGGTGGCGGCGATCTCGGAGGGCGCCGCGCAGGTGCAGACGCCCCTGGGATCGATCACCTTGAGCGCGGCCGCGGCGCGCGCCGGCGACGACGTGTGGCTGTGCCTGCGCCCGCGCCAGCTTCGCATCCACGCGCGGGACGGCGACGAGGTCCTGGGGCTCGGATCGGCGCGCGTCACCGAGGTGCTGTTCCAGGGCACGCACCTGCGCGTGCACGCGCAGGCGGAGAACAGCGAGCGGAGCGCGCTGCTGCTGCACCTCCCGGTGGAGGAGGCGGTGGCGGCGGGCGAGCGCATCGAGGTCTACGCCCGCGCGGACGACGTGGTCGTGCTCGCGGGCTGAGGGGTACACTGGGGCGCATGGCTGAGGACGAGGACGAGATTCGCGCCATCCGCGAGTCCGTGCGCCAGCTCTGCGCCGGCTTCCCCGGCGAGTACTGGCGCGGGAAGGATCGCGAGCGCGCCTATCCCAGCGAGTTCGTCGAGGCCCTGACCCGCGCCGGATTCCTCGCCGCGCTCATCCCCGAGGCGTACGGCGGAAGCGGGCTCGGCCTGCGCCATGCCGCGGCCATCCTCGAGGAGATCCACAGATCGGGCGGCAACGGCGCCGCCTGCCACGCGCAGATGTACGTCATGGGCACGATCCTGCGCCACGGCACCGACGAGCAGAAGCGGCGCTGGCTGCCCGGCATCGCTGCGGGCGAGCTGCGCCTCCAGGCCTTCGCGGTCACCGAGCCCGCGAGCGGCACCGACACGCTGTCGCTGCGCACCACCGCCGAGAAGCAGGGCGATCGCTACGTCGTCAACGGCCAGAAGGTGTGGACGTCGCGCGCCGAGCACTCCGACCTCATGCTCCTGCTCGCGCGCACCACGCCCGCGGACCGGGTGCGCAAGCGCAGCGAGGGGCTCTCGGTGTTCGTGGTCGACGTGCGCGAGGCGCGCGGCCGGGGGCTGACCGTCAAGCCCATCCGCACCATGATCAACCACGCCACCACCGAGGTCTTCTTCGACGAGCTCGAGGTGCCGGCCGAGAACCTGATCGGCGAGG
>CAZPFD010000298.1:2027-4563 GCA_964585725.1 uncultured Ectothiorhodospiraceae bacterium | reverse complement strand
CGTCTCCAGGCGCGAAGCGACGCCCGCGTCCGCGTTGACTCCGTGAACGGATGTCTCGCCGGCGCTTCCCGATGTGCTCTCGTCGGAGAAGGCTTCGACCGAATGGCCTTCGCCGTTGTCGCGCCGTACGGGCTCGTGCTTCATGGCGGGCGTCTCCCTCGCAGCGTCAATTCCACCCCTCCGGCGCGCGGCTCAGCGGAGCGGGCTGCACGACGGCGCTCGCCGCGCGCAGGGGCCGCGTCGGAAAGCGGCTCGCCTCGAGCGGCTGGGGCTCCCCGATGTGGTAGCCCTGGGCGTAGTCGACGCCGATGTGGCGCAGCCGCAGCTTCTCCATGATCGCTCCGTTCTCCACGAACTCGGCGATGGTCTTCTTGCCCAGCGCCTGCCCGATCTCGTTGATGGATTTCACCATGGCGAGATCGAAGGGGTCGTGAACGATGTTGCGGATGAACACCCCGTCGATCTTCAAAAAATCCACCGGCAGCGTCTTGAGGTAGGCGAACGACGAGAAGCCGATGCCGAAGTCGTCCAGGGCGAAGCGACACCCCCAGCCCTTGAGCACGTTCATGAAGCGCGTCGCGCTCTCGAGGTTGGCGATGGCGGCGGTCTCCGTGATCTCGAAGCAGAGCTTCTCCGGCGGCACGGTGGTCCCGTCGAGGCGCTCGGTGACGAAGCGGAGGAACTCGTCGTCGCTGATCGAGTGCCCCGAGAGGTTGATGGAGCAGAGAAAGAGCTGCTCGAGGTGCGCCGGGTGCGCCATGAGCCACTCCAGGGCCGTGCCCAGCACCCACCGATCGAGCCTGTCCGCGAGGTGATAGCGCTCGGCGGCGGGGAGGAACGCGCCCGGCGGGATGGTGTTCCCGTCGTGATCCTGCATGCGCAGCAGAAGCTCGTAATGCTCGCCTTTCGCTTCGTCGTCCTCCACCGGGACGATGGGCTGGAAGTACAGCCGGAAGCGGTCCTCGTCGAGCGCCTCCTGGATGCGCCGCACCCACTGCATCTCGCTGTGCCGGCGCTCGAGCTCGGTGTCGTCCTCCCGGTAGACGTGGATGCGGTTGCGCCCGTGCTCCTTGGCCAGGTAGCAGGCTGCATCGGCGGCCGCCATCACGCCGGTGATGTCGTCGCTGCTCGCGGTGATCGGGGCCAGACCGATGCTCACGCCCAGACCGAAGCGCTGCCCTTTCCACGTGAACCGGAACTCCTCGATGAGGCGGCGGATCTCGTTGGCGGCGCGCTGCGCGTTGTCCACCGTGCAGTTCTCCATGAGCACGCCGAACTCATCGCCCCCGAGGCGCGCCAGGATGTCGCCGCGACGAATGCGACTGGGCAGCACCGCGCCGAGCTGGCGCAGGAACTCGTCGCCGGCCAGGTGACCGCTGGTGTCGTTGATCACCTTGAACCGATCCAGATCCAGGTAGCACATGGCGTGCTCGCCCTCGCCGGCACGCGCGCTCTCCAGTGCCTGGTGCAGCCGCAGCTCGAACTCGCGGCGGTTGTAGAGCCCGGTGAGGGGATCGTGGGTGGCTTGAAACGAGAGCTGCTCGGAGAGCTGATGCGCCTCGGTAATGTCCTGCACGAGCGACAAGATCGAGACCACGCGGCCCGAGGCGTCCGCGAGAATGGAGTTGTACCACTCGCACAGAATGATCTCTCCGGACTTGGTGTAGTTGCGGTTGCGCACCACCTTGCGCGAGGTCTTGGCGTCCAGCAGCTCGGTGGCCACGCGCTCGACCAGCGCCCGGTCGTCCTCGTAGATGAAGTGCCACTCGAGCGGGCTCTTGCCGCGCACCTCGGCGGCTTTCCAGCCGAAGATCCTCTCGGCCTGCGCCGACCAGCGTTGCACCCGGCAGCGGTGATCCCATTCGATGACCGCGAGGGGCGAGTTCTCCACGTGAAAGCTCAGCTGCTGGTGCGCGCGTTCCAGATCGAGCTCGGCCTGCTTGCGCTCGCTGATATCCATGTGAATGCTGAGCAGCCGCCCCGCGCCGGTGCGATAGGCGGTGCTGCGGATCCAGCGCCCGTCGGGGAGCCGGAACTCGCGGTGCCCGTGCGCCCGCGTGCAGCGTTCGCGCTGCTCGGCGGCCCAGGCGCGGGCGTCCCGGGCGCCGTATCCGAGCCCGTCCTGCGCGAAGCGCACCAGCAGCTCGTGCAGCGACACGCCCGGGCGCAGGAGAGACGCCGTCTCGGCATAGAAGAAATCCCGGTACTTGCGGTTGCACGCGATGAGCCGTTCGTCGACATCGAAGAGCGCACAGCCGTCCGGCAGGCTTTCGATGACATCGAGCAGAGCGCCGTCCGGATCGGACGGAGCCGACTCGGTCTCCTGGAGAGAACGTGCCTGTTTCGCTGGCATGCTGGGTCCGTGGAGGTGCGGCTGCCGAGGCCGTCGGGATTGGAGAATTATCGGAATGGAGGGGGGCAGCTTTAGGTGTCCTGGGAACAGGAGGCGGCCTGCACGACGCGCTGTGCGTGCGCCGGCCCGCATCCATGCGGAGGCCGTGCTGTGGGCCCATTCCGGCAGCGGAAAGCGCTGATC
>CAZPFD010000298.1:0-2017 GCA_964585725.1 uncultured Ectothiorhodospiraceae bacterium | reverse complement strand
GAAATGAAGTCACAAGAGTGTGCGCGCGAACCGAGTCGCGCTGACTCGCGCCCCGCCCGAGATGAGGAGAAAGCGGTCTCACTCCCGGAACCGTGTCGGCGGGGGAACTCGGTTCCCTCAGGGCCAGCACTCGGTGGGCGTGCGCGTGCCCTCGGAGCTGACGGTGAGCTCACCGCACCGATCGTCGGCCTGCGCGGGCTCCGGTGTGGCGCGCATGCGCCAGCAGCGGTCGATGGGGCAGGCCGCGGTCTCGGCATCGACGGAGAGCGTGTAGAAGCCGCCGTCGGTGGTGGTCGCCAGGTTGAGCCCACCGGCGCCCACCGTCTCGGTGTAGGTCTTGTTGTTCAGGAAGAACTGCTCCTGGCGCGAGCCCGCGTCGGTGAGGGTGGCTTTCGCCGTCGAGCGGCGCGCCTTCATGACCTGATCCTGGTAGGCGGGGTAGGCGAGCGTCGCGAGCAGCGCCACCACCGCCGTGATGATCATGACCTCGATCAGCGAGAATCCATGTGTGCGTGCTCCGCCTCGGTGCCGTGTGCCTCGCATCGGATCCCCTCCCGTCATTCGTAGAACTCGTGCCAGTAGGTCTTGAAGCTGGTGCGCCCGCCGGTGGTCATGATGTTCTCGCCGGCCTCCTGACCCTGCACCAGCACCTCGCCCTCGCCGAGGGGCACGACGTTGACCGGGATGCCGCCGCTCGCCATCTCGTCGAAGCGCTCCAGGGTCGCGGTGCCGGTGGCGGGGTCGTCGTTCGTGGTGTCGAAGTTGAACACCGCCGTCGCATCCTGCAGGTTGATGGCGTAGAGCCGGCCGATGCCCTCGCTGAGCGAGCAGGTCCCGCTCGGCGGCGTCGGCTCGAAGGTCGTGAAGAACACCGTCCCGCCTGCGGTCACGGCGTTGGCCAGGCTCTTCTCGCCGATGCTCTCGAGGCGGATGCGCCAGCCGGTGGTGAGATCGGGGTCGATGCCGCAGCTGCCGTCCTGGAGGCAGTTGTCGGTGAGATCGGCGAGGTCGCCGTGCTCGATGGTGCTCGCGGGCGGAACGCCGCTCACGATGGCGCGGTCCTTGACCATGTAGAACCAGTGCTCCACCTCGTCGCCCAGCGGATCCTCGCGATCGCCGCTGCCCAGGATGACGCCGTCGAAGGGTCCCACGTCGTCGCGGCTCTGCACCACGTCGGGGCGGTTGAAGAAGCGGCGATCGTCGACGAGGCCGGTGAAGCCGCTCCAGTGCCGTCCCACCGACAGGAGCCTGGTCACCGTCCACGCCGACGGATCGTCTTTGATCAGGACCTTCGGCGTGTTGGGATCGCTGTCGTGGTCGGCGAGCCCGGCCAGATCGACGCGCCACACCACGCCGCCGGTGTCCGCGGCGTACACGCGATCGAGCAGCTGATCCCCATCGGTGTCCACCGCCGCCACGTCGGCGGCGATGCTGTCGTGCATCTCGGGATGGCTGTATGTCTTGTTCGACGCGTTGTAGCCCGCGGATGCTCCCTTCACCGCCTTCCAGATCAGGCTGCCGTCCTCGGCGTTCACCACGAAGATGGCGTTGCCCTCGTCGTCGTCGGTGCCGGGGGAGGGCGTGGCGCCCGCGCGCGTGGCGCGGTTCTTGGCGTCCTTGCCGAGATCCCCCAGGTCGTCGCCGTCGTCGTCGCCGTTGTAGCCGCCCGCGAAGACGAGCACCGGCACCACGCTGCCGTTCACCTCGAGGCGCCCCACCGCCGGTGTCGACCACGACTGGGCGAGCTCGGCGAAGTCGGTGCCGGGCGCCCCCTTGCCGATGGTCCACATGAGCTCGGGCGAATCGGGGTTGCTCACGTCGAGCGCGTAGTAGAACTTCCCGCCCCGGCGCAGGCCGAAGTAGATGTACACCTTGTCGCCGTCGCTGCTCTCGAGGGCGCCGTCGAGGTTGCTGTCGAAGGTGTAGGCGACGGGCGAGCCGTCGACGGTGATGGGGTGCACGGGCGTGTTGCTCGCCGTGTTCGAGCGCAGGCGATCGAGCTTGGGAACCACGGCCC
>CAZPFD010000297.1:1962-4575 GCA_964585725.1 uncultured Ectothiorhodospiraceae bacterium | reverse complement strand
CGAGCCCCTGACCGTCACGCCGCCCAACTTCGTGGAGCTGAAGGTCACCCACACCGACCCCGGCGTGCGCGGCGACACGGCCACCGGCGGCACCAAGCCGGCCACGCTGGAGACGGGCGCCGTGGTGCGGGTGCCCTTGTTCGTGGAGGAAGGGGAGGTTCTTCGGGTCGACACCCGCACGGGGGAGTACGTGTCGCGGGTGAAGTAGGCGGGGACGGAACGAAAGGGGACGGATCCATTTTTCCGCCCAGAAATCAGGTCAGATTCTGGCAGCCTGACTGGTGAAAGATAGATCCGCCCCCTTTCGTTCCCCCTCCGAGTGGCGGCCTGCGGCTTCGCTGGAGGCGCTGCGCCTGCGGGCCGGGCTGCTCGCGCAGGTCCGTGCATTCTTCTCCGCGCGCGGCGTGCTGGAGGTGGAGACGCCCCTGCTCGCGCCGGCCACCGCCAGCGACGTGCACATCGCGAGCATTCCCGTGCCCGAGGCGGGCACCGCGGCGCACGGGTATCTCCAGCCCTCCCCGGAGTTCCACATGAAGCGCCTGCTGGCGGCGGGCAGCGGGCCCATCTATCAGCTCGGCAGAGCCTTTCGCGCGCAGGAGAGGGGCCGCCACCACAATCCCGAGTTCACCCTGCTCGAGTGGTATCGCCCCGGATACGACCACCATGGCCTCATGGCCGAGGTGGAGGCGTTGCTCGACGCCGTCCTCGGCAGCGGGCGCGCGCAGCGCGTGTCTTACCGCGAGGCGTTTCGGCGCCACGCCGATATCGACCCGCACACCGCGCCCACGGCAGCGCTGCGGGAATACGCGGCCCGCCTCGGTGCGGGGGAGAGCGCGGGTCTCGACCGTGACGGCTGCCTCGACCTCATTCTGAGCCGCGTCGTGCAGCCCGCCCTCGGCGCCGGACCCGTGTTCGTGCACGATTTTCCGGCGAGCCAGGCCTCGCTCGCGCGCGTCGAGGGCGGATACGCGCAGCGCTTCGAGGTCTTCGCAGGGGGCATCGAGCTGGCCAACGGCTACCGCGAGCTCACCGACCCCGCCGAGCAGCGGCGGCGCTTCGAGGCCGACCGCCGCCGGCGGCGGCAGCGGGGACTGCCGGACGTGGCGCCCGACGAGCGTCTGCTCGCGGCGCTCGAGCACGGATTGCCCGAGGGCGCGGGGGTCGCGCTCGGCTTCGATCGTCTGGTGATGCTCGCTGCGGGCGCGAGCGAGCTGGCCGCGGTGATGGCGTTTCCCGCAGAGCGCGCGTGAGGCCGGGTCCCAGCCTCATCCGACGAGATCACCCAGTTCCCGGAAATCCGCGAAGGATCTTTTTTGGAGCGGTGAGCCGCTTGTAGCGATAATGGCCCGCACATTGCCTGCACAACGAGTAGAATTCCCGATAAATCGTTAATTTCCCCGAACTATTCATTGAGGCGCTGGTCTACGAAGTAGACACGGGCGCCCTCGCCTTTGGAGAGGACGGCCCGAGTGGGCGATCATGATGTCGATCAGGCGCTGGTCGAGCGCACGCAGCGGGGCGAGAAGCAGGCGTTCGATCTGCTGGTGCTGAAATATCAGCACAAGCTGATAAAAGTGATATCACGTTACATCCGCGACCCCTCCGAGGTGATGGACGTCGCTCAAGAGTCGTTCCTCAAGGCTTACCGGGCGCTGCCGAACTTTCGCGGCGACAGCGCCTTCTACACCTGGCTGTACCGCATCGCCATCAACACGGCGAAGAACCATCTGGCGTCCCAGGGCCGTCGCCCGGCGGAGGGCGATCTGAATCCGGAGGACGCGGAGCAGTACGACATATCCGAGGAGCTGAAGGACGGGGCCACTCCGGAACGGCTGATGCTCAAGGACGAGATCGAGAGAACCGTCATCGAGGCCATCGAAGAGCTGCCCGGGGACCTGAAGATGGCAATCACGCTGCGCGAGCTCGAAGGTCTGAGCTACGAGGAGATTGCCGCGGCCATGGACTGCCCCATCGGCACCGTCCGCTCGCGCATCTTCCGGGCACGGGAAGCCATCAACAAGCGCCTCGAACCATTGCTCGATTGAGTGGAATGGGTATGAAAAAGAGCACGAGAGAAGATCTGTCCACGCTGGTCGACGGCGAGCTCGACCCGAGCCGGGCGTCGCATGTGATCGAGGCGGCCACGCGGGACCCGGAGCTGCGCGCCGCGTGGAGCCGCTACCACCTGATGAGCGACGCCATGCGCGATCAGCTCGCCCCGGGCGCCCCCGCGGAGTTCGCCGAGCGCGTGCGGCGGGCTCTGGAGTCGGAGCCGCCGCTCGCGGCGCCGAGACGGCGCGCGCATGCGCTGGCCAAGCCCCTGGCGGGGCTGGCTCTGGCGGCCTCGGTGGCGGGGGTGGCCATCCTCGGGCTGAACGCCCTGCGCAGCGAGCAGCCGGCGGCACCGCAGACCACCGCGGTCGCCCGGGAGACCCCCCAGGAGAGCAGGACCGCCTTGCGCTGGAACGTCGGTCAGCCGGCGGTGGAAGCGCGCCTGAACGGCTACCTCGTCAACCACAGCGAGTACCTGGGCAACGGCATGCGGGGGTTGTTACCTTACGCGCGAATCGTCGGCTACGATGGCGAAGAGGATACCCCCCGGGAGTGAGCCGC
>CAZPFD010000297.1:0-1862 GCA_964585725.1 uncultured Ectothiorhodospiraceae bacterium | reverse complement strand
ACGCGCGAATCGTCGGCTACGATGGCGAAGAGGATACCCCCCGGGAGTGAGCCGCGCCTGCGCATGAGCATGCCACGCTGGACTCTGGTTGCCCTGCTTTGCTGCGTGCCCGCCGCGTCGTGGGCCGGCTCCCCCGCGCAGCAGCCGCCTCCCGACGACCCCAAGGCCTGGCTCGAGAGAATGGTCGAGGCCACGCAGAGCCTCAACTACGTCGGGGTCTTCGTGTATCGCAACGGCGATCGCATGGAGACCATGCGCATCGTGCATCGGGCCAACGGCCGCGGCGAGCGCGAACGCCTGGTCTCGTTGAGCGGCGCGGTGCGCGAGGTGCTGCGCGACGAGAAGCAGGTCACCTGCATCCTGCCCGACACGCGGTCCGTGGTGGTGGGAAAGAGCCGCTCGCGCTCACTGCTGCCCGGGCGCCTGCTCAGGACCGCCGACGGTCTGACACGCCACTATGCGCTGTCCGTGGAGGAGGGGGAACGGGTTGCCGGGCGCGATACGCGGCTGGTGAAGATCTCGCCGAAGGACGAGTATCGCTACGGCCACCGGTTCTGGATCGACGCCGGCACCGGCCTGCTTCTCAAATCGGAGCTCTACGGAGAGGGATCCGAGCCGCTGGAGGAGATCGTCTACACGAGCATAGACACGCCGCAGCAGATCGACGATGCCCTGCTCGAGCCCAGCATCTCCGGGCAGGGGTTCACCTGGTACACGAACGAGCGCCCTTCCGCGGCGCAGAGCGCCGGGTCGCAGCGCTGGCGCGTGACCTGGGTGCCGCCGGGATTCATGCTGCGCGAGCACGACCGCGATCCGGTGCCGACCAGACGCACGCCGGTGGAGCATCTGTGGTATACGGACGGCATGGCCTCGCTGTCGGTGTTCATCGAGCCTCTCCCGCGCGGCGGCGAGCCTCTGGAGGGCCCCACCCGCATAGGCGCGGTGAACGCGTTCGGGCGGGTCGTGGACAGCCATCAGGTCACGGTGGTGGGGGAGGTCCCGCCGCTCACGGCGCAAGGCGTCGGCGAATCGGTCGTGGCCGAATGATTCTGCTTTATTTGCCCGCCCGCGGGGCACATCTGCTAGTATAATTTTCCTCTGCACGCCGCCCGCCCGCCGGGTCGGGGCGCGTGCCTAGTCGAGCCCAGACGTTTCCCGAGACCCCCGGGGTCCTGAGTTAATGAAACTATCAGCCAGATCTTCCACGGGTAGCGCCCTCTGGACCTGGTCCGTCGCGGTGCTGATGGCGGTGCTGCTGCCGGCGGGCCATGCGCAGGGCGCGCAGATGCTGCCCGATTTTACGCGCCTGGTCGATCAATACAGCCAGGCGGTGGTCAACATCAGCACGACGCAGAAGCGGACCCAGGCGCGCTCGGCGCTGCCCAAGGGATTCGAGATCCCGGACGTACCGGAGGACAGCCCGTTCTACGACTTCTTCCGCCGCTTCTTCGGAGAGGGCGAGATCGAGGAATACGACGCGGAATCCCTGGGCTCCGGCTTCATCATCTCCTCCGACGGGTACGTGATCACCAACAATCACGTGATCAAGAACGCCGACGAGATCCTGGTGCGGCTGAGCGATCGCCGGGAGTTCACCGCAGAGCTCGTGGGCGCCGACGAGCGCAGCGACATCGCGCTCCTCAAGCTGGATGCGGACAACCTGCCGGTGGTGCAGCTCGGAACCCGCTACGACCTGCGCGTGGGGGAGTGGGTGCTGGCCATCGGCTCACCCTTCGGCTTCGACCACTCGGTGACCGCCGGGATCGTGAGCGCCAAGGAGCGCAGCCTCCCGCGGGACAACTACGTTCCCTTCATCCAGACCGACGTGGCCATCAACCCGGGCAACTCCGGCGGTCCGCTGT
>CAZPFD010000296.1:0-4601 GCA_964585725.1 uncultured Ectothiorhodospiraceae bacterium | reverse complement strand
TGACGAGGCGCAGGTTCGCTTCCACCATCTCCTTCTTGGCGCGGCGTGCCTTGGCCTCGCCGATGGACATCCGGCGGTTGATCTCCTTGATGTCGCCGATGGTGAGCCCGCACGCTTTCTCGATCTCGACCAGCCTCTTCTGGAGGCGGCGCACCTCGGTGGCGCGCTCGGCCAGCGCCTTGGCGTAGCGGGTATCCTCCTTGATGTGCTCCTCGATCCACTTCGGGTTGGTCTCGTTGTCGGGGAAGGTGGCGAGGAACGTCTTGCGCGGCATCCTCGCCTCCTGCACGCAGGTGTTGAGGATGGCCCGCTCGTGGCGGCGGATCTGCGCGACGATCTGGCGCAGGTTGTAGGTCAGCTTCTCGACGAGCTTGGGCACCAGCTTGAGCTGGAGGAACTCGGCGGCCAGCTCGCGGCGGAGCTTCTCGGTGCGCTTGGCCTCGGGGCCGTGCTTGTCCGTGGCCCGCATGAGCTTGCCGTAGAGCGACTCGATGCGCTCGAAGCGCATCCGCGCCTCTTCCGGATCGGGGCCGGTGTCGACGATCTCTTCGACGTCGTCGTCATCGGAGTTGTCCTGCCCGTTCGAGGCGGCCTGGGCGGGGGAGGGGATTTCTTCCTCCTCGGCATCGGGGTCGACGAAGTCGGAGATGACGTCGGTGAGCTTGTTCTCGCCCTCGCAGTAGCGGGCGTACTCCTTGAGGATCTCGGCGGTGGAGGGGGGGTAGGCGGCGAGCGCCGTGAGCGCCTGGTTGAGGCCCTTCTCGATGCGCTTGGCGATCTTGATCTCGCCCTCGCGCGTGAGCAGGTCCACGGTGCCCATCTCGCGCATGTACATGCGCACCGGGTCGGTGGTACGCCCGAACTCGGCATCCAGATTGGCCAGCGCGGCGGCGGCTTCCTCGGCCTCGTCCTCGTCGTCGGTGCCGACCACGGCCTCCATGAGCAGCAGCGCGTCGGAATCCGGCGGGGACTCGTGCACCGAGATCCCCATGTCGTTGATCATGGTGATGATGTCTTCGATCTGCTCGGGGTCCACGATGCCATCGGGCAGGTGGTCGTTGACCTCGTGGTAGGTCAGGTACCCCTGATCTTTCCCCTTGGCAATCAGTAGCTTGAGTTGTGATTGCTGCTCGTCGAAGTCCATAAGATGGTGCGCCAAGTCGGGTTCAGCCGGTCCAAAAGTAAACGAATATTATAACAGATCGCTAGGCTTTGGCCGGGCGGGCGGCCTCCGCACGGCCGCCGCCGGCCATCAGCCGCGTCAGGCGGCGGTACTCCTCCTTTTCCTCCGGGCTCAGCGCCGCCTCGCGGGCCTTGCGCGTGAGCTGGTCGAAGCGCTGCTCGTCGCGCATCCGCGCGAGGCGCTGGATGCAGTCCCTGAATTCCTGCTCGAGGCCCTCGCTGAGCGCCGGCGGCTCGCCGCCGGCGAGCTTCGCCAGGTGCGCCCCCGCTTCGCGGCCGCGAAAGTGCTCGACCACGGCCCCCGTGCTCCAATTGGGGTGCACGGCGAGCAGCTCGAGCAACTCCACCAGCACCGGGATGCCCGGCAGCGCCAGCTCCCGCAGGTCCTCCACCTCGCCCGCCAGCCCCGCGAGCTGGGGGTGGTGGAGCACGAGCGTGATGACCCGCCGGACCAGAGACGGGGGCGTGCGCTGGGCGCGCGGCCGAGGCCGGGGGCCCTCTCTGCGCGGCTCTCCGCCGCCTACCCTCAGTGTAGTCAATTCGCGCTCGTCCAGCCCGCTCAGCTCGGCCAGGCGCTTGATGGCCAGCTCGTGCAGGGCCCCCGCCGGGAGCCGCCCCAGGAGCGGGCGGGCCAGGTCCACCAGGCGCGCGCGCCCCTCCACGCTGCGGGTGTCGGCCTGCTCCAGGAGATGCTCGAAGAGGAAGTCGGTGAGCGGGCGCGCCTGGCGCAGCCGGGCCTCGAAGCCCTCGCGGCCCTCGCGGCGCACCAGACTGTCCGGATCCTCGCCCTCGGGCAGGAACATGAAGGCGGCGGCGCGCCCATCGTGCAGCGCCGGCAGGGCGTTCTCCAGGGCCCGCCAGGCCGCGGCGCGCCCGGCGGTGTCGCCGTCGAAGCAGAACACCACGTTAGCGGCGGTGCGAAACAGCCGCTCCACGTGCTCGGTGGTCGCGGCCGTCCCCAGGGTCGCCGCCGCGTAAGGGATTCCGAACTGGGCCAGGGCCACGACGTCCATGTAGCCCTCGACCACCAGCAGCCGCTCGAGGCGCACGTTGGCCCGCCGCGCCTGATACAGGCCGTAGAGCTCACGGCCCTTGTGGAATACGGCGGTCTCGGGGGAGTTGAGGTACTTGGGGGTCTCGTCGCCGAGCACGCGGCCGCCGAAGCCCACCACCCGCCCGCGGCGGTCGTGGATGGGAAACATGATGCGATCGCGGAAGCGATCGTAGGCGCGATCGGGGCCCTTCTCGACGATGAGGCCGGCCCCCGCGAGGAGCCGCCGCTGTGCCGCGTCGTGCCCCAGGGCGCGCAGCAGGTTGTCCCACCCCGGCGGTGCGAACCCCATCTGGAAGGCGGCGGCCACCTCGCCGCTGAGCCCCCGACCCTTGAGGTACTCCACCGCCCGCCGCGCCTCCGGGTGCTCGCGCAGCTGGCGGCGGAAGTACTCGTTGGCCCGCTCGAGGATGGCGTAGAGGGCGCTTTGCTCCCTGCTTCGCTCGTCATCGCCCGGCGCCTCCGAGCCGCCCTCGCGCGGCACGTCCATGCCGACCCGCGCCGCCAGCTCCTCCACCGCCTCGGGAAACTCCATGTGGGCATAGTCCATGAGAAACCCGATGGCGGTGCCGTGCGCGCCGCAACCGAAGCAGTAGTAGAACTGCTTCTGGGGGCTCACGCTGAACGAAGGGGTCTTCTCGGTATGGAAGGGGCAGCAGGCCATGTAGTCCTTGCCCTGCTTCTTGAGGGATACGCGCTCGTCGATGACATCGACGATGTCCACCCGGCTCATCAGCTCGTCGATGAACTGCTGAGGGATGCGGCCTGACACCATCGCCTCGCGCTCGGAAGGGGGAACCCGGACGGGTCGCGGAACTCGTGCGCTAGTTTAATCGCTCTGCGGGGCGATGAGGACTCGGCGAGCACGCGTGCCGGAGACCCCGCCGGGGGACGTGCAGGAGGAGGCTCGGGGATGTCAGGAGAGGCGTTGCTTGACGCGGGCGCTGACCGCGCCCATGTCGGCGCGGCCCTGGACCTGGGGCCGCAGCCGGGCCATGACCGCGCCCATGTCCTTCATGGAGCTCGCGCCGGTCTGCTCGAGCGCGGCGCTGATGAGGGCATCGAGCTCCGTGTCGCTGAGCGCCGCGGGGAGGTACTCTTCCAGAACGCCGATCTCGAAGGCCTCCTTGTCCGCCAGATCCTGGCGGCCGGCGGCGGCGTACTGGTCCACGGACTCACGGCGCTGCTTGATCATCTTGTCGAGCACCGAGAGCACGCCGGCATCGTCGAGCTCGGTGCGCGAATCGATCTCGCGCTGCTTGATGGCGGCGGTGGTCATGCGCAGCACGCCCAGTCGCGCCTTGTCCCGCGCGCGCATGGCGGCCTTGACGTCGTCCTGGATGCGCTCTTTGACGGGCTGGGTCACCGGAGCCGGGCGAATGCGACGGAGGGAAATGGCGAGGGAGGGTGGGGTGCGCCTCAGTAGCGGCGCATCTGCTGGCGGCGCTGGGCCTCGCGGGCGAGCTTCTTCATGTGCCGTTTGACGGCGGCGGCGGCCTTGCGCTTGCGCACGGCGGTGGGCTTCTCGTAGTACTCGCGCCGCCGGGTCTCGGTGAGAATGCCCGCCTTCTCGCAGGAGCGCTTGAAGCGGCGCATGGCGACGTCGAAAGGTTCGTTCTCTCTCACGCGTACATAGGGCATATCAAACTTCGCACCTCCGATACTGTCCAAGAATCAGTGTGTTACGTACAATAGGGTAACTGCATACTATAGCTTTCCGGCGAGCATGGTGTAAAGAAACAATGCGGGTGCTGGGCATCGAGACCTCTTGCGACGAGACCGGGGTCGCCGTGTACGACGGCGAGCGCGGCGCGCTGCTCGCGCACGCGCTGCACCGCCAGGAGGTGCACGCCGCCCACGGCGGGGTGGTCCCGGAGCTCGCCTCGCGCGACCACATCCGCAAGCTCCTGCCTCTGATGCGCGAGGTGCTGGCGCGCGCCGGCACGCGCGGCCCCGAGCTCGGCGGCGTCGCCTATACGGCGGGTCCGGGGCTGGTCGGGGCGCTGCTGGTGGGCGCGGCCGTGGGCCGCAGCCTGGCCTTCGCGTGGCGCGTGCCGGCGCTCGCGGTGCACCACATGGAGGCTCACCTGCTGGCGCCGATGCTCGAAGAGCGCCCGCCCGCCTTTCCGTTCGTGGCGCTGCTGGTCTCGGGCGGGCACACGCAGCTCGTTGCGGTCAGGGACGTGGGTGAGTACACGCTCCTCGGCGAGTCCCTGGACGACGCCGCGGGCGAGGCCTTCGACAAGACCGCCAAGCTCCTCGGGCTGCCCTATCCGGGCGGCCCGGCCCTGGCCGCCCTGGCCGAGCGCGGCGACCCGCGACGCTTCCGCTTTCCCCGGCCCATGACCGATCGTCCCGGGCTCGACTT
>CAZPFD010000295.1:3732-4629 GCA_964585725.1 uncultured Ectothiorhodospiraceae bacterium | reverse complement strand
AACCCCACCGGAAGGTAGCGGGTGAATCCCTCGCGCAGCGGCGCCAGGTTGATGTCGAGCATCATGACCACGAAGAGGAACAGCACCATCACCGCTCCCACGTAGACGAGCACGAGCGTGATGGCGAGGAACTCCGCTTCCAGAAGCAGCCACAATCCGGCGCTCGTGAAGAAAGCGAGCACCAGGAACAGCGCCGCATGCACCGGATTGCGCACGGTGATGACCATGGTCCCGGCGAAAACCAGCACGACGGCCAGAACGTAGAAAACAAACGCTTCGTTCATCAGATGACAGATCCCTTCGCAACCACGAAGGACACGAAGACCACGAAGGGAAAAGCAGTCAAGTCAACCTTCGTGCTCTTCGTGTGCTTCGTGGTTGATTGCTTTTCAGGTGTATGTACTTGACTCAAGAGCGCTTTTCGTATTTTTTGTTTTCCAGCGCGGTGCGTCCGGCGCCATCAGTCGAACCACGGCGGGACGCCCGCGAGGATAGCGAGGCCCACGACGACGATCCAGACCAGCGTGATGGGGATGAAGACCTTCCACCCCAAGCGCATGATCTGGTCGTAGCGATAGCGCGGGAACGTGGCCCGGAACCACAGATACAGAAACAGGAAGAAGGCCACCTTGAGCACGAACCAGTGGATGCCGGGTCCGAGCAGCTCGCCGATGACCGGCGTCTGGTAGGCGCCCTCCTCCAGCAGGCCCTCGAACGGGGACAACCAGCCTCCGAGGAACATCAGCGCCGCGAGGGCGCTGATGAGGATCATGTTTGCGTACTCTGCCAGGAAGAACGCGGCGAAAGCGGTGCCGGAGTACTCGACATGGAAGCCCGCCACGATCTCGGACTCGCCCTCGGCCACGTCGAACGGCGCGCGGTTGGTCTCGGCCACCC
>CAZPFD010000295.1:0-3722 GCA_964585725.1 uncultured Ectothiorhodospiraceae bacterium | reverse complement strand
ACCATCATGACCATCATGATCGGCCCCATGAAGTTCTGCGCTTCCTTGAGCGTGTTGCAGATGCTGCCGATCGACAGGAAGATCCCGGCGTAGAACAGGAAGCCGAACAGGAAGTAGACGACGAACATCGGCAGCAGCGGAAGCCAGAACCAGTGCAGGACGCTGCCCTGCTGCGCCAGCACGATAGCCTGGAAATTCAGGCTCCCCGCCGCCATGAGCACCACCACCAGGGCGAAACCCATGGCGATCTCGTAGGCGACGGTCTGCGCCGCGGCGCGAAAGGCGCCGAGCAAGGCGTACCTGGAGTTGGAGGCCCACCCGCCGATGATGATCCCGTAGACGCCGAGCGACGTCATGGCCAGCACGTAGAGCAGCCCCGCGTTGACGTCCGCCAGCACCATGCCCTCGTCGAAGGGAATCACCGCCCACGCCGCGAGGGCCGTGGTGAGCGAGACGATGGGGGCGATGACGAACAGGAGCCGGTTGGCGCCCGCCGGGTAGATGACCTCCTTGAACAGGAGCTTGACGACGTCGGCGATGGGCTGCAACCAGCCCCTGGGGCCGACCCGGTTGGGGCCCATCCGCACCTGCATGTAGCCGATGACCTTGCGCTCGGCGAACGTGAGGTAGGCGACACTGAGCAGCAGCGGCACCAGGATGACGCTGATCTTGAACAGTATCTCGAGAACGGTGGCGAGCCCCTCCGGGAACACGCCCAGAATCGCGAGCACCCACTCAGGCATGACCCGCCGCCTCCGCCACCCCTACCCCTTCTCGATCTCGATGGGCCCGTAGGCGGGACCCAGCCCTGCGCTCCCGGGGGTACCGGCGTGCACGTACACGCACCCCTCCGGGACGCGGTGCTCGATGATCACCTCGAGCGAGGCGCGCACCCCGTTCTGCGCCACCGTGACCCGCTCGCCGGCGCCCAGGCCCAGGCGCTCGGCCAAACCCGCACTCATGCGCGCCGCCGCTCTCGACTGGAGCGCATCGGCCGTCTGCTGCAACGGCTTCGATCGGCGCACCAGCGGATCGCCGGCATGCAGCGCGACGTCGCCGATGCGGTACAGACCCTCGCCCGGAGCACTTTCGGGAAGCGCTTGCGGAATGCGCCAGGCGCCGTCGTTCGACGGCGTCCGATCGCCTACCAGCGCACGCAGCTCCTCACGCACCTCGCGACACTCCATGTACTCGAATCCCGCCACCTCCAGGTCATTGCCGAGCACGCGCAGCACCTTCCAGCCCGGGCGCGCCTGCGCGTAGGGCCGGGTCACCGCCTCGAAGCTCTGCCAGACCCCTTCCACGTTGACGAACGTGCCCGCCGTCTCGGCGAACAGGGCGGTAGGCAGCAGCACGTTCGCGTACTCCTCCATGACCGCCGTGCGATACGGGGTGAGCGCCACGACGAAATCGGCCGCGGTCATCGCCTCGCGGGCGCGATGGCCGTCGGCGCAGTCGAGCTCCGGCTCCACGTCGAGGAGCAGGTACGCGCGCAGCCCCTTGCGCAGCATGGTGGCCGCGTCGAACCCCTGGGGCCATGACGGCTCGCCGGCCGGTCCGCGATGGGGCACCGCACCCGCGAGCCAGGCACCCGCGCTGTTCGCGCCCTCGGAGAGGTGCCCGAGGGTCGCTCCCGCGCGCGCTGCGATGTAGCCCGCCAGCGCGCGCAGGGCCGCGGCCGAGGGGTGCGCGCTCGCCGCCGGGCCCAGCAGCACCGTGCCCCGCGCGGCGTCGAGCAGGCGCCGCGCCACGCTTCGATGCTTCTCTTCCACCGCGACCCCGGCGAGCAGCCGCTCCATCTCGCCGTCCGCGCCGGAGCCGGTCTGCTCCCCGAGCGCGCGCGCGACACCCGCCAGGCTGGCCACCATGGCCGCCGGGTGGGTCACGATCCGCTCGGCCAGCGGAAAGTTGAACTCGTGGTCGATGGCGTTGATCGCCATCACGCGGGCCCCGTGCAGCGCCGCCTTGCGCAGGCGGTGATTGAGAAGCGGCTGCTCCTTGCGCACCCAGGAGCCGACCAGCAGCGCCGCGTCCGTCTGCTCCAGCTCGGCGATGCGCTGGCCCAGCCACGGGAAGAGCGGCGCCTGCTCCTGGTCCGAGAAGTCGCTCTGGCGCAGGCGGTGATCGATGTGCGGCGACCCGAGCCCGCGCACGAGCTTCTGCAGCAGGTAGTGCTCCTCCAGCGTGGCGCTCGGGCCCGCCAGCGCTCCGAGATGCTCGGGTCCATGCTGGCCCAGGACCCGCTTGAGCCCCTCGGCGGCGAACGCGAGGGCGTCCTCCCAATCGACCGTCTGCCATTGACCGTCGCGCTTGATGCAGGGCGCCTGCAGGCGCTCCTCGCTGTACAAGCCCTCGAGACCCCAACGGTCTTGATCCGATAGCCAGGTCTCGTTGAGGGCCTCGTTCTCGCGCGGGACGGCCCGCATGACCCGGTTGTGCACCACGTGCAAATCCAGGTTCGAGCCCACGCAGTCGTGCGGCGCCACGGACCCCACCTGCTTCATCTCCCAGGCCCGAGCCCGGAAGCGAAACGGCTTGTTCGTGAGCGCGCCCACGGGGCAGAGGTCGATGACGTTGCCCGAAAGCTCCGAGTCGACGCTGCGCTCGACGAACGTTCCGATCTCCATGTGCTCGCTGCGCCCGGTCGCGCCCAGCTCCTGGAAGCCTCCGATCTCGATGCCGAAGCGTACGCACCGCGTGCAATGGATGCAGCGCGTCATATCCGTCGCGATCAGGGGCCCGATGTTCTTGTCCTTCACCGAGCGCTTGCGCTCCTGGAATCGCGACACGTCGCGGCCATAGCCCATCGCCAGGTCCTGGAGCTCGCACTCTCCGCCCTGGTCGCAGATGGGGCAGTCCAACGGATGGTTGATGAGCAGGAACTCCATCACCGACTTCTGCGCGCGCATCGCGAGCGGCGAGCGCGTGTACGCCTTCATGCCCTCCGCGATGGGCGTGGCGCACGCGGGCAGGGGCTTCGGCGCCTTCTCCACCTCGACCAGACACATGCGGCAGTTGGCCGCAACCGAGAGGTTCTTGTGATAGCAGAAGCGCGGCACGAACACGCCGGCCGCGTCCGTGACCTCGATCAGCATCTGACCCTTGCGGCCCTGCAAGGGGACGCCGTTGACCTCGATGTTGACCGTATCCTCGCTCATCTAGTCTGCCGATCCGTCATTGTGACTTTGTTTCGCGCCGCTTCGTAACACGAAGGACACGAAGATCACACGAAGAACACGAAGAACACGAAGAACACGAAGAGTTCAATAATCAAAGAACCTCGCCATTGACCGCAACAGTCAGAGTCAATCGCCAGTAATCTCAAGATTCTTTCTTCGTGACCTTCGTGTCTCCTTCGTGATCTTCGTGTTACAGAGCTGCGTGAAAACCGCGCTACGCCGCTATCTTCCAGGGGACCACTCCGGGCGGGTGCTGGCCGTGGTCGATGTGGTACTGGAACTCGTCGCGGAAGTGCTTGATGAAGCTCTGCACCGGCCAGGCCGCGGCGTCGCCCAGGGCGCAGATGGTCCGTCCCTCGATGTTGTTGGCCATGTCCACCAGCAGATCCAGCTCCTCCTGGCGCGCCTGCCCCTTCTCGATGCGGCACAGGACCCGGTACATCCAGCCGGTCCCCTCCCGGCACGGCGTGCACTGCCCGCACGACTCCGCGTAATAGAAGCGAGCGATTCGCCGCAGCATGCTCACCATCGAGGTGGTCTCGT
>CAZPFD010000294.1:0-4644 GCA_964585725.1 uncultured Ectothiorhodospiraceae bacterium | reverse complement strand
GTCAGACTGGACCCCAACGGCGCCGACGTGACCGCGCTGCTGGCGATGACGCTGAACTGGGCCGGGCGCCCGCAGGAGGCCGTCGGGCTGATTCACAAGGCCATGCGCCTGAGCCCCCTGTTCTCGGCCTGGTACCTGGCGGTGCTCGCACACTCGCAGCGCCTGATGGAGCACCACGATGAGGCCGCCTCCAGCTATCTCGCGTCCATCGAGCGCAGCCCGCGGCACATCGGAGCCCGCATCGGCCTCGCCATCACCTACGGCGAGCTCGGGCGGGTGGAAGAGGCGAAAAGGGAGGCGGCGGAGATCCTCAACATCAACCCCGCATTCACGATCACACGATACGCGAACGCGCTCACCTATAAGAACCCCGAACACGCAGAGCGCGCCCTGGGCGCCCTGCGCAAAGCCGGGTTGCCGGAGTAGAGCGAGGCTCGCGCCCACACCGCCCGCTGCGCCGCCCCTTACGGATCACGGCACCGCGCGCCGCGTTCGGCGGATCCTTCTCGTGGTCTCGTCCGTGGCCGATACGGCGCGCGGATGGCTTGGACGAGCGAACGGTCGGCGCGAGGGGCCTCAGCCGCGCTGCTTTCGACAATCTCCGCAGATGCCGTAGATGTACATGGCGTGGTCGGTCATCTCGAAGCCCGCCTCCCGGGCGATCTTCTCCTGGCGATCCTCGATGATCTCGTCGAGGAACTCCTCGATGCGCCCGCAGCGCACGCACACCATGTGATCGTGGTGCTCGCCGTGGTCCATCTCGAACACCGCGTGCCCGCCCTCGAAGTTGTGGCGCTTCACCAGCCCCGCGGATTCGAACTGGGTCAGCACCCGGTACACCGTCGCCAGCCCCACCTCCTCGCCCGCCTCGAGCAACGCCTTGTAGAGGTCCTCCGCGCTCATGTGCCGCTGCGGGCTGTGCTCCAGGATGTCGAGGATCTTGAGGCGCGGCAGCGTGGCCTTGAGGCCGGCCTTCTTCAGTTCCTGCTGCTGAGTCATGGGACCTCCGCGGCGGAGCGGCTTCCGGGCGCCGAGCGCGCCCGCTCCGGCGGCCGCATGATCTCACCCCCTGCCACCCCCGGCAAGTGGAACGGGAACCGCAACGATTCGTATTTCCACGTGCACCACGGGGCTGGCCCCCTTACACTGGTACCGACCGGAGGATGCGACCGTTGCATCCGCTTGCACGAACCAAGGAGCCGCATCATGCGGGGCGACGAGCGAGCCATCAGCTTTCTCAACCAGGTGCTGAAGAACGAGCTGACCAGCATCAACCAGTACTTTCTTCACGCGCGCATGCTGAGCAACTGGGGCCTGAACCGGCTCAACGAGCACGAGTACAAGGAGTCCCTGGACGAGATGCGCCACGCGGACGAGCTCATCCAGCGGATCCTGTTTCTCGAGGGCCTGCCCAATCTTCAGGATCTCGGAAAGCTCCAGATCGGCGAGGACGTGCCCGAGATCCTGCGCAACGATCTCGACCTGGAGCTGGCCGCGCGCCAGACCCTCCAGGAGGGGATCGCATACTGCGAGTCCATCGGCGACTACGTGAGCCGGGAGCTCCTCGACAAGATCCTCGGTCACGAGGAGGAGCACATCGACTGGCTGGAGACCCAGCTCGAGCTGATCGACAGGATCGGTCTGGAGCGCTACCTCCAGTCGCAGATGTGAGGCCGGGCGCGCCCGAGAGCGCCGCAGCTCCGGGGCGGGGCGCTCGCACCTGATTGACATCGATTCTCATTTGCGTTAGCGTTCTCATCACGGAGCCCACCTGAGACGCCCCGCATGTACGTTTGCATCTGCAAGGCCGTCAGCGACCGCCAGATCCGCCAGGCGGTGCAGGACGGCGCCCGGACCGTAGCCGACCTGCAGGCCGCTCTGCACGTATCCACGGGGTGCGGCTGCTGTGCCGAGGCGGTGGAAGTTTGCTTGCGAATCGCTCTCTCCGGGCGTTCGAGCGAACGCGAGCAGTGGTTGAGAACCAGGATGGCCACAGCGGCAGCCTCATAGGCTCGGCCCGCCCCGAGGCCCGTTCCCTCCAGCCGCCACCGCCACGGCCCCACGCGACGACGGCCCGAAGATCCCCGCCACCGACCGCTGCCGGAGCGTTCCGCCGGCATACCTCGACCGTCACGCCCGCGATAAGCGGCGCCCCCCCAAGCCGCGCAGCGCAGCCGTCGCCTATATCCTCAGGCGAATGCGATGCGCTAACCTTTTGCGTTCCCATCGCTCGCAACACGGGGCGGCCAACGGAAATGAGACCAACAACCGCTGAACGAGCCGGGCGGCGCGGACGCGCTCGCCGTCGGCTCGCGCCGGCGGGACGCCTCCTGCCGTGGGTGCTGGCATGCGCGCTGATCTCGCCCGCCCCGGGCGCGCTCGCGGAGACCGTCTACGTCACCGAACGACTCCAGGCGGGTCTGCACCAGGACACCACGCTCGACAGCACCATCCTCGAGACCGTGCCCACCGGCACGCCCCTGGTGGTCCTCGAGCGCCGCGGACCCTTCACCCGCGTGCGCACGCCGGGAGGCGCGACCGGGTGGATCGACGCCGACTACCTCACGCGCGAGCCCCCCGCCGGGCGCGAAGAGCTGCGCCAGGCGCGGGACGAGATCGCGCAGCTGCGCGCCACGGTGGCCGAGCTGCGCCAGCGAGCCACGGAGCTCGAGCAGCAGCGCATCGAGAATCCGCCCGAGGGCTCGGCACCGGCGGTAACCCCCGACGCGCTGCGGGAGATGCAGCGGGTGGCCGAGGAGAACCGCCGCCTCAAGCAGGCCCTCGCCGAGCGTGCAGCGGACGGCGAGCCTTCGCAGCCGTCCGGGTTCGGGGTCGCGCGCGCCCTCGGACTCTGGCATTGGGTGTTTCTCATCGTGGTTCTGCTCATTGCGTTCGTTCTCGGCGCGTACCTCATGGATTGGCGGGTGCGCAGGCGCGCCGGCGGCTTTCGCGTTTGAGCGAAGCGCGGGTCAAGGAGCCTCCCTCGCCTGTCGGGTGATTGATGAAGATCGCCACCTGGAACGTGAACTCGCTGAACGTGCGCCTGCCCCAGGTCCTCGACTGGCTGGAAGCGGCGGCACCCGACGTGCTGGCCATGCAGGAGACCAAGGTCAGCGACGAGCAGTTTCCGGTCATGGAGTTTCAGGCCGCCGGCTACGAGGCGGTCTTCGCGGGCCAGCGCGCCTACAACGGCGTGGCCATCGTGAGCAGGAAGAAGGCCGATGACGTCGTGCACCGGATCCCCGGCCTCGACGACGACCAGCGCCGCTTCATCGGCGCCACCATCGACGGCGTGCGCGTGCTCGATCTCTACGTGGTGAACGGCCAGGAGGTGGGCTCGGAGAAGTACGCGTACAAGCTCGAGTGGCTGCAGGCGCTGACCGCCTACCTGGAGACCGAGATCGAGCGCCGCGAGAGGCTGGTGGTGCTGGGGGATTTCAACATCGCCCCCGAGGATCGGGACGTCCACGATGCGCGCATCTGGCACGAGCGGATCATGTGCAGCACGCCGGAGCGCGAGGCGCTCGCGCGCATCCTGGCGCTCGGACTGCACGACGCCTTTCGGCTGTTCGAGCAGCCGGCAAAGAGCTTCACCTGGTGGGACTACCGCTCCGGCGCCTTTCGCCGCAACTGGGGCCTGCGCATCGACCTCGTGCTCGCGAGCCGGGCGCTGGGCGAGGCCTGCCGCAGCTGCACCATCGACACCGCACCCCGCCGGCACGAGCGCCCCTCGGATCACGCGCCGGTGATAGCCGAGTTCGCTCTCTGACGCGCGTCCGGGCGCGGGCGGCGGGCGGATGCAACCGTCCCGAGGATCGAGCGTATGCACTACCGGGATCTGCGCGACTTCATCACGCAGCTCGAGGCGCTGGGCGAGCTCAGGCGCGTCTCCCTCGAGGTCGACCCCTGCCTCGAGATGACCGAGATCTGCGACCGCACGCTGCGCGCGGGCGGTCCGGCGCTGCTCTTCGAGCGGCCCAAGGGCCACCGTATACCCGTGCTGGGCAATCTGTTCGGAACGCCGCAGCGGGTGGCCAGGGGCCTGGGGCAGGACTCCGTGGAGGCGCTGCGCGAGGTGGGCCGGCTGCTCGCGTTTCTCAAGGAGCCGGACCCGCCCAAAGGTCTGCGCGAGGCCTGGCGCAGTCTGCCCGTGTTCAAGCGCGTGCTCGACATGGCGCCCAAGACCGTGCGCGGCGCCCCGTGCCAGGAGGTGATCGTCGAGGGCGAGGAGGTGGACCTGGGCGCCCTGCCGGTGCAGACCTGCTGGCCCGGGGACGCGGGGCCCCTGATCACCTGGGGGCTGACGGTGACCCGTGGGCCGAGCCACTCGCGGCAGAACATGGGCATCTACCGCCAGCAGGTCATCGGGCGCAAGCGCCTCATCATGCGCTGGCTGGCGCACCGCGGCGGCGCCTTGGACTTCCGCGACTGGGAGCGGGCGCATCCGAACGAGCCCTTCCCGGTGGCGGTCGCCCTGGGCGCGGATCCCGCCACCACGCTGGCTGCGGTGACGCCCATTCCGGACACGCTCTCGGAGCATGCGTTCGCGGGGCTCCTGCGCGGCTCGCGCACGGAGCTGGTGCAGTGCCGGGGCAGCGATCTGATGGTGCCGGCCAGCGCCGAGATCGTGCTGGAGGGACACAT
>CAZPFD010000293.1:0-4654 GCA_964585725.1 uncultured Ectothiorhodospiraceae bacterium | reverse complement strand
TCGGCGCCAACGACGTGGCCAACGCCATGGGCACGTCGGTCGGCTCGCGCGCCCTCACCATCAAGCAGGCGATCATCGTGGCGACCGTGTTCGAGTTCGCGGGCGCGGTTCTGGCGGGCGGGGAGGTCACCTCCACGGTGCGCAAGGGCATCGTGGATGCGGGGTTGCTGGCCGATGCACCCGAGACGCTCGTCTTCGGGATGCTCGCCTCGCTGCTCGCCGCGGGCATATGGCTGCTCGTGGCCACCCATTTCGGGTGGCCGGTCTCCACCACGCATTCCATCGTCGGCGCCATCGTCGGATTCGCCGCGGTGGGCGTGGGCGTGGCGGCGGTGCGCTGGGGTCAGGTCGCGTCCATCGTGATGAGCTGGGTGGTCTCGCCCCTGCTGGCCGGGGCCATCGCCTACGTTCTCTTTCGCAGCGTGCAGCGGCTCATCTTCGACGCCGAGGATCCCTTCGCCAGCGCCAAGCGCTACGTGCCGGTCTATATCTTTCTCGTGGGCTTCATCATCGCGCTGGTGACGCTCCTCAAGGGCCTCAAGCACGTGGGGCTGCCGGTCTCTGCCCGCGACAGCTACCTGGCCGCTGCCGGTTTCGGGCTCGCGGTGATGGCCGCCGGGGCCTCGGTCACCCGGCGCATCCGCCGGGACCCGACGGCGGATCGCGATTTCCACTTCGCCAACGTGGAGCGCGTCTTCGCCATCCTGATGATGATCACCGCCTGCGCCATGGCCTTCGCCCACGGCTCCAACGACGTCGCCAACGCCATCGGCCCAGTGGCGGCGGTGGCGAGCATCGTCGAGAGCGGCGGCCAGGTGGGGCAGGAGTCTCGCCTCTCGGTGTGGATTCTGCTGCTCGGGGGCGCGGGCATCGTGCTCGGGCTGCTCGTGTACGGACACCGGGTCATCGCCACGGTCGGGACGCGCATCACCGAGCTCACCCCGAGCCGCGGGTTCGCGGCCACCCTCGCCGCGGCGACCACGGTGGTGCTGGCCTCGGGCACGGGGCTGCCCATCTCCACCACCCACACGCTGGTCGGCGCCGTGCTCGGCGTCGGTTTCGCCCGCGGCATCGCGGCCATCAATCTGCGGGTCGTGCGCACCATCTTCATGTCCTGGATCGTCACCCTCCCGGCCGGCGCATTGCTGGCCGTGCTGTTCTTCTACATCCTCAGCGCGGTGTTCGGCTGAGCCGCTCGTGCGCGCGCCCGGCGCCCGTGAACCCCGACACAATGCCGGCTAGACTGCTTAATATGTGAGCAGGTGCGGTGCCGCATCCGCACGCCGGCGAGGGGGAGGGGATGGAGCGGGTACTGCTGGTCGACGACCACGACCTGGTGCGCGCCGGCATCCGGCGCCTGCTCGAAGAGACCCAGGTCGTGGAGATCGTGGGGGAGGCGGGCAGCGGCACCGAGGCCGTGGCCCTGGCCCAGGCGACGAAGCCCGACGTCATCCTCATGGACGTGAACATGCCCGGCATGGGCGGGCTCGAGACCACGCGCAGGCTCCTTCGCATCGATCCCGATTTCAAGATCATCGTGGTCAGCGTGCACGTGGGCGGCCCTTTCCCGGCGCGCATGCTCGAGGCGGGAGCCACCGCCTACCTGACCAAGGGCTGCGACGTCGCCGAGATCGTGCACGCCATGCGCCTCGCACGCCGCGGGCGGCGCTACGTGAGCGCCGAGGTTGCGCAGCGCATGGTGCTCAACCAGTTCGACACCCAGCGCGCGCCCATCCGCGCGCTCTCGCCGCGCGAGCTCGAGATCATGGTCATGATCAGCCAGGGGCGCGGCCTGCGCGAGATCGCCGAGAAGCTCTGTCTCAGCCCCAAGACCGTGAGCACGTATCGAACGCGGATCCTGAGCAAGCTCGAGGTGACCACCGACGTGGAGCTGACCCACCTCGCTCTGCGACACGGACTCATCGAGCCCGACGTCGTGTAGCTCCTGCGGCTCTGCGCCCGCCGGGGGGCGCCCTGTATAATCAAACCTGGCCGTTCGAGCGGTCCGCGGCGTAACCGGGCTCCCTTCAACCCCGCCCCCGCCAGCCGCTATTGCAGACGGCGAGAACGCGTCCGAGATCACCGTAACCATGGATGTCGCGCATCCCGAGTTCGATATCGAGGGCTTTCTCCAGTCCCTGGTGAGCAAGCCCGGCGTGTACCGCCTGCTCGATGAGCGGGGGCAGGTCCTCTACGTCGGCAAGGCGCGCAACCTCAAGAAGCGGGTCTCGAGCTACTTCCGCAAGCGCGAGCACCTCGACGGCAAGACCCGGGTGCTGGTCTCGCACACGCGCTCGGTGGAAGTGACCGTGACGCACACGGAGACGGAGGCGCTGCTCCTCGAGAACAACCTCATCAAGGAGTTCCGGCCCCGCTACAATATCCTGCTGCGCGACGACAAGAGCTATCCCTACATCTACGTGTCCACCGAGCAGCACTTTCCGCGCCTCGCCTTTCATCGCGGGCCGCGCCGCCAGAAGGGTCGCTACTTCGGCCCCTATGCCAGCGCCGGCGCCACGCGCGAGACCCTGAGCCAGCTCCAGAAGCTCTTCCAGATCCGGCAGTGCGACGATTCGTTCTTCAACAACCGCTCGCGTCCCTGTCTCCAGTACCAGATCAAGCGCTGCACCGCGCCCTGCGTGGGGTACGTGGACGAGGCGCGCTACGCCCAGGACGTGCGCCACGCCATCATGTTTCTAGAGGGCAAGAGCGAGGAGGTGATCGGGGAGCTCGTCTCGCGCATGGAGGCGGCATCGGGGGCGCTCGACTTCGAGCTCGCGGCGCGCTATCGGGACCAGATCGCGAGCCTGCGGCGGGTGCAGGAGCGCCAGTACGTGAGCGGCGCGCGCGGCGACATCGACGTGGTGGCGGTGCGCAGCCGCGAGGGGACGGGCGTGGTGCAGGTGTTCTTCATTCGCGACGGCCAGAACCTGGGACAGAAGACCATCGTGCCGCGCCAGACGGCCGGCGCCGAGGCCGCCGAGATCCTGGGCGCCTTCCTGCCGCAGTACTATCTGGTGGCCTCGCCCGAGCGGCGCATCCCCGCCGAGATCCTGGTGAGCGAGGCCATCGCCGACACCGAGCCCCTCGAGCGCGTGCTGAGCGAGCGCGCGGAGCGCAAGGTCACCATCTCGCATCAGGTGCGCGGCGAGCGCGCGCGCTGGCTGGACATGGCGCGCGCGAATGCGGACCTGGCGCTCGCGCAGCGGCTCGCGGACCGCACCAGCCTGCGCCAGCGCTTCGATGCGCTCCAGGAGGCGCTCGATCTGGACGAGTCCCCGGGGCGCATCGAGTGCTTCGACGTGAGCCACACCCACGGCGAAGCCCCGGTGGCGTCGTGCGTCGTCTTCGGACCCGAGGGCCCGGTCAAGTCGGACTACCGCCGCTTCAACATCCGCGACGTGCACCCGGGCGACGACTACGGTGCGATGCGCCAGGCGCTCAAACGACGCTACACTCGGGTCAAGAAGGAAGAGGGCAAGCTCCCGGACGTGCTGCTCATCGACGGAGGCAAGGGGCAGCTCGCGCAGGCGATGGAGGTGCTGCACGAGCTGCAGGTCACCGGGATCTGCGTCGCCGGGGTGGCCAAGGGGCCCGCGCGCAAGCCCGGCCTCGAGTCGCTGTATCTCCCCGGCGCCGAGCGGCCGCTGGCATTGGCCCCCGATTCGCCTGCCCTGCACCTGATCCAGCAGGTGCGCGACGAGGCGCATCGGTTCGCCGTGACCGGGCACCGCACCCGCCGCACGCGCACGCGCAGCACCTCGCCGCTCGAGCGCATTCCCGGCATCGGCGCCAAGCGCCGCCAGCGCCTGCTGAGCGAGTTCGGGGGCCTTCAGGGCGTCGCGCGGGCCGGCGTCGAGGATCTGTCGCGGGTTCAGGGCATCAGCCGCGAGCTGGCCCGGACCATCTACGAAACGTTTCGTGAGGGCGCATGAACATCCCCAATAGCCTCACGCTGGTTCGGATCATACTCATCCCGGTTTTCGTGCTGGTGTTCTACCTGCCCTCCGAGTGGACCAACGTGGCGTGCGCGGGCATCTTCGCGTTCGCGGCCATCACCGACTGGCTGGACGGATATCTGGCGCGCAGGCTCGGGCAGAGCTCGGCCTTCGGCGCGTTCCTCGACCCCGTGGCGGACAAGCTGATGGTCGCGGTGGTGCTGATCTTGCTGGTGCAGGCCGATCCGCAGCCGTGGCTCGCAGTGCCGGCCGCGATCATCGTGGGGCGCGAGATCGTGATCTCGGCGCTGCGCGAGTGGATGGCCGAGCTGGGGCAGCGCGCCAAGGTGGGGGTGGTCGCCGTGGCCAAGGTGAAGACCACCCTGCAAATGATCGCGCTCGTGCTGATGCTCTACCAGGAGCCCATCGCCTGGCTTCCCACCTATGCCGTGGGCTTCACGCTGCTCTACGTGGCGGCCGCGCTGACCCTGTGGTCGATGTTCGTCTACCTGCGGGCCGCGTGGCCGCTGGTGCTGCCGGGAGCGCGCCAGCGCGGGTAGCCGGGGCAGGGCACCCCCGCTCAGGGAGCTATTGCTTGACAGCTTCGGGGGCGAAAATACAATGCATTGCTTACCGGGCGGGACTAGCTCAGTTGGTAGAGCACAACCTTGCCAAGGTTGGGGTCGCGAGTTCGAGTCTCGTGTCCCGCTCCAAAT
>CAZPFD010000292.1:0-4661 GCA_964585725.1 uncultured Ectothiorhodospiraceae bacterium | reverse complement strand
ACGGCGGCATCGACATCCTGGAGAACAATGCGGGCCTGCAGCGGGACGCGCCGATTCACGAGATGAGCCTGCGCGACTGGGAGTTCGTGCTGGCCGTCAACCTCACGGGGCAGTTCCTGTGCGCGCGCGAGGCCGTTCGCTACTTCATGCGCCAGGGTGTTCGCCCCGAGTGCTCGTGCGTCGCGGGCAAGATCATCTGCATGTCCTCGGTCCACGACCTCATTCCCTGGGCGGGTCACGCCAATTACGCGGCCTCGAAGGGCGGCGTGATGATGCTGATGAAGACCATGGCGCAGGAGCTGGCAGCGCACAAGATCCGTGTCAACAGCATCTCCCCGGGTGCCATCAAGACGCCCATCAACACGGCCGCGTGGGAAACCCCCGAGAAGGAAGCGCAGCTGCTCGAGCTCATCCCGTACGGTCGCATCGGCGACGTGAACGACATCGCGCGCGCGGCCGTGTGGCTCGCGTCAGACGACTCGGACTACGTGACCGGAGCCACCCTCTATGTCGACGGCGGGATGACGCTGTATCCCGGCTTTCACGAGGGCGGATGAGATGCGCACCCCCCGCGTATCGCCGGCGGCTGCGTTGCCCGCCGTGCTGATGCTCGTGTGCGGTGCGGGCAGCGCCGCGTGCGCGGCCTCCGGCCTGCCATCCGATGCCATGAGTTCTCCGGCGGCGGGGCTCCCGGCGGGGGAACGGCCCTGGTGGCCGAGCCGCTACGGCGCCGACGACCAGATCGGCTCGCTCAACGAGATCACGCCGGGCGTGGTGATGGCCGCGATGGGCACGGTTCGCCAGGGCGTGGTGGTGGACCTCGGTCGGGTCCTCGACGAGGCGACACCGAAGTTCCCCGGCCGCTACTGGCATCAGAGCGTGGACGTTTCGGGGCACCTGGAAAACCGGCGCCGCCCCGACTTTGGTGGTCAGGGCTGGGGCAAGAACCAGATCAACTGGATCACCGAGATCCAGGCCGGCACCTTCCAGGTCGGCACTCAGCTCGATTCCATCGGGCATATCCAGATCGGCGATCGCTTCTACAACGGCTGGACCGTCGATCAGGTCGTGGAGCCGTGGGGACTGAACCGCTTCGGTATGGAGAGCGTTCCGCCCATCGTGACCCGCGGCGTGCTCCTCGACGTCGCCGCGTACAAGGGCGTATCGAAGCTCGCGCGCGGCTATGCCATCACCGTGGCCGACGTCGAAGGAACGCTCGTGCGGCAAGGCCTCGTTCTGCGGCCCGGCGATGCCGTGCTCTTTCACACCGGGTGGGGCGCGCTTTGGGGTACGAACGATGCGCAGTTTCTCTCCGGCGAGCCGGGGCCGGGGCTCGCGCTCATCGAGTGGTTGTACGACCAGCGCGTAGCGGTGGTCGGTGCGGACACCTGGAGCATCGGACCGGTGCCGGGAGAGGATCCCGAGCGCCCGTTCCTGGTGCCGCAGACGATGTACGTGAAGATGGGCCTGTTCGGTCTCGAGAACCTCGCCACCGAGGAGCTGGCGAGACGCCGGGTCTACGAGTTCCTGTTCACGCTCACCCACGGGAAGACGCGCGGCTCCACGGCCGCGGTGGTGGCCCCGGCTGCGATCTACTGATCGGCGGGGCGAGCTCTGGCAAGGCGCGCGGGGAATGGCAGCCATGTACGGAATGCAAATCTACGACTACGTCATCATCGGTTCGGGGGCCGGCGGCTGCGCCGCCGCGTACGGGCTGGGCGCGTCCGGCAAATCGGTGCTGCTCGTCGAGAAGGGCGAGATGCTGCCGACCGATGGCAGCACCCTCGACGTGGACAAGGTCGTGCGCCAGGGACTGTTCAAGAGCAAGGAGCAATGGCTCGATCACAGGGGCCGTGTCATTGTCCCCGAGGAGCACTTCAACCTCGGCGGCAAGACCAAGTGGTACGGCGCCGCGCTCCTGCGCTTCGGCCCGGAGGAGTTCGCGGCCGATCCGGCCCACGCCTGCCGCGCGTGGCCTTTCGGCTACGCAGAGCTCGCGCCTTACTACGCACAGGCCGAAGCGCTCCTGGGCGTGCGCCGGTTCGGGCCCGAGCCCGAGCTCGAGCGGCTGCTGCGACGCGTGCTGCGCAGCGGCTCCGCGCCGGACGGTGACCCGCGCGCGGAGGCGCGCTCCGGGTGGCGTTCGCAGCCGCTGCCGCTCGGGCTCGAGCCGGAGATCGCGGAGCACCCCCACGAGATCGCGCATTTCGACGGCTTCGCCTCGGTGCGCGGTCTGAAGGCGGACGCCGAGCAGGCGCTGCTGCGCCGCGTCCGTGGACGCGCGAACGTGAGCCTCGTCGCCGGCAACCCGGTTCAGGATCTGCTCGCGTCGATCGAGACCCCCGAGCGCGTGGCCGGCGTCGTGTGCGCGGACGGAACGGCCTTCCATGCACGCACGGTGCTCCTCGCAGCCGGCGCTCTGCACTCGCCGCGGCTTCTCCAGCGCTACCTCGAGAGCAACGGTCTGGCTGCGCGCCTGCCGAGCTACCGCATGGTGGGTCGCAACTGCAAGCTGCATCTGTTGACCGCGCTGCTCGGCTTCTCCTGGCGGCGCAACAGGGATCGCCTGCGCAAGACCGTGCTTCTGCTCAACGATCGATTCCCGCACAGCAGCGTTCAACCTCTCGGCTTCGACGCGCAGCTCATCGGCGAGCTGATTCCGCGCTTCGTGCCGCGCGCCGCGGCGCAGGCCCTGGGCGAGCGAGCCTACGGGTTCTTTCTTCAGACGGAGGACGGCTCGCACGAGAGCAATCGCGTCATCGAGTCGCTCGACGGGGCTTCACCGCCGCGGCTCGACTACGACCCCGCGCGCACGCCCGCGGCAGCGATCGAGCACCGGCGGCTCGTGCGCGCCTTCCAGCGCGCGCTGCTTGGCGCCGGCTTCGTGGGCGCGGCGCAGGCGATCCCGGTGACGGGCACCGCCCATGCATGCGGCACGCTGGTCACGGGGAACGACCCCGAGCGCTCCGTGGTGGATGCGCGCGGGCGGGTGCACGGTCTCGCCAACGTGTACGTGGTCGACGGCAGCGTCCTGCCGCGCTCGAGCCGGGAGAACCCTTCGCTCACCATCTACGCGTGGGCGTTGCGCATCGCGCACCTGCTGGAGCCGGCCTCGGCTGCGTACGTGCGGCCGGAAACGATCTCAAGTTTGCAACCGGAGGACGTCTCGCATGCGCACTGAACGGCCCGATCTCATCCGCTTCGGTCGCGCCGTGTGCGGGGATCCGGCACAGGCCGCGCGCCGCGAATGGTGGCTCGCGAACGGACGCGGCGCCTACGCGGCGGGAACCATCGCAGGCGCGCTCACGCGCCGCTACCACGGACTGCTGGTGGCGCCCGCGGCGCCGCCCCTGGGACGCCATCTGATCCTCGCCAAGGCCGACGCGACATTCGTCGACGCTGAGCGCGAGCGTCCGTTGTTCAGCAACTGCTGGGGCGATGGCGTCATCGAGCCCCACGGGCACGTGCACATCGAGTCCTTCCGCCTCGACGGACGCATGCCAGTGTGGCGCTTCGATGTGGGCGGGGCGGTGATCGAGATGCGCACTTGGATGGAGCACGGCGCGGACACCACCTACGTCGCCTATCGCCTCGAGCCGCGCACGGGTGCGCCGCAGCGTCCGCCGGAGCTGCGCATCCGCCTGCTCGTGAATGCGCGCGACCACCACGGCGGCACCGAGCCCCGGGACTTCGAGCCCGTCGTCGACGAGGGCTCGGACGGCGACGTCCTCGTGGTGCGCAATCCGGGGCGCTTCGGACCCCCGTACACCCTCACCGTCAAGGCCTTCAGTGGGCGCGTCACCGAGCAGCGGGTGTGGATCGACAACTTCCACCTTGCCGTCGAGACGGAGCGTGGCCTGGCCGATCGGGACAGCCACCTGTGCATCGGGGAGGCGACTCTGGTCCTTCACCCCGGCGCGTGGGTGGGAATTGCGGCGAGCCTCGGCGCCGCCCCCGCGGACGATCCTCGAAGCGCCATGCGACGCCATCAGTCCCGCGACGCGCAGCTTCTGGCTGCGGCCAGGGCGCGGGTGCCCGAGCTGCGGGCTGCGCCCGCCTGGGTCGAGCAGCTGGTGCTCGCGGCGGATGCGTTCGTGTTTGCGCGGCCGCTGCCGGAGGAGGCTGAGGGTGAGTCCGTGATCGCGGGCTATCCGTGGTTCGGCGACTGGGGTCGCGACACCATGATCGCGCTGCCCGGTCTCACCCTGGCGACCGGCCGCTACGAGAGCGCGCGCCGCATTCTCGAGACCTTCGCGCGCTTCGTGGACCGCGGCATGCTGCCCAACGTGTTCCCCGGCGACGGGCAAACGCCGGAATACAACACCGCAGATGCGGCCCTGTGGTACGTCGAGGCTTGGCGGGCGTACCGCGAGGCGTGTCCCCACGATGGCGAAGCCCTGGCCCGCGCCTTCCCGGTGCTCGAGGAGATCATCGAGTGGCACCGCAAGGGTACCCGCTACGGCATCGGTGTGGACGCGAGGGACGGGCTGCTGCGCGCCGGCGAGCCCGGCGTGCAGCTCACCTGGATGGACGCCAAGGTCGGCGACTGGGTGGTGACGCCGCGGATCGGCAAGCCGGTCGAGGTCAATGCGCTGTGGTACAACGCGCTGCTGAGTATGGCGCAGTTCGCCGATGTACTGCAGCGTGATGGCGCGGCTCGT
>CAZPFD010000291.1:0-4672 GCA_964585725.1 uncultured Ectothiorhodospiraceae bacterium | reverse complement strand
AAAAAGCCCCACCCGGATCCCGACCCGGGTGGGGCAGCGCGCCTCGACTTCCTGTCGATACTGCTTGCCTTCCATGTTGGCGGGAACGAGCTTACTGCGGGCGGTCCGCCCGCGTCTGTCGGATTTCGCCGCGACGTTTGTAGGCCAATCGCGATGCCCTGTATCGCCATCTTCCCGCGCGCTTGCCCGAGCCCTCGGCGGCGCCGCGTCTAAAGAGGCCTCAGCGCGCGACGATACAGGCACTTGAGTTCCGATTCCCCCGGGGCCCGCACCCTCTCATGACGAACGCGTCCGGCGCGGGGCACGCGCGCACGCCTGATTCTCGTTCCCGGAGCGTGGAGCGGCCGCCGAGCTATCGGCCGGTGTGGCTCGCGACGGTGCTCGGGACGTCGCTCACCCTGGTCGCCGCCCTCGCCTTCTACCACTGGGATCATCAGACCGCCAGCGAACGCACCCACATCGAGTTCTACTCCATCGCCATCGACCGGCTGGAGGCGGTGCGGCGGGACATCCTCCTCGATCTGGAGGTGGTTCAGGCCCTGCAAGCCTTCTTCCGCTCCTCGCGCCGGGTACGCGAGGACGAGTTTCACGCCTTCGCGAAGCCTCTGCTCGAACGGCGTCCCGGCATCCACGCCCTGGCTTGGGCGCCGCGTCGCGGCGCACGCTTCCCCTTGCAGTTCCTGGAGCGGGTGTCCGAGAGCGGGCTGGGCGCCGGCCTCGACCTGGGGGTCGAGCCCGCGCGGCGGGCGGCGCTGGAGCAGGCGCGCGACGAAGCGCGGGTGGTGGCCACCAAAGCGCTCCCGCTCGGTGAGGGCGCGGGCGGGGGCACGGCCGTCGTTCTGTTCGCGCCCGTGTACCGCGGCGGCCCGGCGCCGGACACGGTGGCGGCGCGGCGCGCGCGGCTCTCGGGGTTCATCGTCGGCGTCTTCGCCGTCGAGCGGCTCGTGGAGCACGCCCTGGCGGGTCTCACCGCGCGCGGGATCGACGTGTGGCTGTTCGACGCGACCGAGGAGAGAGACGCTCTCCTGCACTGGCGCCCCGCCCCCGAGGTCGCACGCGACCCCGGCGCCGCGATCCCCGCGCCCGAGGCGGCCACCCGCCACGTGAAGGAGTCCATCACCGTGGGCGGGCGCAGCTGGGCTCTGGCCGCGGGCGCCGCACCGGGGCGGTTCCTGCCCCGGGTGTCCAACGCCCACTGGATCGCGCTGGGCGCCGGCCTGGCGCTGACCGCGCTTCTCGCCGCCTACCTCGGCACCCTGCTGCGCACGGCGGCGGCGCGCCTGCGCACCGAGCACCAGCTGCGCCGCCTGAACCGCACCCATGCGGTGCTCAGCAGCTGCAACAGCGCCCTCGCCCGCGCGCAGGACGAATCCGGGCTGCTCGACGGCTTCTGCCGCAACATCGTGGAGGTGGGGGGCTACCGCATGGCGTGGGTGGGGCTGCTCGACGACGAGCGCCGGCATCTGCGGCCGATGGCCGCGGCCGGGCACGCGCACGGCTACACCGAGGCCCTCGACCTGGCCTGCGCCGAGGGCGCCCCCGACCTCGAGCCCGCGGCACAAGCGGTGCGCTCGGGCCGGCCCCTGGTGATCCAGGATCTGGACGTGGCGCCGGTGCGCACCCGCTGGCGGGCCGAGGCGCAGGCGCGCGGCTGCGGCTCGGTCATCGCGCTGCCCCTCGCGAGCGGCGGCGCCCCCGTGGGCGCCCTCGCCATCTATGCGGAGGAGGCCCACGCCTTCGACCCCGACGAGGCCATCCTGCTCGATGAGCTGGCGGGCGATCTCGTGTTCGGCATCACCTCGTTTCGCAACACTGCGGAGCGCGATCACGCGCAGGCGAGCCTGCGCCTGCGCGAGCGCGCCATCGAGTCCAGCCTGGACGGGATCATGCTCACGGACTTCCGCCGCCCGGGCTGCCCCATCGTGTACGTGAACCCCGCGTTCAACCACATCACTGGGTACACGCTGGACGAGGTCGCCGGACGCAACCCGAGCCTGCTGCAGGGAGCGGATCGCGATCAGCCCGAGCTCGAAGAGATCCGCAGCGCCATCGAGCAGCGCCGCCACGGCGCGGCCCTGCTGCGCAACTACCGCAAGGACGGGAGTCTCTTCTGGAACGAGCTGCACATCGCCCCGGTGCGCGACGAGCTGAACGAGGTGACCCACTACGTCGGCATCATCAACGACGTCACCGAGCGCGTGCGCTATCAGCACGAGCTCGAGCACCAGGCCAACCACGACTCCCTCACCGGGCTCGCCAACCGCAATCTGCTCCAGGATCGCATCGAGCAGGCCCTCCAGCAGGGCAGGCGCCGGGGCAGCGCCGCCGGCGTGGTGATGCTCGATCTCGACCGCTTCAAGAACGTGAACGACAGCCTCGGGCACGAGGCCGGGGACAACCTCCTGCGCACGGTGGCGGCGCGGCTCGCGCACTGCGTGCGCGCCGGCGACACCGTCGCGCGCCAGGGGGGCGACGAGTTCGTGCTGGTGCTGCCCGACATCCAGCGCCCCAACGAGATCTCGATCATCGTGAACCGCGCGCTGGAGGCCGTCTCCCAGCCCGTGTGCGTGGACGAGCACGAGCTGATCATCACCGCGTGCGTGGGGGCGAGCGTGTTCCCCAAGGATGGCGAGAATGCGGAGATGCTGCTCAAGAACGCGGATGCGGCCATGTACCGCGCCAAGGCCCAGGGCCCCAACACCTTCCGCTTCTATCAGGCGAGCATGAACGCGAGCGCACTCCAGCGCCTGACGCTCGAGCGCCGCCTGCGCCAGGCCCTGGAGCAGGAGGCGTTCGAGCTCCATTACCAGCCCCAGGCCGAGCTCAAGAGCGGCAAGATCGTGGGGCTGGAGGCGCTCGTGCGCTGGCGCACGTCAGAGGGCGAGCTCGTCTCCCCGGGCGAGTTCATCCCCCTCGCCGAGGAGACCGGGCTCATCGTGCCCCTCGGCGAATGGGTGCTGGCCGAGGCCTGCCGTCAGGCACGGGCCTGGCACCAGCGCGGCTTGGCGCCGATGCGCATCGCGGTCAACGTCTCCGCGCAGCAGTTCCGCCAGCAGGATCTGTACGAGCGCATCGCGCGCGTGCTCAAGGAGACCGGCCTCGCCTCCGAGCGCCTCGAGCTCGAGGTCACCGAGAGCGCGGTAATGGCGGACCCGGAAGAGGTGATCGCCACCCTGAGCCGCCTCAAGGAGCTCGGCGTGCAGCTCACGCTGGACGACTTCGGCACCGGCTACTCGAGCCTCGCGTATCTGAAACGCTTTCCCATCGACCGGGTGAAGATCGATCGGTCCTTCGTGCGCAACATTCCGCACGACGCGGACGACGCCGCCATCGCGCTCACCGTCATCGCCATGGCGCACGGCATGAGCCTCAAGGTCACGGCGGAGGGCGTCGAGACCCAGGCCCAGCTCGACTATCTACGCCAGCACGGCTGCGACGAGCTTCAGGGCTTTTACCTGGCGCGCCCGCTGCCCGCGCGCGAGGTGCCGCGTTTTCTGCGCAACCTCGCCGAGCAGCGCCCGGCGCCCAAGCGCGCGGCCGGTTAACCCGCTTTTCTCACCGGCGCGCGAAGCGAGGGCGTGGGGCGCAGCCGTAGGGTGGGATGGAGCCCATCGCAATCCCCGTCGCCAGCGGGTGAGCGGCGCCTCGGGATCCAGGATCGTACGACGAGGTGACGGCTCGAGGCGGTTCGATCTCGTGGCGGGGGCGCCCCGGTTCAGGCCGGGATCATGGCCTCTTCCAGAAACCGGTACAGGCGCGAGTAGGTGTCCGCCTCGGGCTCGAGGAAGCGCATGCCGAAGACGCTGTCCCCGGTCTCGGGCAGTATGCGAAAGTAGATGAGCTGGCAGGTCACGGTCACGTGCTGGCCGCCGCAGGTCGTCGGCAGGGTGAAGGTCGCATAGATGCGGGATGTATCGCGGGGGATCCGGGTGCGCCCGCTCGGGTTGAGGGTTTGCGCCGTGGCACCCTCGCAGCGGATGCGAAAGCCCCCGGGAGAGATGTCCGTGGCCGTGACGTGCAGCACCATGCCGTCATCGGCGCGCACCAGCGCGACCGGCAGCTCGATGTGAACGCGGGGATACCGCCGGTGCCTGCGCCGTCGTTTATTGCCCATGGGCTGTACGTTCTCGATGTGCTCCATTCCCCGGCCTGGCCTGCGTGCCGCCTAGTTGTGCGAAGACCTGTCGTCCGAAGATGAGAACCACGTCTCACTGCACCTGTGACCGGGTTCTCGGTTTGGCTTCCCTGTGCAGGGAGATGCGTACTCAGCCAATACCGGGGCAGAATTCGTGCCAGCGCGGAAAGGTACAAGCCTTCAACTGGTTACGCGGCGCGCAGCGATGGGCGAGCCGGCGGCTGTAAACCTGACCGACGGCCGCGCGAACGGCGGGCAGCCCGAACTTTGAAGCGGGTCACACTCCAGCCGCATGCGGACAGGGTTTTTCATTTGGACTCAGGACCTTACGCTTCTCTCGCGGAGTGTAAGGAATTCCGACACGGGATACGGGACGCGCATTCCCACCAGCCAGGGAACCCATGCCCAGGAAGCGCAGAAAGCGACGAAGTCGACGCGATAGACGCGGTCGCCGCACGGGACGGCTGCTGCGCCGGGTCGCAGCCGTGGTGCTCCTTGCCGCGGCCGGGTGGCTCGGCTATGAAGCCTGGATGTGGC
>CAZPFD010000290.1:0-4711 GCA_964585725.1 uncultured Ectothiorhodospiraceae bacterium | reverse complement strand
GGAGACTTCCGGTCACATAGCTACGGCTATGCTCCCTCCGTCCCCGAAAATCTGGGACGCTCTCCCACTCCCTCGCTACGCCCGCCAATGCCCTACACGCTCCTAGCCCCCAGCGGTCAATCGGGATGAGCGCGGAGTCCGGCGGTACGGTCCGGCTCTTCCACGATGAACGCTCGCTCGATCAGCAGTTGTTCGCCATGGAATACCTGAATCGTCCATTCGCCGGGCACCACCTCCCAGGGCTTCGACAAGCCGTAGCCGTCGAACGTCTCCTCGCCGATGCGCACGTATCGCCGGTATCGCTGCTCGTGGGTGGTGTCGCCGGTGTCGGGGTGCGTCATGCCCTGCGGAGGAAAGGTCCCCACGACCGTCAGCGCGACCCGTTCGCCGGCGGGCTCTCCTTCGACGATGTATTTCAGGCCGAAAGCGCGTCCCACCTCGGCCGGTATCTGGTGCGCACCCCCCACCCACTCGTACGCCTGAACCCGTGACATGTAGCCGGCCGCGGTCTCCGTCGCGTCGACCCGTGCGCCGCGCACCACCTGGTACTGCCCGTACTCCACGACCCGGGCGCCGGTGACCGAGGGCATGTCCGCCAGGGCCGAGCACGGGAGCACCAGCGTCAACGACAAGAGCGAGGATCGAATGTTCAAGGTGTCTCCTTTTCTTCCTTCAGGCGGTGATCACGCGTGGAGTATCGACTGCAAGCCGGCAGTCTGAAACGGTCTCAGGGCGCTCGAGGATTTTATTGGGTAAAACAATAGAATTGAATGATCATTCAAAATCCGGTAATCTAGCATCTTTCCAATCGCCCGCAGGAACCAGGCAGCTCCATGGTCGACTACGCGACACCTCCGGTATCGAGCGCAGGACGTTCTGCGCCCGAGGACAGGCCCAAGCGCGATCGTCGCCGCCAGCTCATCGAAGCGACCATCGATGCCATCAATCAGCACGGCCTCTCGGGCACCACGCTGGCGCGGGTCGGGGAGCTCGCCGGCCTCTCGCCCGGCATCGTGGGGTTCTACTTTCACAGCAAGGACGCTTTGCTGCTGGCCACCTTGAGCCACATCGCAGAGGAGTTCGAGACGTGCTGGCGCAGCGCGGTCACCGGTGCGCACGGGGGGGCCGCCGCCAAGCTGCGCGCGATGGTCGACGCCGTCTTCGACTCCCGGGGCTTCGACCCGCGGCGGGTCGCGGTGTGGAATGCGTTCTGGGGCGAAGCGCGCGCCCGCAGCGATTACATGGCCGTATGTGGTCATCGCGACGCGGCCTACCACGAGCAGATCGTCACCCTCTGCCGCGACATCGCGCGCGAAGGCCGCTATCCGCAGCTCGACCCGGGTGCCGTGGGCGAGGCGTGCGTGGCGCTCATGGACTCGCTGCCCGAGGGCGTGCTGGTCGACTCTGCACGATTCGACGTGGACGAGGCCCGGCGTACCTGCCTCGCGTTTCTGGCCAGCGTATTCCCGGGCGAGTTCGCGCCCGCCCGCGCACCGGCGGCGCCGAGCACCGAGGGGGTCGAGCCGGGGGTGAGAGAGGCGGCGTCCACGGCGCAGACGCTGCCCGGTTGGGTGTACAGCAGCCCGGAGTTCTTCGAGCTCGAGAAGGAGCACATCTTCCGCCGCCAATGGCTGCTCGTGGGCCACGTCAGCGAAGCGCCGGAGCCGGGCGATTACATGACGCTGGACGCCGTGGATGAGCGGATCGTCGTCGTGCGGGATCTTGAAGGCCGGCTGCGCGCCTTCCACAACGTATGCCGGCACCGCGCATCGCGCGTCGTGGTCGGCGCCCGCGGCCACTGCGAGCGCGCGATTGTCTGCCCGTATCATGGCTGGACCTATCACCTGAACGGCAGGCTCCGCGCGGTGCCCGAGGAGCAGTCGTTCCGGAATCTCGACAAGTCCCGGTATTCGTTGCCCGAAGTGGAGCTCGACGAGTGGATGGGCTTCGTGTTCGTGCGCATCGACCAGGCTCAGGGGCCGCGGGTCTCCCAGCGCATGTCGCAATTCGACGAAGAGCTCTCCCCCTATCGTCTGAGAGAGCTTCGGCCCCTGGGACCGCAGTGGACCCAGACGCTCGAGGTCAACTGGAAGGCGGTGCACGACAATGACAACGAGGGGTACCACGTACGCATCGGGCACCCCGGGCTGAGGCGCCTGTTCGGGGACAGCTACTACGATGAGGCCTTCGACGACGGGATCAGTCGCTCGCGTGCGCTGCTACGCGACGAGATCTCGCCGGTGTGGAGCGAGGGCCTCTACCAGCGTTGGGTGCCGGAGCTGGCCGACCACCTGCCCGAAGCCCTGCGCCGCACGTGGTGCTATTACGGGATCTTTCCCACCGTCTCGTTCGGCATCTACCCGGACATGGTGGAGTATTTCCAGAGCCTGCCGCTCGCGCCCGGGCGCACCCTGCTCACCGGGCGCTCCTTCGCCCTTGCCGACGATCGCCGGGCGATGCGCGTGGTTCGCTACCTCAACAGGCGCATCAACCGCCAGGTTGGACGCGAGGACGAGAAGTTCTGTTACTGGGCCGACGGCGGACTCAAATCCAGCAGCTATCAGGGCGGTCCGCTCTCGGACAGGGAGGTGGCCGTGCGCCAGTTCCACGATCGGATCCGCGAGCTGCTGCCGGTGGCCAGGCGATCCCGCGCCCCGGAGCCCGGCTGGATAACCGAGGCCCGCGAGGCGCTCCGGTGACCACCCCTTCCGCGAGTCACTCCGGCAGCATGTTGATGATGTAGACGGCCCTGAGCAGATCGGTCGGCTCGGCCGGGCTGAAGGCCTTGTTGAAGATCGGCTCGATCTCACCGGAGCGATACAGGCGGCTCAGGGTGCGGTCCACCAGCAGCCGGAAATCGACGTCGCCTCGCGCGAGGCCGAGAGCGTAGGGCTCCTGGGTGAACTGCTGCCGGGACAGCCGGAGCATCTGGGGTTGGTCGCTGCGCTGGAGCAGCCCGAGCAGGATCCCCCAGTCCGCGAAGTACGGTAAACGCTGCATCGGGATCCTACTCATCGCTTCATTTCCCTCAGGGGGGTTGGTTATGCGCGCGACCTCCGTCCCTCGCTACGTTCACGCTGCTAGGCGAGCCGGGCTTCACGCAGGAACTGCTCCAGCGTCTTGAGCTGCGGATGCAGCTTTCTCAGGGCGCCGATGTCCGCATCGTAACCCACGTTCTCGAACCAGCGGTACATGATGGCGAGCTCCTCGCCCGCGTTCCGCCGGAACTCCTCCCACGGGAGCTGCTGGTACTTCACGCTACGGCCGAGAGCGCGCGAGAGCGCCGCGGCGGTCTCGGTCATGGTGAGCTCGTCGCCGGCGATCTCGATCTCCCGGCCGGTCCACGTGGGCGGATCCTCAAACGCCGTGGCCGCGAAGTGCCCGATGTCGTCCAGCGCAATCTGCTGGAGCCTCGTTCCGGGCGAGAGGGGCTGCGGCAGGACGCCGCTCTTCACCGCCTCACCGGTATACGTGAACCAGTTCTCCATGAAGAAGACGGGTCGCAGGATCGTGTACGGGAGCGCGAGCTTCCTGATGTGCTCTTCGATTTGCCATTTCGTTTCGAAGTGCGGAATGCCGGTGTTGCGCTGGGCGCTGGCCACGGAGCTGTACACCAGGTGCCGGATTCCGGTTTTGGCGGCGATGTCCGCGAGCAGACATCCCTGGCGCACCTCGCCCTCCGCCCCGGCCTCGTAGAAGTTCTGAACCGAGAACGCCCCATGCGCCCCGGCCAGGGCGTGCTCGATGGAGGCGCCATCCTCGAGATCACCGGTGACGACCTCCGCGCCGAGCTCCGCCAGCTCGCGGGCCTTGGGGCTGCCCGCATTGCGCGTGAACGCGCGCACGCGAAAGCCCCGCTCGAGCAGCTTGCGGGCGACCGCGCCGCCCTGTTGCCCCGTCCCACCGGTCACCAGAATCACCCGGTCTTTCTTCTCGATGCTCGACATGCAACGTCCTCCTCCAGACCGTCAGCCGAAGTCACGCGCCCGGACTCGTCATGTATCCGGCGACGGGTGCGCGACCCCGAAGACAGCGGAAGCGTCCACGTAGATGAGGTACTCGGATATCCTGCCGTCGCGAAGCTTGAACACATTGGCGAACGGCACGCGGACGGTGCCGTTGTCGATCAGCGTGTAGCGTACGCTGCCGTGACAGATGGCCGTGTCGTCCACCCGCCACGCCTCGACGATATCGTGGGTCATCGATTGGATGTGCGGCGACATGGCGACCCACGCATCGGCGAATGCCTGGCGCCCCCGGCCGGCGGGGTGGCTTCCGAATCGGAAGAGGACATCCTCGTGGAGATAGGGAGCCAGGGCCGGGACGCCCCCGCGATCGAGGGCCGCGAAGAGATCGCGAATCCAGTCCGTGCTCCGCAAAGCGTCGTTCCCCCTCCCGGCGCGCTCCGACGCCTGCGCGCCGCCGCAGCCACTCATTGTATAACGGGCGCGTGAGGGAGGGGGTCGGCACGTGCGCCGCCCCGTCCGCCGCCTGCCGCCGATCGTCGCTCCAGGCGCAGCGCGAGGGGCCTGCCGGCAACGGGCTTCGCCCCAGGCGATGACCGCGAATCCGATCGGCGGGTAACCTATCGCTTCCATTCAGGGGAGGTTGCCGATGACCCGGGACGACTCCGGAGCGGGAGGACCCGTGACCACCGCATGCCCGGGGTGGGGACGGCCATGCTGGCCGTCATCGGGCTGCTCTGGTGGCT
>CAZPFD010000289.1:0-4729 GCA_964585725.1 uncultured Ectothiorhodospiraceae bacterium | reverse complement strand
GCGCCTCGAGCGGGAGAGACAGCAGGCGCTCGCCGAGCAGCGGCGCCTCGAGGAGCAGAAGCGCAAGGCGGCCGAGGAGAAGGCGCGTCTCGAGCGGGAGCGACAGCAGGCGCTCGAGGAGAAGCGCCAGCGAGAGGAGGCCGAGCGCGCGCTCCAGCAGGCGCTCGCCGAGGAGGAGGCGGTGCTGGAGACCGATATCCAGCGCTTGCGCGCGGAGCAGCGCGCCGAGTACAAGGCGCAGATCGAGGCGACCGTGGAGCGCAACTGGCTGCGGCCGCCGGGATTCGCCGAGGGGCTCAAGTGCACGGTGCTGGTGGAGCAGATCCCGGGCGGCGAGGTGGTCAGCGTCACCATCGTGCAAAGCAGCGGCAACGTGGCCTTCGATCGGTCGGCCGAGCGCGCGGTGTGGGAGTCCTCGCCGCTGCCGCGGCCCAAGGATCCGGCAGTGTTCGAGCGCCGGATAAGGTTCACCTTCCAACCGGAGGCGTAGACGTTGCGGGCCATACTCACGCGGACCTGGCACCTAGGAGCGTGTAGGGCATTGAACGACCTACTGCGGAAGTGGGAGAGGCGTCCCAGATTTCCGGGAGACTTCCGGTCACATAGCTACGGCTATGCTCCCTCCGTCCCCGAAAATCCGGGACGCTCTCCCGCTCCCTCGCTACGGCCGCCAATGCCCTACACGCTCCTAGCCCTGCTGGCGCTGCTGCTCTGGCAGCCGGCGCACGCGCAGCTCGACATTCGCATCACCCAGGGCGTGGAGGGTGCGCTCCCCATCGCCATCGTCCCGTTCGGGTGGCAGGGCACGGCGCCCCCGCCCGAGGAGGTCGGGCGCATCGTGGCCAGCGACCTGGCGCGCAGCGGTCGCTTTGCGCCCATCCCCTTCGACGATCTGCCGGGGCGCCCGGTCGAGCCGGCCGAGGTGCGCTTCGGGGACTGGCGGCTGCTCGGCACCAGCAATCTGGTCATCGGACGCGTCGGGCGGCTGGCCGACGGGCGTTATCGGGTGGAGTTCAGGCTCTACGACGTGTACAAGGCCTCGCAGCTCGCCGGGCTCCAGTTCCAGGTGCCGGAGTCCGAGCTGCGGCGCGCCGCGCACGAGATCAGCGATATCGTCTACGAGCGCCTGACCGGCGAGCGCGGCGCGTTCAACACCCGCATCGCCTACGTCACGGAGTCGAGCACGCCCGAGGGGGCTGCGCGCTACTCCCTGAACATCGCGGACAGCGACGGCCACAACGAGAACGTGGTGCTGGAGTCCACCGAGCCCGTGCTCTCGCCGGACTGGTCACCGGATGGCCAACGCATCGCCTACGTGTCCTTCGAGGGACAGCGCCCGCGCATCTTCGTGCAGGATGTGAGCAGCGGCAGCCGCGAGGAGGTGGCCTCCTTCCCGGGGCTCAACGGGGCGCCCAGCTGGTCGCCGGACGGACGCCGTCTGGCCATTACGCTGTCCAAGGACGGCAATCCCGAGATCTACGTGCTCGATCTGGGCTCCCGGCGTCTTCAGCGACTCACGCATAATGCCGCTATTGACACCGAGCCCGACTGGGCTCCGGACGGAGGCTCGCTCGTATTTACCTCGGACCGCGGGGGCTCGCCGCAGATCTACCGGATCCCGGCGGGGGGCGGCCGCGCCGAGCGGGTGAGTTTCGAGGGCGACTACAATGCGCGTGCCCGTTTCTCCCCGGACGGCACTCGGCTCGCGCTGGTGCACGGGCAGAGTGGAGCGTTCAGGATCGCGCTGCTCGATCTGGAGAACAACGCGCTGCGGGTGCTGACGGACACCCGCCTCGATGAATCGCCGAGCTTCGCTCCCAACGGGAGCATGATCGTGTACGCGACGACCGACGACGAAGGGGTGGCGCTGGCCACGGTATCCATCGACGGTCGGGTGCGCCATCGATTGGCGGTTCAGGAGGGGGATGTGCGGGAGCCGGCGTGGTCGCCGTTTCGCGGCAGTTGACAACGGTTTCGGTGTGACGAAGGAGCAAGCGAATGAGACAACGATTCTTGACTGTGCCCCTGCTTCTCAGCGCAGCGGTGGCTTTGGCGGCCTGCGGGGCCATGACCCAGAAGGACGAGGGCGCCGCGGAGGTGGAGGATCGCTCGGGCACCATGCAGGGTACCGAGGGCGCCGGCGGGTCCGCCACGACCGGCGGCATGGCCGGCAGCAGCTTCCAGGGCCATCCTCTCGATGATCCGAGCAGCCCGCTCTCGAATCAGGTCATCTACTTCGAGTTCGACAAGAGCGAGATCAAGCCCGAGTATCGGGAGATCGTAGAGGCGCACGCCCGGTACCTGGCGAGCAACCCCAACGCGACCATCACCCTGGAAGGGCACGCCGACGAGCGCGGCACCCGCGAGTACAACATCGCTCTGGGTGATCGCCGCGCGGATGCGGTGCAACGGCTGATGAGCGTGCTCGGAGTGTCCGGGCAGCAGGTCCGCACCGTGAGCTACGGCGAAGAGCGGCCGGCAGCGAACGGTCACGGCGAGAACGCCTGGTCGAAGAACCGCCGCGTGGAGATCATCTACCGCAATCGCGGCTGAAGCCAGTTGCCGTTATGCGCGAAGTGTTCTAGGGTGGATGCTCATGCGGCTCCCGGGGCCGGTGTGCCGCCGGCGCCCGGGAGCCCGCGGGCGCTTCTGCCCTGACCATCGGCTCGGGCCCCGGGGATGGAGATCGGCGTTCATCCGGGCCGGAGCCCGCGTCCGGGCCGCCCGCCTAACCCCTTGAAACAGGCGGCGTCCATGCAGCGACTCACTCTCATTCTCGGTTGGTCAGCGATCTCCGCCGCCGTTCTGTTGGGCTCACCGGCATTCGCCCAAAGCGCCAGCCTGGAGCAGCGGGTGGAGCGTCTGGAGCGGTTTCTGGACAGCCGCACGCTCGTGCAGCTGCTCGACGAGGTGGAGCTCTTACGGCGCGAGATCCAGGAGCTGCGCGGCCGGGTGGAGGTGCAATCGCATACGCTCTCCCAGCTCAAGGATCGCCAGCGCGATCTTTACCTCGACATCGATCGGAGGCTCCAGCGCATGGAGGCGGCGCGCGCCCGCCCGGAGACGGCCGAGGCCGGTACGACGGGCGCGGAGACGCCGCCGGCGCCGGCCGGCTCCGGCTCCGCGCAGGCGAGCGCGCAAGGATCGGGCGGGGAGACCGCGCCCGCGCAGACTGCCGTAGCGGCGGCCGCGCCCTCGCCCCAGCCCACCGACATCGACCCCGTAGCCGAGCAGCAGGCGTATCAGGACGCGTTCAATCTACTGAAGGCGGGGCGCTACGGCGAGGCCGCCAAGGCGTTCGACGCCTTCCTGGACGAGTACTCCGCCGGCAAGTACGCGGACAACGCACAGTACTGGCTGGGTGAGGCCTACTACGTCACGCGTCAGTTCGAGCCCGCGTTGAGCGAGTTCCGCAAGCTCGTGAGCGAGTATCCGAGCAGCCAGAAGGTCAGCCACGGGCTGCTCAAGATCGGCTACATCCACGACGAGCTCGGTCAGAGCGACGAGGCGAGGCGCGTGCTGAACGATCTGATCGAGCGCTATCCCGACACCACCGCCGCGCGCCTCGCGCGCGAGCGCCTCCAGCGGATCCGCGGTCAGACCGGCTGAGCGGCCGGCCGGCGTCGCATCACGCCGTGTGGAAGATGCCGGCAGCGGCGGCGCGGCGGGATTTCGCTGCGCTCCATCCCGCCCTACGCGCGGTCCTTCATGCCGCTCACGCCCTCCTGCTGTGCGCAGCTCGCGCAGCAGTACATGTGCCCGTTCGATTCCACGCCGTGTCCCACGATGCGGCACCCGCAGTGGGCGCAGTGCGGGGCCAGGGCGTGGATGGCGCACTCGAAGCTGTCGAAGACGTGGCGCTCACCCGCCATGTGGATCTCGAAAGTCTTGTCGTAATCGTTGCCGCAAACCTCGCATCTGGCCATGGATGACCTCCCGTTCTTTCCCAGGCGGTTGATGCCATCGGAGCGGTGCCCCGATGGGAGCGGGTCAATCGCGGCGCCGGGACGCCGCGCCCTTGCCTTGCGTGAAGGCGACGATCTCGCGATGACGAAAGCAATCGAGCGTATGATCGTTGACCATCCCGACTGCCTGCATGTAGGCGTAGCAGATAGTCTTGCCGACGAAGCGGAAGCCGCGCCGCTTGAGATCCCGGCTCATGGCCTCTGACTCCGGCGTCCACGCGGGTACGTCCTCGCTGCGCCGGCGTTTCATATCCTTCGGTTCCCCGCCGGCGAATCGCCAGATGTAGTCGGCGAAGCCACCGTACTCCTCACGCACCGCAAGAAAAGCCCGCGCGTTGTCCACCGCCGCCGCGATCTTTTGTCGATGGCGCACGATGCCGCCATCCTGCATCAACACTTCTATTTTACGATCTTCATAGCGCGCCATGCGCCACGGATCGAAGTCATCGAATGCACGGCGGTAGGCCTCGCGCTTCTTGAGGATGGTATACCAGCTGAGCCCCGCCTGCGCGCCCTCGAGGATCAGCATCTCGAAGAGCACGCGGTCGTCGAAGGTCGGTACGCCCCACTCCGTGTCGTGATAGGCGCCATACAAGGGATCGTCGGTGACCCAGGCGCAACGGCGGACCTGATTACTCACGGGAGGAGCGCTCGAGGACTCGAAGAAAAAAGGTGGTCAAAGGAAAATCAGAACTTGATTATCCACGACTTTCCGCCTAGCCGTCTTCTTGCGCGGCCGCGGCGGGCACCTCGGGCAGCTCGCG
>CAZPFD010000288.1:3478-4748 GCA_964585725.1 uncultured Ectothiorhodospiraceae bacterium | reverse complement strand
GCGACGTAGGGCGGGCGCAGGCGCGGCATGCCGCGCTTGCCCTCGATGGACTCGATCATGCCCGACTCCTCGCCGCAAATGTAGGCCCCGGCTCCGCGCCGCAGATGAATCCCGGGCAGGGTGCATGGCGGATCCGCGCGCAGCGCCTCCAGCTCCTGCTGGAACAGGCGCAGCATGGCCGGATACTCGTCCCGGATGTAGATGTAGGCTTCGTTGATGCCCACCGCCCAGCACGCGATCAGCATGCCCTCGAAGAAGCGGTGAGGGTCGCGCTCCATGTAGTAGCGATCCTTGAAGGTACCGGGCTCGCCCTCGTCGATGTTCACCGCGAGCAGCCGCGGCGGCTCGAAGCCGCGCACGATGCGCCACTTGCGCCCGGCCGGAAAGCCCGCGCCGCCCAGCCCGCGCAAGCCCGCGTGCTCCAGGACCTCGATGACCTTCTCGACGTCGCGCTCGCCGTCGATGCACGCCTGCAGCAGCTGGTACCCGCCGTCGCGGCGGTAGGCGGCGAGATCGACGTGATCGCGCACGGAGGGTGCGTCGACCTCGCGCGCCTCGACCTTGGACAGCACGCTCTCCGCGCGCGCGTGCCCGATGGGATTCTTGCCCACCACCGCCACCGGTGCGGCGTCGCAACGCCCCACGCACGGCACGCGCTGCACGCGCACGCCGTCGCCGAGCGATGCTTCCAGCGAGCCCACCAGCTCCTCGGCGCCGAACATCTCGCAGGTCACGGAGTCGCACACGCGCACGGTCAGAGACGGAGGCGGGCTCTCCCCCTCCTTGACCACGTCGAAATGGTGATAGAAGGTGGCGACCTCGTAGACTTCGGTGTGCGAGAGCTTCATCTCGTGGGCCAGAGCCACGACGTGCGCCGCCGGAATGTGGCCGAAGCGATCCTGAATCTTGTGCAGGTGCTCGAGCAGCATGTCCCGCCGGCGCGACGCGTCTCCGAGCAGAGCCTGCACGTCCGCCAAAGCCTTCGGATCGACGGATCGCCCTTTCGGCCGCCCCCTCACCCGCTTTTTCTTCTTCTTCGTCGCGAACTGCGCTTGCTCTGCCATGTCTGGGCCCGTCGTGAATGCCCCTCGTGCGGAGGTTACACCGCGCCCGCCCGTCCCGGCAGCACGATGAGCGAGATCGCCCCGTAAAGATAGTCCACTCGGCTCCCGGGACGAAAATACAAAATACATAATACAATATTACGCTCGTGCTCAGGAACGAAGCGGCGGCGAGGCACGAAAATCCCCGGCCGCGGGGCCGGCCCGGC
>CAZPFD010000288.1:0-3378 GCA_964585725.1 uncultured Ectothiorhodospiraceae bacterium | reverse complement strand
TCCAGCACATCGTCGTCGAGCATCCGGGCGCGCTGCGCGATTTCATGGCCGAGGACGGGGTGGCCTGGGATGCGGTGGAGCTCGACCTGCAAGAGCCCATCCCGCCGCTCGGGGACTACGACGGGCTGCTGGTGATGGGCGGGCCCATGGACGTGTGGGAGGAACACAAGCACCCCTGGCTGGTGGCCGAGAAGGCGGCCATCCGCGAGGCCGTCCTCGAGCGGGGCATGCCGTTTCTGGGCGTGTGCCTGGGGCACCAGCTGCTGGCCGACGCGCTGGGCGGCGAGGTCCGGCCCATGGCGCAGCCCGAGGTCGGGATCCTGGAGGTAGAGCTGACGGTGGAGGCGGCGCGGGATCCGCTGTTCGCCGACATGCGCAAGCGCTGCAAGGCCCTCCAGTGGCACGGCGCGGAGGTGACCCGCGTGCCCCCGGGCGGCGTGGTGCTGGGGCGCTCCCCCGCGTGCGCGGTGCAGGCGTTCCGCGCCGGGCCCACGGCCTGGGGCATCCAGTACCACGTCGAGCTGACGCCGCGCACGGTGCCGGAATGGGGGGACGTGCCCGCCTACCGGCAGTCCCTGCAGCGCACCCTGGGGGCCCATGCCCTCGACGGGCTCAAGGCCCAGGCGGCGCTCCACATGGAGAGCTTCCGCTACGACGCCCGGCGTCTGTACGACAACTTCATGCGGCTGGCTCGGCATCGTCAGCGACTGCGCACCTGACGGGGGGGCGGCGGCCATGGTGGATTCGACCGACAAGACGCTCTTCGGGATCGACATCTTCCGCACCCTGAGCCCGGACGACAGCCGCGCCGTCGCCAGCCGCTGCCACTGGCATCGCTACGCTGCCGGCCAGCAGATCCTCTCCCACCAGGACACCTCCACCGAGGTGTATTTCATCGTGGGGGGCAAGGTGCGCGTGACTCTTTGCTCCCCCTCGGGCAGAGAAGTCACCTTCCGCGATCTCGGCTCGGGGCAGATGTTCGGGGACCTCTCCGCCATCGACGGCCGCGCCCGCTCGGCCAACGTGGTGGCGCTCGTGGATTCTCTGGTCGCGGCCATGCCCGCGAGCGCCTTCCGCGAGGTGAGGCACCGCTACCCGGAGGTGGGCGAGGCCGTGCTGCAGGAGACCGTGAGCCTCGTGCGCCACCTCTCGGAGCGCGTGTTCGAGTTCGGGGCGCTGGGCGTGAAGAACCGAATCCACGCGGAGCTGCTGCGCCTCGCCGGCGAGCACATGCGCGACGAGCGCAGCGCCGAGATCCGGCCCGCACCCATTCACGCCGACATCGCGAGCCGGGTCAGCACGCACCGCGAGGCCGTCAGCCGCGAGCTGAGCGAGCTCCAGCGCGCCGGGCTGGTCGAGCGCCGCGCCGGCGCGCTCATCATTCACGACGTTCCGCGATTGGCCCGCCTGGTGACCGAAGTCCGCGGCGACTGATCTGCACCCCGCCCTTCCCGGCGAACCGCGGCCGGGTGTGACAAAAACCACAGCGCCGGCAGCCGGCAACGGCGAATATTTCCGCCAGAAGCGGACAGACCGGTGTTTCCGATGAACGTTGAGACCGTACAGAGATACAGCGACCCGTCGACTTCGAAGCCCCGTGTCTTCGACGTCGAGGTGGTAGCGGCCTGGGCCCTCGCCGTGGCGCTGTTCGTGGCGCTGCTGGCGTTCTGAGTGTTCGTCCGGTTGCAGAGCACGCGGCGGCCCAGCAAACTAGCGCCCTGTCGGCCTCGCGCCGCCCGGGAGCACGCGACCGCATCCCCCATGACGGGCATCGACGATCAACCCTTGCACGCCATCGCCGCCGCGCTGCGACGCCGTGAGCTCAGCGTCGTGGATCTGGTCGACGGGGCATGCGAGCGCCACGAGAGCTTCGGCGCCGAGCTGAACGCCTACAAGACCTGGTCCGACGAGTCCGCGCAGCGCCAGGCCCGGGCCGCGGACATCGTCTTCGAGATCGGCGTCGACCTGGGCCCGCTGCACGGCCTCCCCGTCTCCGTCAAGGACCTCTACGGCGTCGAGGGATACCCGACCTACGCGGGCACGCCGCGCCGGCTGCCCGCCCACTGGGAGCGCGAGGGCCCGCTGGTGCAGACGCTGCGGCGCCAGCTCGCCGTCATCACCGGCAAGACGCATACCGTGGAATTCGCATTCGGCGGGCTCGGGGTCAACAACCACTGGGGCACCCCGCGCAACCCCTGGGACGCCGAGCGCCACCGGGTGCCCGGCGGCTCGAGCAGCGGCGCCGCCGTGAGCCTGTGCGAGGGATCGGCGCTGCTCGCCCTGGGCACGGACACGGCGGGCTCCGTGCGCATTCCCGCGAGCATGACCGGAACCGTCGGGCTCAAGACGAGCGCGGAGCGCTGGCCGCTCGAGGGCATCGTGCCCCTGAGCTCGACCCTGGACACGGCCGGCGTGCTCGCGCGCAGCGTGGCGGACGCCGCCTACGCGTTCGCGGCGCTGGACGCCGAGACCGCGGAGACGGGCCGGGGAACGCCGCGCGCTCTGGACATCGTCGGCCTGCGGGTGGGCATCGGCGATCGATGCCTGTGGGAGGAGTGCGACCCCGGCGTGGCGGAGGCGGTGCGCACGGCGCTCGACGAGCTGGCCGCGCGCGGTGTCAGGCTGCACGATCAGCCGATGCCGGAAGCCGGGGAAGCCATTCAGCTCCTGCGCGTGGGGAGCGTGGTGGCCGCGGAGTGCGACGCGTTTCTCTCCGCGCGCCTGCCCGAATGGCGGGAGACACTGGATCCCATCGTGACCTCGCGCATCGCCGACGGCGGCAACATCTCGGCGCGCGAATATCTCCAGCGCCTCCAGCAGCTCGAGCTCCTGGCGGACGCAGTGCAGGAGCGCTTCGAAGCGTGCGACGTCATCGCCTCGCCCACGGTGCCCATTACGCCCCCCGCGCTGGACGAGGTCAGCGAGGTGCAGGGCTATCGCCCGCGTAACTTCGCCGCCCTGCGTAACACCTGCGTCGCCAACTATCTGGGCTTGTGCGCGATCTCCATGCCGGTGGGGCTGGACCGCGCGGGCCTGCCGGTCGGCCTCCAGCTCCTGGCCCCCTACGGCGAGGAGGAGCGGCTGCTCGCCATCGCGCTCGCCTTCGAGGCGGTGCTGGGCGCGCCGCGCGAGCGCCTTGGCACCCCGCCGATGTGCATCCGCTGAAAGACAACAGCGCTACCACAGAGAACACAGAGGAAAAGCACAGAGGTCACAGAGGAAAAAAACTGGAACTTACAAGAAAGTTCGTAGCGTGGGCTGAGCCGAAGGCGAAGCCTGCCACGGGAATCTTTTCTCTGTGTGCTCCGTGAGATCCTCTGTGCCCTCTGTGGTGAGATCTTTTCGTCAGTGAAACTTTTGCGGCAATGAAAACGATTG
>CAZPFD010000287.1:2140-4773 GCA_964585725.1 uncultured Ectothiorhodospiraceae bacterium | reverse complement strand
GAAGGAGCATGGGCAAGAGGAAGATCGAGAAGTCCGAGTTCGAGTGGATGCGCGAGCTCACCCCCGAGCAGTACCGCGTGACGCGCCAGAAGGGCACCGAGCCCCCGTTCAGCGGCAAGTACCACGACTGCAAGGACGCCGGCGTCTATCGATGCGTGTGCTGCGGCAACGAGCTGTTCAGCTCCGAGGCCAAGTATGACTCGGGCACCGGGTGGCCGAGCTTCTCGGCTCCCCTCGAGGACGATCGGGTGGAGACGGAGGCGGACGACAGCCTGGGAATGAGGCGCACCGAGGTGCTCTGTAGCGCCTGCGACGCTCACCTAGGCCACGTGTTCGAGGACGGGCCCGAGCCCACCGGGCTGCGCTACTGCATCAACTCCGCCGCCCTCGAGCTGAAGAAGCGCCGCTGAGCGCTGATGCCCACGAGTTTGCAGCTCCGGCGGGGCGGCGAGCTCCTTGCGAGGGTGACTGGCGGAGCGCGGCGCGCGGGGCGGGAAAGCCCGAAGGGAGCGGGCCAGGGACGGCCCGCTCCGAGCGTTGAGACAGGATGTCGAATCGCGAGGCCCCGCCCCGCGCGCCGAATCACGCGGAGCCTTGGAACCCAGAGCAAGGGTTCGCCGGCCCGCCGGAGGTTTCAGCAATCAGGAAGCAGAATGTCCCGTCAGTCGTCCCAGCGGGGATCCCGCACCTGCACGACGCCGTCCTCGACGCGTACCGGAAAGGTCTCCACCGGCTCGTAGGCGGGGGGAGAGAGCGCCTCCCCGGTCTTGATGTCGAAGTGCGCGCCGTGACGGGGGCAGACGATCTCGTTGCCCTCGATGCTGCCGCCGGTGAGCTGCCCGTAGTCGTGCGTGCATACGTCCTCGATGGCATAGAGCTCGCCGTCGATGTTGAACACCGCGACCGTCGTGTCTTCGATCTCCACCACGCGGAAGGTGCCGGGGTCGAGCTCCTCGAGGGGTGCCACGTCTACCCAATCCGACATCGGGATGCGCCTCCTGATCCTACAGGAACCCGAGCTGTAGCTTGGCTTCTTCCGTCATGCGCTCCGGCGTCCACGGCGGGTCCCAGACGAGCTCCACCCGCGCGGCGCTCACCCCGGGCACCTGGCGCACCGCTTCCTCCACCGTTCCGGGGAAGGTCTGCGCGACCGGGCACCCCGGTGCGGTCAGCGTCATATCGATGTCCACCGACCCGGCGCCATCGACCTCGAGCCTGTAGATGAGCCCCAGGTCGTAGATATTGACCGGGATCTCGGGGTCATACACCTGGCGCAACGCCTGAGTGATCTGCTCTTTCAGCACCTCGGGCTCGACTTCGTGGCCGTCTTCCATTTTCTGAATCCACTCGGTGAGATCGGTCATGGTTTGCTCGCGCTCACTCCGTCGACACGGTCTGCTCGGCATTCTTCAACGCCGCCTGCAGGGTATGCCAGGCGAGCGTCGCGCACTTGATGCGCATGGGGAAATCCTTGACGCCGGCGAGAATGGACAGCTTTCCGAGTCGTTCCCTCGACTCCTCGAGGCCGCTACCCGAGGTCAACATGTCATGGACGTCCTCGAACAGGGCCGCCGCCTCGGCTTCGGTCTTGCCCTTGAGGGCTTGGGTCATCAACGAGGCGGAGGCGGTGGAGATGGCGCAGCCGACGCCCTCGAAGCCGATGTCCTCGATGACGCCGTCCCGCACGCGGAGGTGCACGTGGAACTCGTCTCCGCACAAGGGGTTGAAGCCGTGGGCGGAGCGGTTTGTCTCGTTCGGCTTCTTCATGTAGTTGCGCGGATTGCGGTTGTGATCGAGGATGACCTCCTCGTAGAGCACGCGCAGATCGCTCATCGGCCGAACACCTCCCGTACCTTCTCGAGGCCGGCCATGAGCCTGTCCACCTCCTCCTTGGTGTTGTAGAGGGCGAACGACGCGCGCGCCGTGGCCGGAACGCCGAAGCGGGTCATGAGGGGCATCGTGCAATGGTGCCCCGTGCGGATGGCGACTGCCTCGTGATCCAGGATCGTGCCCACGTCGTGGGCGTGGACGCCGGCCACCACGAAAGACAATATGCTCGCCTTGTCCGAGGCCGTCCCGATGAGCCGCAGGCTGTTGATCTGGCGCGCGGTCTCCGTGGCATAGGCGAGCACCTCGTGCTCGTGGGCGGCGACCGCATCGAGCCCGAGTGCGGTCAGATAGTCCACGGCCGCGCCCAGCCCCACGGCGCCGGCGATGTTGGGCGTGCCGGCCTCGAACTTGTAGGGCAGGTCGTTGTACAGCGTCTCCTCGAAGCTCACCTTGCTGATCATGTCGCCGCCGCCCTGATAGGGCTGCATCGCGTCCAGCAGCTCCTGCTTGCCGTACAGCACTCCGATCCCGGTCGGCCCGAACATCTTGTGGCCCGACAAGGCGTAGAAGTCGCAGTCGAGATCCTGAACGTCGATTCTCAGATGAGGAGCCGCCTGGGCGCCGTCGATCAGAACCGGCGCGCCGGCGGCGTGAGCGGCCTCGATGATGCGGTGCACCGGATTGATGGTGCCGAGCGAGTTGGAGAGATGCACCAGGGCGACCAGTCGGGTCCGGGGCCCCAGAAGCGCAAGGAACTCATCGAACAGCAGCTCGCCCTCATCGTTTATCGGCGCCACGCGCAG
>CAZPFD010000287.1:0-2130 GCA_964585725.1 uncultured Ectothiorhodospiraceae bacterium | reverse complement strand
GCGTGATGAGTATCTCGTCGCCTTCCCCGAGCCGCGGGCGCGCGTAGCTTTGGGCGACGAGATTGATGGCCTCGGTGGTCCCGCGGACGAAGATCACCTCGCGCCGATGACCGCCGTTGATGAAGCGGAGAACCTTGTCGCGCGCCCCCTCGTAGGCTTCCGTAGCGCGTTCGCTCAGCATGTGCACGCCGCGATGGACGTTGGCGTTGCTCTCGCGGTAGTAGCGGCTCACCGCGTCGATCACCGCTTGCGGTTTCTGGCTGGTGGCGGCGTTGTCGAGATACACGAGCGGCTTGCCGTGTATCTGCTGCTGCAGGACGGGAAAGTCCTCCCGCACCCGGTGCACATCGAACCCTGAGAGCGCGGATGCAGTCGTATCGGGCTTCTCCCGGACGTTGCTCATTGCACCAGTCCTCGGACGTACTCGGCATTGGGCAGGCGCGTGACGAGAAGGTTCTCCAGCAGCTCGCGCGCCGCGGCGAGGGGCATGCGCTCGATGACATCCTGGGCGAACCCGTATGTCAGCAGCGCCCGGGCCGCGTCGTAAGCGATGCCGCGCGATCGCAGGTAGTAGATCATGTTCTCGTCGAGCTGCCCGACGGTGGCGCCGTGGGAGCACTTGACGTCATCCGCGAAGATCTCCAGCTGCGGCTTGGTGTCCGCCTCGGCATCGCGCGAGAGCAGAAGATTCTTGTTCGATTGCTCGGCGTCGGACTTCTGCGCGTTCGGGTGGACGTAGACGCGCCCGTTGAACACGCCGCGCGAGTGGCCGTCCAGGATCCCCTTGTAAAACTCCCGGCTGACGCCGTTCGGCTTCGCGTGGTCGACGCGCGTGTGATAGTCCACGTGCTGGCGGCCGCCGGCCAGGTACAGGCCGTTGAGCAGGCACTCGGCGCCCTCGTCGTCGAGAAGCACGTTGATGTCGTTGCGCGCCAGGGCCGCTCCGAACGACACGGAATGCGAGTTGAAGCGCGCGTCGCGCGCCTGATGGACCTGGAGCGTGGACACGTGGTACGCCCGCGTGCTCTCGCGCTGGAGCTTGTAGTGGTCGAGCCGCGCGCCGGCGCCGAGCGAGATCTCGGTCACGGAGTTGTTGAGATAGATCGAAGAGGCGGGGCTCACGTAGCTCTCGATGACCACGCACTGGCTGTTCTCTCCGCACACGACGAGGTTGCGCAAGTGCGACGCGATGTCGTCGTCTTCGGAGAGCGACACGAACAGGACGTGGATGGGGTCCGTGACCACCGTGTTCGGGGCCACGTGGATGTAGACGCCGTCCTCGATGAAGGCGGTGTTGAGGGCGGTGAATGCGTGGGCGTCGATATCGGCGTATCGGGCCAGATGAGGCTCTACGGCCTCGGGGGCGTCCTCCAGGACCTGCGCCAGACTGCCCACCGTGACCCCCGCGGGGAGGCTGCCGGGAACGGAAAGCGCCGGAGACCACAGGCCGTCGACGAACGCGATCTGGTGACAGCGCAGGTCCGGCAGCGCGAACCCGCTCACGTCCACCGGCGCGGGCTCGCGCCGGGCGCTCAGGGGCGAGCGGAAGCTGCGCCTCTCGATGGGCGTCACCCGGGTGTACTTCCAGTCCTCATGGCGCGGCGTCGGGAACCCCAGGCGCTCGAAGCGAGCCAGGGCGCCCTTGCGGATGCGCTGGAGCCAGTCGATCCGGCTTCCGGGCAGCAGACCCTGCACGGCGCTGAACTCGGAGACGTAGCGGGCGATGCTGGAATCCGTGGCGCTCATGTCGCCGCGGCCTCCTCGCGCATCTGCGCGTAGCCCTTTTCCTCGAGCTCGAGGGCAAGCTCGCGGCCGCCGGACTTGACGATCCGTCCGCCGTCGAGCACGTGCACGCGGTCGGGCACGATGTAGTTGAGCAGCCGCTGGTAGTGCGTGACGACCAGAAAGGCGCGCTCCGGGCTGCGCATGGCATTGACGCCCGCGGCCACGTCCTTGAGCGCGTCGATGTCGAGGCCGGAGTCGGTCTCGTCCAGAATGGCGAGGCGTGGCTCGAGGATGGACATCTGGAACACCTCGTTGCGCTTCTTCTCCCCGCCGGAGAAGCCTTCGTTCACCGCCCGCTTGAGCAGGGTCTCGTCCATGCCCAGCGCCTTGGCCTTCTTGCGTACG
>CAZPFD010000286.1:0-4783 GCA_964585725.1 uncultured Ectothiorhodospiraceae bacterium | reverse complement strand
CATCCGCAGCCTGAACTCCCACGGCATCGTCGCCATCCGCGACAAGGAGGTGACGTCGTACGACGTGGACCGGGTCATCGATGCGGCGCGCGCGGTGGCCATCCCGGCGGACCAGAAGATGCTCCACATCCTTCCGCAGGAGTTCATCATCGACAACCAGGAGGGGATCAGGGAGCCGGTCGGCATGTCGGGGGTGCGCCTGGAGTCGAAGGTGCACATGGTGACCGGAGCGGTGAGCGCTGCGCAGAACATCATCAAGTGCGTGCGGCGCTGCGGGCTCGAGGTCGACGACGTGATTCTCGAGCAGCTTGCATCGAGCCAGGCGGTGCTCACCGACGACGAGAAGGACCTGGGGGTGTGTCTGGTGGACATCGGCGGCGGCACCACGGATATCGCCATCTTCACGGAAGGGGCGATCCGCCACACCGCGGTGATACCCATCGCCGGCGATCAGATCACCAACGACATCGCGGTGGCGATGCGCACGCCGACCCAGTACGCCGAGGAGATCAAGATCAAGTATGCGTGCGCGCTCGCGCAGCTCGCGGCCGCCGAAGAGACCATCGAGGTGCCGAGCGTCGGTGATCGACCGCCCCGGCGCCTGGCCCGCCAGACGCTGGCCGAGGTGGTCGAGCCGCGCTACGAGGAGCTGCTCACGCTGGTGCAGTCGGAGCTGCGCCGCAGCGGCTACGAGGACCTCATCGCCGCCGGGCTCGTGCTCACCGGCGGCAGCTCCAAGATGGAGGGTCTCGTGGAGCTGGACGAGGAGATCTTCCACACGCCGGTGCGTGTCGGGGTCCCGTATTCGGTGGCGGGTCTGAGCGACGTGGTGCGCAATCCGGTCTACGCGACCGGCGTCGGACTGCTCCTGTTCGGACACCGGAGCCAGTCGGAGCGCAGGCTCGGGGACCCGGCCCTGGTAGGCGGTTTCAACGGGGTGTGGGAGCGGATGAAAAGTTGGTTCCACGGCAGCTTCTGAACGAAGGAGAGATCGCCGCAGCTCGTGCGGCGCAACGGAATCGACAAGCGAAGCCATTCGACAGACAGGTTTCTGAAACCGGTTATCAAACGGAGGGGTAACGATGTTCGAGCTCATTGACGCCTACAGCCAGAACAGCGCCGTCATTCGCGTGATCGGCGTCGGCGGAGGCGGCGGCAATGCCGTCCAGCAGATGCTGGCCGCCGAGATGGAGGGCGTTGAGTTCGTGTGCGCCAATACCGATGCTCAGGCGCTCAAGAACTCCTCGGCGCGCACGATCCTCCAGCTTGGCAGCTCCATCACCAAGGGTCTCGGAGCGGGCGCGAACCCGGAGATCGGGCGTCAGGCGGCGCTCGAGGATCGGGACCGCATAGTGGATGTCCTGGAGGGCGCCGACATGGTGTTCATCACCGCGGGTATGGGTGGTGGCACCGGCACAGGCGCCTCGCCCGTGATCGCGCAGCTCGCCAAGGAGATGGGCATATTGACGGTGGCGGTGGTGACCAAGCCGTTTCCGTTCGAGCTCAAGCGCCGCATGTCCATTGCGGAGGAGGGCATTCGCGAGCTCTCCGAGCACGTCGATTCCCTCATCACCGTGCCCAACGAGAAGCTCCTGAGCGTGCTCGGGCGCGGCATCGCCCTGCAGGAGGCGTTCCGCGCCGCGAACGACGTGCTTCTGGGCGCGACGCAAGGGATCGCCGAGCTCATCACCCGTCCGGGGATGATCAATGTGGACTTTGCCGATGTGCGCACGGTGATGTCGGAGAAGGGCCGGGCCATGATGGGCTCGGGCCGGGCCACCGGCGAGGAGCGGGCGCGCAAGGCGGCGGAGGCCGCCATCAACTGTCCGCTGCTCGACGACGTGAACCTGCGCGGGGCGCGCGGGATTCTGGTGAACGTCACCGCCGGGCCGGCGCTGGGCATGGACGAGTTCGCGGCGGTCGGCGAGGCGGTCGGCGAGTTCGCCTCGGAGAACGCCCTGGTGGTCATCGGAACGGTGCTCGACGAGGTGCTCGAGGACGAGCTGCGGGTGACCGTGGTGGCCACCGGCCTCGGGCAGGCCGAGGCGCGTGCCGAGCGCGACATGCGGCTGGTGGTCCCGGCCGCCAGCGGCGACGTCGATTACAAGCGCTACGACATGCCGACGGTCATGCGCCACGCTCCAGGCAAGGAGCACGCGCACTCGGGGGCGGGGCACGACTCCGACTATCTGGACATCCCGGCGTTTCTGCGCAGGCAGGCGGACTGAGCCCGCTGCGCGGGGACGGCGCCGAGCGGCGGCCGGGCACGGCGAGGGATAGGCGCCGCGTCTACACTGATTGAGGTGTCTGCGTGTATGTGGTTGATTTTTAACCAGTACTTGGATACGCGGGGGGTCGCTCACCACTAAACGCGCCGGCCCCAACGGCCGATATAAGGATGGCCGGCGGCGAGGCGGTGCCGCCGGTCCTCAGGACCGCCGGTGACGCGCGAGGCGCAGCAGCGCCTGCCTGAGCCGGGGGTCGTCGATGCCCTCGGCCACGCTGCGCAGCAGCGTCGCGGTGCCGGCTGAAACCTGCGGGCGTGCCGGCGCCCGGACCGGAGGCTCCATCGGCGGCCGTACCCGGACCTGCGCCTGACGCAAGCCGGGATGCCCCAGTTGCCGCCGGAGCAATGCCAGGATCTCGGGCGTGCGATAGCGCAATCGCGCGGACCAGACCGGGGAGTCGGCATGCAGAATGACGGTGTGGGGGGTCAGGTTGGCCAGTCGGCAGTGCCGGTTGAGCGGGGCTCCGAGATGCTGCCGAATCAGCCCGTCGACGCGTTCGAGATCGCGCGCCCGCCGCAGCAGCCCATGCAAAGGGCCTGCGGTATGCGAGACCAGCTCGCGCACGGATGTGAAGGAAGAGCGCGGCATCCGGTTCCCACTCGATGCGGGGGTGTAGCGTAGATGGAAATCATCCTCATATCAAAGTCCCACCGCGCCGGCCGGCGCATTCACCTCGGGACGCTGGGAGCGGTCGCCCTCTGCGGATTCGCCCTGAGCTTGGTCGCGGCGCTGGGCTGGAGCGGGTACCGGATGGGCTTGAATGCCCGCAGCGACACCTCCGTCATCCTGGATCAAGCCATCAGCCGCCAGAGAGCCGCCGTCGACGAGGCCATTCGCGACGCCGAGAACGATCTGAACGCGCTCGCCCAGCGCCTGGGCCAGATGCAGGCCCACGTCATCCGGCTGGATGCGCTGGGCTCGCGTCTGGTCGACATGGCAGACCTGGATCGGGCCGAGTTCGCCTTCGAGTCATCTCCGGGCCGGGGCGGACCGGCCGACGTCGTCACATGGCAGCCCCAGACGCAGGCCGACTTCATGACCCAGCTCGAGCGCCTGGCGGCGCAGCTCGAAGACCGCGAGGTGAAGCTCGAAGCCCTCGAGGGGCTGCTGATGGAGGGCAAGCTGCAGGCCAAGGTCCATCCGGCCGGGCGCCCGATCACCGAAGGCTGGATATCCTCGTCCTTCGGCTATCGCAACGATCCGTACACCGGCCGGCGGGCGTTTCACGAGGGCATCGACTTCGCCGGTCGATTCGCCTCCGAGGTGCGGGCCGTGGCGGCCGGCGTGGTGGTCGACGCCGGCTACGAGCAGGGCTACGGCAACTACGTGGAGATCAAGCACGCCAACGGTTACGCTACCCGTTATGCCCACAACAAGAAGAACCTGGTCAAGGTGGGGGAAACCGTGCAGAAGGGTCAGGCGGTGGCTCTGATGGGGTCGACCGGCCGCAGCACCGGCCCGCACGTGCACTTCGAGGTGATCCACAACGGCAAGCGTGTGAACCCCTGGAAGTTCGTGCGCGCCGAGCAGCCCTGACGCGCTCTTCTCGCCCCCGCAGCCGCGGGAGTTGAAATTCACCGAATCCGGTACGATATACACTCAGCGGAGTCGTATGCCTCGCCGGTGCGCGAATCGTGGATCGGGACGGAATCCGGGCGCGTGCGGGCTGCCCTCGGCCTGCCGGCGGCGATTCACGGTGGGATCGCGGTAAAATCCTGTCTAGACTGGATGGGGCAGCAGGGTTCGAGTCGCGTGCGTTGCTCGCGGCGCCGGTGCCGGTGACTCGAGCCGATTGCCGCATCCCTGTTCGGCACTCACCGGCGCGTGCAGAGGACGCATGCAGCAGCCGACTGGGGCTCCGGGATAGGCCACGCTCTCATCACGCTCACGGTAAATAGACTGATCCGGCATGGTCGGCAATCTCCTCAAGAAGATCGTCGGTAGCCGCAACGATCGCCTCTTGCGGCAGTACTTCAAGGTCGTCGAGCGCATCAACGCGCTCGAGGATGAGATGCGTGCGCGCTCCGACGACGAGCTGCGCGCACAGACGGACGTCTTCCGCCGGCGCCTGGCCGACGGCGAGGCGCTCGACGCTCTGCTCCCCGAGGCCTTCGCCGCGGTGCGCGAGGCCGCCACGCGCACCGTGGAGATGCGTCCCTTCGACGTGCAGCTCGTGGGCGCCATGGCCCTGCACGAAGGCAAGATCGCGGAGATGAAAACGGGCGAGGGCAAGACCCTGGTCGCGACCATGCCCGTGTATCTCAACGCCCTCACCGGCAAGAGCGTGCACATCGTCACCGTCAACGACTACCTCGCGCGCCGCGACGCCGAGTGGATGGGCGGTATCTATCGTCTTCTCGGTCTGCGCACGGGCGTGGTGGTGCCGGGTATGGACGGCGCCGCGAAGAAGGAAGCCTACGCGGCGGACGTCACGTACGGGACGAACAACGAGTTCGGCTTCGATTATCTGCGCGACAACATGGCCTTCAGCCTGA
>CAZPFD010000285.1:0-4798 GCA_964585725.1 uncultured Ectothiorhodospiraceae bacterium | reverse complement strand
AAGCCGGCGGAGCTCTCCGGTGGGCAGCAGCAACGCGTGGCGCTGGCCCGCGCGCTCGCCAACCACCCGCGCGTGCTGCTGCTCGACGAGCCGCTCTCCGCCCTGGACCTGAAGCTGCGCAAGGAGATGCAGATCGAGCTCAAGCGCCTCAAGGCGCAGACCGGCGTCACCTTCGTATTCGTCACCCACGATCAGGGCGAGGCGCTGACCATGTCCGATCGCGTGGCCGTCATGCACGACGGGCGCATTCTTCAGACGGGGACGCCCGAGGAGATCTACGAGCGGCCCACGCGCCGCTTCGTCGCCGATTTCATCGGCGAGACCAACTTCATCGAGGCGACGCTGGAGGAGGCTGCGGAGCACCACGCGCTGTTTCGTCTGCCCTCGGGCGCGCATTTACGGGGCGCGGACCCGCGCGGGCATCGGGCGGGAGAGCGGGTGACGCTGGCGGTGCGGCCCGAGCGCATGGCGCTCTCCGCGGCCGGCGCCGGCCGCGGGTTGAAGGCTCGCGTGGAGGACGTCATCTACTTCGGCACCGATACGCTCTACCACGTGCGCCTCGAGCGCGATCACGAGCGCGTGTCGGTGCGCGCCCAGAACAGCGGCCGTGAAGCATCGCGCTTCGCCGTGGGGACCGAGGTCGAGGTCTCCGTGGCCCCGGCGTCGGTGCAGGTGCTGGCCGATTGAAGGCGCCGGAGACGGCCGCGGTGTCGCAGCGCCCCCGGCACGAGGAGGCCTTACCGTCGCCGGCTCCGCCCGCGGGACGCCCCGCGCGGCGTGCGGCGGGGGAGCTTGTGCGCGCCCGGGGCCTGCGCCTGGGATTGGCCCTCGGCCCGGCGCTCGCCATCGTCGGCGGCTTTCTGGTTCTGCCGCTGGGCATCGTCGCCGCGTACTCGTTCCTGGAGGCGCATCCCTACGGCGGCGTGCGCCCCGAGCTCAGCCTCGACGCCTACATCCAGTTCCTGTACACGGAGCGCCTCGACGGCACGCTGGCCTTCAACACCGCGTACCTCGAGATCTTCCTGCGCTCGGTCGTGCTCGCGCTGTGGGCGACGCTGCTGTGCCTGCTGCTCGGCTTCCCCGCCGCCTACTACATCGCCCGCCAGCCTCCGTCGCGCCGCAACCTCTTGGTGCTCCTGGTCACCATCCCGTTCTGGACCAATCTCCTCATCCGGACCTACACCTGGATCCTCATCCTGCGCGACCAGGGACTCATCAACAACGCGTTGACCGCACTGGGAATCGTCGACGAGCCGCTGCGGCTGCTCTACACCCCGGGCGCCATCACGGTGGGGCTGGTGTACAGCTACCTGCCGTTCATGGTGCTGCCCATCTACGCGTCCATGGAGAAGCTCGACCCGCGGCTCATCGAGGCCGCCCACGATCTCTACGCCACGCGGCTCGACGCGCTGCGACGCGTCATCCTGCCGCTGTCGCTGCCGGGGATCGCCGCCGGGTGCACCCTGGTGTTCATCCCCAGCCTCGGCACCTTCGTTGCCCCGGATCTTCTGGGCGGAGCCAAGAACCTGATGATCGGCAGCCTCATCCAGATGCAGTTCTCGTCCTCGCGAAACTGGCCGTTCGGCTCCGCCTCGGCGCTGATCCTGATGGCGCTCATCCTGATCGCTCTGGCCCTCTACGCCCTGGCGGCGGGGCGCGGCAACCGTGGAGCGCTGTACCAATGAGCGGCGCGGTGCGCGAGGCGCTGGAGCTCGAGGAGCGCCCCCGCGGGCGCAAGCGCGGCTTCGTGGTGGGGCACTATCCCGGCTTCGGCGCGGCGACGCTCGCTTTCTTTCTATTCCTGTATCTGCCCATCGCGGTGCTGGTCGTCTACGCGTTCAACGACAATCGCTCGGCCACGATCTGGACCGAGTTCAGCACCGACTGGTACGTGAAGGCGCTGCACAACGAAGACATCCGCCGGGCGGCGCTGAACAGCCTGATCGTGGCCGTGTCGGCGGCCGGGGTCGCCACAGTGGCCGCGACCCTGGCGGCGCTGGTCATGGCGCGCGGCGGGCGCTTCCGGGGCAAATCCACCGCCTACGGCTTGATTCTGCTCCCGCTCATGATCCCCGAGATCGTGACCGCGGTGGCGACGCTGTCGTTCTTCGCGGCGGTGGGGCTGCGTCTCGGTCTCGGCAACGTCATCATCGCGCACACCGTGTTCTGCGTGCCGTTCGCATTTCTGCCCATCCGCGCCCGCCTCGAGGGCATGGACCGGACGCTCGAGGAGGCGGCCTACGATCTGTACGCGGACGAGTGGCTCGCCTTTCGCCGGGTCACGCTGCCGCTGCTGATGCCCGGAATCTTGTCCGGAGCGATGCTCGCTTTTATCATCTCCATCGACGACTTCATCATCACGTTGATGGTCGCAGGGCCGGGCTCCACGACGCTGCCGGTCTACATCTACGGGATGGTGCGCATGGGCGTGACGCCCGAGGTCAACGCGGTGTCCTCCATGCTGCTTGCCGTATCCATACTCTTCGTCGCCCTGTCGTGGATTATCGGCCGCCGCGGGCAAGACGCCCGGCGGCCCTGAAAACAACAAGGCAACCCGAGGGAGGAAGCTTCCATGATCACCAGAATCGCTGCCGCCGCGCTGGCGGCGCTGGCCGGCGCTCTCTTCAGCACCGCCGCATGGTCCCAGGGCAAGCTCTTTCTGTACAACTGGACCGATTACACCTCGCCCGAGCTCATCCAGAAGTTCGAGAAGGAGACGGGGATCGATGTCGTTCTCGACACCTTCGACTCGAACGAGACGCTGCTCGCGAAGCTAAAAGCGGGCGGCACCGGCTACGACATCGTCGTGCCGACCCACAACTTCGTTCCGATACTGGTCGAGGAAGGTCTGATCCAGAAGATCAACGCGCCCGAGCTGTCCGGCTACGAGAACGTCGATCCGCGCTGGCGCAGCCCGTGGTGGGATGAAGGCAATCAGTACAGTATCCCCTGGCAGTGGGGCACCACATCGTTTGCAGTGAACACGGACGTTTACGACGGGAACATCGACACCTACGAAGTTCTCTTCGAGCCCCCCGAGCCTCTTCAGGGCAAGGTGGGGATGTTCGGCACGCCCGACGAGATCGTGAGCCAGGCGCTCATCTACCTCGGACACACGCCCTGCGATGGCGCGGAGGATCCCGCGGTCATGCAGCAGGTGCTCGATCTCCTGATCGCGCAGAAGCCGCATGTCAAGGTCTACAACTCCGACGGGCTCCTGGAGCGCCTCGTGGCCAAGGACGTGGCGATGCAGGAGATCTGGAACGGCTACGCCATGCGATCGCGCGAGCAGCTCCCCAGCCTGCGTTACGCCTTTCCCAAGGAAGGCGTGCTCGCGTTTTTCGACAATGTCGTGGTTCCGAAGGGCGCCTCCAACAAGGAGAACGCCATGCGCTTCGTCGAGTTCATGCTCGAGCCCGAGAACGCCGGGATCCAGTCCAACTTCGCACGCTATGCGAACGGCATCAGCGGCAGCGAGAAATACATGGACGCGGATCTTCTGAAGGCGCCCGAGCTGCAGCCGCCTCCGGGCACCAAGGTCGTCTTTGCGAGCGCGTGCTCCGAGAAGGCCATCCGTCTCATCGACAAGGTCTGGACGCGGCTGCGCCAGTAGGGTCGCAGCTCCACGTCCGTCGCTGCACGGGGTCCGCCGCGCGCACGAAGCGTGCGCATGCGGGCCCCGGCAGCGGCGCGGGGCAGGCTTCACGACGAGAGGACATCGCATCGTGCTCACGGTCTACACCGACGCCCACCGTCATCAGGACGGCCAGTACGAGTTCATCGACGGCACGCTGAAGCCGCCGGTGGAGAATCCCAAGCGCGCGGACGCCATCCTCGCCCGTGTACGCGAGGTGGCGCTCGGTGACGTGATCGAGCCGCGCGACTTCGGAACCGGTCCGCTCGCGCGGGTGCACCAGCAGAACTTTCTGAGCTTTCTCGAGACGGCCCACGATCGCTGGCGCGACGCGCACGGCGATTACGACGCGTTGCCGCTCGACTGGCCCGTTCGCGGCATGCGCCAGATAGAGCCCGACGCCATCGACGGCAAGCTGTCGTACTTCTCCTTCGACGCGGGCTCGCCCATCACCCGCGGCACCTGGGCGGCCGCCACTGCGGCTGCGAACGTCGCGCTGAACGGAGGCGCTCTCATCCGTGAGGGCGAGCGCGCGGTGTTCAGCCTGTGCCGGCCGCCCGGCCATCATGCGGCGGCGGACTTCTACGGCGGATACTGCTTCCTGAACAACGCCGCCATCGCCGCCCAAGCCCTGCGCGACGCGGACGCCGAGCGCGTCGCCATCCTGGACGTGGACTATCACCACGGCAACGGGACGCAGGCCATCTTCTACCATCGAGCGGACGTTCTGTATGCGTCGCTGCACGCGGATCCCAGGCAGGAGTTCCCGTTCTTCCTGGGCTACGCCGACGAGCGCGGAGAGGGCGCGGGCGAGGGCGCCAACTGGAACTATCCCATGCCCTGGGGCACGGCGTTCGACGTTTGGGCCGAGGCGCTCGACGACGCCTGCCGGCGTATCGCCGATTACGGTCCCGATGTCCTTGTCGTGTCCCTGGGCGTGGATACCTACAAGGATGATCCCATCTCGCGCTTTCGCCTGGAGAGCGAGGACTATCTCGCGGCGGGGGAGCGCATCGCACGGGTGGGCGCGCCGACCTTGTTCGTGATGGAGGGCGGCTACGCCATCGAGGCGCTGGGCCTCAACACCGTCAACGTCCTCACCGGCTTCGAGCAGGCGGCGCGCTGAGCGCGGGTCGGGCGGGATAGCATCGCGCCCTACGCCCA
>CAZPFD010000284.1:0-4804 GCA_964585725.1 uncultured Ectothiorhodospiraceae bacterium | reverse complement strand
GAGCGAGATGCGGCGCAAGTACGTCACCGGGACGAGCGAGGGGAGCCCCTCGTGGATGCGGGCGGTCGAACTCCTCGAGACCGTGGGCATCCCCGAACCCGCCCAGCGGGCCCACGAGTACCCCCACCAGCTCTCGGGCGGGATGAAACAGCGGGTGATGATCGCCCAGGCGCTCGCGGGCGAGCCGGACCTGCTGATAGCCGACGAGCCGACGACGGCGCTCGACGTCACCATCCAGGCGCAGGTGCTGGAGCTGCTGCAAGAGCTTCAGGCGCGCACGGGCATGGCGATGCTGCTCATCACCCACGATCTGGGGGTCGTGGCCCAGGCCGCCGACCGGGTGGCGGTCATGTACGCCGGGCAGATCGTGGAGGAGGCCCGCGCGCGCGAGTACTTCGCCAGCCCGGCCCATCCCTACTCGCAGAAGCTCTTCGCCTCGGTGCCCGCGGTGGACAAGCGCGAGCAGCGCCTCGAGGTCATTCGGGGCACGGTGCCCTCGCTCGCACAGAGCTTCACCGGCTGCCGCTTCGAGTCGCGGTGCGATTATGCCTGGGACCGTTGCCGTGAGGTCGTCCCTGGGCTGCTGCGCCGCAGCGGCGCCCAGCGCGTGCGCTGCCACCTCTACGACCCCGCGCGCGGCGCGCAGGCGACGCCGACGAAGCGCGCCGCAGCGCCGCAGGCCCAGGAAGCGGAGCGTGCGCCGCCCGGCGCCGGCCAGGCGCTGCTGCGGGTGCAGGGGCTGCGGGTGCATTTCCCGATTCAGAGGGGTGTGCTCAAGCGTGTGGTGGGCCACGTGCGCGCGGTGGATGACGTGGCGCTGGAGATCCCCGCGGGCCGGACTCTCGCGCTGGTGGGAGAGTCGGGCTGCGGCAAGACCACGGCGGGCAAGGGCATACTTCAGCTCGTGCGTCCGACTGCGGGGAGCGTGCTCTACGGCGATCAGGAGCTCACGCGGCTCAAAGGCGCTGCGCTGCGCCGGCGGCGCAAGGACCTGCAAATCATCTTTCAGGATCCCTACGCATCGATGAATCCGCGGATGATGATAGGGGACATCATCGAGGAGGGCATGCTGACCCAGGGCGTGGTGCGCGATGGAGCCGAGCGCCGGCGCCGCGTGGATGAGCTGCTGCGCCAGGTGGGGCTCGATCCGGAAGTCAGGCACCGGTACCCCCACGAGTTCTCCGGCGGGCAACGCCAGCGCATCTGCATCGCGCGGGCCCTGGCCGTGGAACCGCGCTTGATCGTGTGCGATGAGCCGACGAGCGCCCTCGATGTCTCCGTGCAGGCGCAGATCCTGAATCTGCTGCGGGATTTACAGCGCCGGCTCGGCCTCACCTATCTGTTCATCACCCACAACATCGCGGTCGTGGAGTACCTCGCGCACGAGGTGGCGGTCATGTACCTGGGCCGGATCGTGGAGAAGGGAAGGGTGAGCGAGGTGCTGCGTACACCGAAGCATCCTTACACCCAGGCGCTGCTGTCCGCGGTGCCCAAGCTCGATCCGGAGACGCGACGGGAGGTCATACGCTTGGAAGGGGAGCTGCCGTCACCGGCGAACCCGCCCCGGGGATGCCACTTCCACCCCCGCTGCCCGAGGGCGATGCCGGTTTGCCGCGAGAGCTACCCCGCCCAAGCGCGATTCAGCGATGCACACGCCGCAAGCTGCTACCTGTACATCGAGGAGCCCGCTGCAGCCGCGGCGTCAGGGTGAGGGGGAGTTCACGGCGTCGCTTCGCATCTGCTCGGCGTACGCCGTTCAGCATGGCTCTTTACGCTTGACCCACTGTCCCAGGCTGCACTCGTAGGCCGTGCCGTTGTCGCACACAACCGTGCCCTCGTCGAACCTCTTCCCGTTCCAGTAGCAGCTCTTGTCGGTGCTGTCCATCATGACGGTGGACTCTTCCTCGATCGGGCCGGCGACAGGAGAGTTCTCCTTCTTGGGATCCATCGGCTCGACAGGGACCGGTTTGGCCATGCTTCATCCTCCGTTGGGGGAACACAGTACCGTGAAAACGAACATCCATTCGCCACCGCCCGAGAGGCGGTGAATCCGGATCCAGGGCACGCCAGCCCGCCGGCCGAGCGCACTCTAACACAGCGCCTCCGCCCGAATCGACCGCCGTGCGCGCGTCCGGCGCAGCCGGCTTTCGCTCTATACTGTAGGCGGTATCCGAGCGAGGAGAACGCATGCGGCTTTATCTCATTCAGCACGGAGAAGCGGCCTCCAAAGATGTCGATCCCGATCGCCCGCTGACCGATCAAGGTGCGAGCGACGTGCAGCGTCTCGCGGTACTTCTCGCAAAGCGCGGAATCGGTGCCGCACGCATCGTACACAGCGGCAAGACGAGAGCCAAGCAGACGGCCGACGCCCTCGCCGCGGCGGCGGAGCCCAGGGTGAGCCCGGAGGCCGTGGACGGCCTCAACCCGACGGACTCCGTCGAGCGCATGGGAATGCGCATCGTGGAGTGGACGAAAGACACGATGATCGCGGGTCACCAGCCTTTCCTCGGGAAGCTCGCGGCTCGCTTGCTGTGCGGGGACGAGAACGCCATGTCGGTCGGCTTCGTGCCCGGAACGGCGGTCTGCCTGGAGCGGGGCCAGGACGGCGCGTGGAGCCTGGTCTGGATGCTTCCCCCGCGGCTGCTGGCGTAGGCGGCACGCACGCGTCCGTGTCGGCGCCTTGGGCGCGCCCGCAGGCCCGCTCGGGCCGGGCATCGCGAATGCGCCCGAACGCCGCCGTGCGGGGCGGCGCATCGCGGGTGCGCGCACCCGAATCTTTTTTGTGACCTTCATCGACCTCTACGCCTCCCGCCGGGTGGGCGATCGGGCGGACTCTTCCTACACGTGCAGCTCCAGCACGTCGCGGTCCGAAACCACGTGGTCGCGGCTCACCCGGCGTGGTTTGTCATCGTCACTCGTCCACAAGCGCGCGAACTTGAGCGAAACGGCGAGTTCACGGTGCACCAGGAGGGCCACATCGTGGACCGTCTGCCCGCGGCGCACGGTGAAAGGATGGCCCCGGTCGACCGGGCGCCCGGGCGCCTTGGTGTAGACGCGCACCACGCCCAGGGTCTCGAAGATCCAGCGCCCGATGACCTCGAGGCCGAAGCCGGTGGTGGCCGAGACGAGGCGACTGGGATAGTCCGCGCCCACAAGCTCCCGGAAGGCGCTGAGCTCTTGTTCGCCGTGGGGCATCAGATCGGCCTTCGCGGCGACGGCGAGGGTGGGCAGCCGTATGGCGAACGGATCGTGCAGCGCCTCCTCCGGCGGGCCCTCGGGCGCCGCGTCCACGGACGCGCCCCGCTCGAGCAGCGTGATCCGCTTTTGCGCCAGCAGCTCGCGCACGGCGCAGACGCGCTCGATGCACTCGGGGTCCAGGAGATCCACGACGAGCAGGCACGCATCGGCGGGGCGCAAGGCGTTTGCGATCCACGGCACGGGATGCTCCGCGGCGATCGGCGGCAGGTCGACGAGCTGGAAGTGGATATCCTCGTACGCCAGCATCCCCGGCTGGGGCGTTCGGGTCGTATAGGGAGAGGGTTTGGCCTCGGCCTGCGATCCCGTCAACGCCGCGTGCAGGGATGACTTGCCCGTATTGGGCGGGCCGATGAGCGCGATCTGCGCGGCGCCCTCGGGCGCGATGCTCTCCACGGGCCGGGTGCGTGCGGCGCCCTTTCTGGGCGCCGAGAGCTCATCGGTGAGGTTCTTGATGCGGGTCTTGAGATCGGCCTGAAGGCGCTCGGTGCCCTTGTGCTTGGGCATGGTACGGAGCATCTCTCGCAGGCACTCGAGGCGCTGCTTGGGGTCGTGCGCCTTCTTGAACGCCGCTTCCGCGGCCTTGTACTCGGGGGTCAGATTGGCGGGCATGGATCCTGAGACATTGGGCCCTTCAGGGCACGCGAAGGATCTCGGTGCGGATCTCTCCTTCGTGCGTGAGCTCGAGGCACCGGTAGCCGGGAGGCGCATCGTCGAGCACCGCCTCTTCGCCGCCGAGGCGCATCTGGTAGCAGGTGGAAGGCGTGCCCATGAGGCGCAGCGAGCCGCGCAGATCGTCGAATGCGTGGTGAAAATGACCCCAGAGCACGCCGCGGATGCAACGGTGGCGGGCGATGACCGAGAAGAGCTGGTCGCGGTTGGCGAGGCCGATGGCGTCCATGCGCGGGGTGCCGACCTCCACGGGCGGATGATGCAGCACCGCCAGGGCGTATCCGGCGGGGTTGGCGCTCAGCGCGGCGTCCAGGCGTTCGAGCTCCACCGCGCTCAGATACCCGCCGTCCTCACCGGGCACCACCGAGTCGAGGAGCACCACGCTCCAGGATCCCATGTGCACGGTGCCGGGCCCCTCGAACCCGTCCCCCGCCAGCGTCTCGCGCATCACGTCCGGATCGTCGTGATTGCCGGGCACCCAGGCTGTCGGCGCGTCGAGCGCGCGCAGATGGCGCCTGAGGCGCTCGTAGCCTGCGCGGGAGCCGTCCTGGGTCAGGTCCCCGGTGAGCAGCACCAGGTCGAGGGGCGCGGCGTGCGCGCGCACGTGCGCGAGCACGCGTTGCAGCGAGCGTTCGGTGCACACGTCCTTGAGCGTGGCATCGGGATCGGCGAAGAGGTGCGTGTCGGTGATCTGCACCACTCGAAGAGCTCGTGTCATGGCGATTCAACCACGGTGGAGCTTCACGCCGGGAGCTGCGTCCGGAGACGAAGCCTCCAAGCAAGGTTCTTCGCGGATTTCCGGGGAGTGGGTGGTTTGTCGGACCGAGGCTGGGTCCCGGGGTATGCGCCTCCTCGTCGCAAGCCCCGAAACAACCCC
>CAZPFD010000283.1:0-4825 GCA_964585725.1 uncultured Ectothiorhodospiraceae bacterium | reverse complement strand
CTAGACGTCGGGGTCCGCTGCGGCGCCGGGCCGGACATGCAGGATCACCGGTCCCTCCATGACGGCAGGATCTCGTCCACCAGCTGTTGCATCTTCTTGTAGTGCGATCCCTGCCAGTAGACCTTGCCGCAGGCGTTACAGTTCCAGAACCGATCATAGAAGGAATCCGTTCTCGGCGGCAGCCTGTGTGCGACGTGCTCCTTGGCCACGGGCGCGAGCAGGCCGTTGCAGCTCATGCAGCGTGTGAACGGCGTCGCGTGACGGTGCAGGTCGAGACGCGAGAGGATCTCGACGAGCTGCTCCCGGGGCTTGCGCGCGCGCACGTAGCAACCGTGGGTCACCGCCCGGTGCATGAGCAGGTCGCGGTCGCGGGTGAGCACGATGCGCCCTTCGCGCGCGGCCACGGACGCGATCCCCGCATCGTCGAGCCCGCCCGCACCCAGAGTGTCGAAGCCGAGCATGCGCAGGTACTTGCACAGACTCCCGAGATGGGCGTCGGCGATGAAGCGCGGGCGGCGCAGCGGCCGCTCGCGCACCCGCAGCAGCGGCGTCACGTCGAAGCATTCGAACTTCGGATAGACGCTGACGCGGTCGCCCTCGCGCACCCGATGACCGAAGTCCACCGATTCCCCGTTGACCAGAATCAACTCCACCTCGGTGTGCGGGACGCCGAGCGACTCGATGGCGTGCTTCACCGTGGCCTCGCCCGGGCACGGGTGCGCGAAGGTCCGCTTGCGCCGCGGCTCGGGCAGGAAGTCGTTCAGCTCCTCGTAGAATCGAAAGCAGGCCACGGGCATCGGTTTCATCCGCTCGGGGCGGGCCGGCGCGCGCGGGGCATTGAACGAGCCGCGCGCTCCTAGTCCCTCCTTTGCGTGGGCGTGATGCGGAAAAAGCACGCGCTGTCCCCCGCCTGCCGGCATCGGATCTCATCCACGCGGATGCGGGGCAGGCGCGGCGCGGCCTTGAGCATGCCCATGATGAGCCCGGTCAGGAAGTAGCACCGATGAGAGTGCTGCACGAAGGGAAGGTACATCAGGTGGGCGGTGTGGCGGGCAAAGGCGCTGCGCACGACCTCGAGATCCCCGCCCTCCACCTTGCTCTCGACGAGCGGGCGCAGCTGCGGCACGACGACGGTCTCGAGCGCGGCCGGCACCGAGTCCACCCGGGACAGGCTCGGGTGCCGGGCCGCGATGCGCCGGCCCACCTCCACACCGAGCTTGGTCGTCCCGTGCTCGTGCTCCTCGGGGCGCAGGGATTGCTCGAACTCCTGCACCAGCGAGACTATCTTGGGGTAGGCGCGCACCACGCGGGTCACCCAGGGGTCGTCGTCTTCCTCCTCGTCCGGTCGGGGCGCCTCCTCCGAGCGCAGCGACCCGCCACCCGGCACGCGCAGGTCGAGGATCTCGGTGACCCCTTCCACGGCCAGGACCTCGTCGGAGATCTCCTCGAGGGAGGGCACGTCCGCCTCCCCCTTGAGGGTGAGGCGGGTGCAGCCCGGCTCCCACGCGTCGGTCTGGTAAGCGTCGAAGCGCAGCCCCCCGTGGCGCAGGGCGGCGACCACGTCGCCGATGGCACGCCGTTGCTCATCGCACACCAGTGCCAGCGAAATCCGCACGCCCCCTCCCCGTCGCCGGACGGGCCCCTCCTTCCCCGGCGACGCTAGTCCATGTGCATCCCCCCTTGCAACCGGGTGCCTCGCGCGTCGCGGGCGGCAGCCCGATGCTGCACAGCTTATCCACAGGTTGTGCCAATGCCTGTCCCCAACATAACCACAAGATATGGTGCTCAAATAGCGTCCAGAAGGTGGTTGACTACAAGTTCTAGGGGTATACACTAGTCGGAACCTGCCCCATGGGCGGAGTCGCAAGCGGGGGTGGCGGCGGTGTCGGGTACCGCTCTCACAGGTATGTCGCCGTCGGCTCGGCGCGAGAATGGCCGCCCCGGGCGCCCGGCGAGACGCTCGGCCACCGAGCGCTCGTATCGATGCAGAGCCCCTTCAGCTTCACGATGGCGGGCCCCAGCCGTCCGCGCCGAACGCACAGAGGGATAGAAGAACATGAAACTGGCCCAGCAAGGCACCCTGCCTGTCGCGACCACCACGCCCGCCGACATCCGCATGCAGGTGGCGTCCTGGGACATCTGGGACAAGAAGTACCGCCTCAAGCGCAAGGACGGCTCGGTCATCGACGAGACCATCGACGACACCTACCGGCGGGTGGCGCGGGCGCTCGCGGACGTGGAGGAGACGGCGGAGAAACGCGCCGAGTGGTACGAGAAGTTCCTGCGCGCCCTGCGCAACGGCGCCATCCCCGCCGGGCGCATCACCTCCAACGCCGGTGCGCTGGAGCACAAGCCGGCCACCTCCACGATCAACTGCACGGTGTCGGGCAGCATCACCGACTCCATGGACGACATCCTGCAGAAGGTGCACGAGGCGGGGCTTACGCTGAAGGCGGGATGCGGCATCGGGTACGACTTTTCGACCTTGCGCCCCAAGGGCGCGTACGTCACCGGGGCGGGTGCCTATACCTCGGGCCCGCTCTCCTTCATGGACATCTACGACAAGATGTGCTTCACGGTGTCCTCGGCCGGAGGGCGCCGTGGCGCGCAGATGGCCACCTTCGACGTAGGCCACCCGGACGCTCTCGACTTCATCCGCGCCAAGCGCGAGAGCGGGCGCCTGCGCCAGTTCAACCTCTCGCTGCTCATCACCCGCGAGTTCATGCAGAAGGTGAAGAACGATGAGGAGTGGCAGCTCGCCTTTCCGCTCATGGCGGAAGAGGTCGAGGCGGAGGGCATCGATCTCTCGGATCCCGATCTCGTGGTGTGGCGCGACTGGCCGATCAAGGACGGCTACATCAGCTCCCCGGAGGGCAAGGTCGCCTGCCGCATCTATCGCAAGATCCGGGCGCGGCGCATGTGGGATCTGATCATGTCGTCGACCTACGACTTCGCGGAGCCCGGATTCATCCTCATCGACGAAGCGAACCGGATGAACAACAACTGGTTCTGCGAGAACATCCGTGCCACCAACCCGTGCGTGACCGCCGAAACCTGGGTGCACACCAGCAAGGGCCCGCGCCAGGTCGCGGATCTGATCGGGAGATCCTTTGAAGCGCGCGTGTCCGGCAAGGATTACTCGAGCAGCCCCGAGGGATTCTTCATCACCGGCCGCAAGCCCGTGGTGCGACTGTCGACCAAGCAAGGCTACGAGCTTCGCCTGACCGCGGATCATCCGGTACGGGTGGTCGCCCGCAGGACCCCGTGGACGATGGAGTGCGAGTGGCGCCGCGTGGGTGACGTCGCACCCGGCGACGAGATCGTGCTCCACGACCATCGCGAGGCTGCAGCTTGGGAGGGGAGACGCACCGCCGACGAAGGCTATCTCATGGGCCTTCTCCTGGGCGATGGGTACTTGAACGAGCGCTGGGCCGTTCTCTCGGTGTGGAAGTCCGCCGCAGCGGTGAACGAAGCTGCCGTCGATGGCTCCGGCGCGATCATGCGGGCGGGCGAGCACGCGCTTCGGCGAACCTTCGCCACTCGCAGCGACTTTGCCGGCTGGCATCGAATCAAGGGTCGAAACGAGTACCGCATGCACTCCGCGGCCCTCCTGCGCCTGGCGGAGACCTTCGGTGTCGTGCGGGGCGACAAGCACATCACGCCCGAGATTGAAGCCACATCGAGCGCTTTTCATCGCGGCTTCCTGCGCGGATTGTTCGACACGGACGGCAGCGTCCAGGGCGACCAGCACAAGGGTGTATCGGTGCGGTTGAGTCAGTCCAGCCGTAGCGACCTGCAGGCGGTGCAACGCATGTTGCTGCGCCTGGGCATCGCGTCGACCATCTATGCGCGGCGCCCCGAGCATATGCGCGAGATGCCGGACGGACAGGGCGGCATCAAAGCCTATGAGTGCAAAGCACAGTACGACCTGGTCGTAAGCGCCGACAATCTCGCGGAGTTCGAACGGCTGATCGGGTTCCAGGACATCGAGAAAGGCGCGAAGCTCAAAGCCCTCCTGGCCGGCTACCGCCGCAGAGTGAATCGCGAACGCTTCACGGCGGTCGTCGAGTCCATCGTCGAGGACGGCGAAGAGTCGGTGTACGACGTCCAGGTACCCGGACCCAACGCATTCGATGCCAACGGGGTCTACGCACACAACTGCGGCGAGCAATGTCTGCCTCCCTACGGGGCATGTCTGCTCGGCTCGGTGAACCTGACCAAGTTCGTGCTCGATCCGTTCACCGACCGCGCGCGCTTCGACTGGGACCTGTACCGGGAGACGGTGGCCGTCTTCACGCGCATGCTCGACAACGTCGTGGAGATCAACGGCCTGCCCCTGGAGGAGCAGCGCCGGGAGATCTTCCGCAAGCGCCGTCACGGCATGGGCTACCTGGGTCTCGGCTCCACGCTGACGATGCTGTGCATGCGCTACGGCTCCGAGGATTCTCTGCGCTTCACGGAAGGGGTCACCCGGGAGATGGCGCTGCAGGGCTGGCGCACCGGCCTCGAGCTGGCGCGCGAGAAAGGCCCGGCGCCCATCATGGACGAGGACTTCGAGGTCACCGAGGAGATGCTGCGCCTGCGCCCGGAGCTGGCGGCTGACGGCTATCGCGTCGGCGATGCGGTCAAGGGCAAGGTCCTGCACGCGCGCTACAGCCGCTACATGCGGCGGATCGCCGAGGTCGACCCCGAGCTCGTCGAGGCGCTGGCCGAGGAGGGGGTGCGGTTCACGCACCATACCTCCATCGCCCCCACCGGCACTATCTCGCTCTCGCTCGCGAACAACGCGAGCAACGGCATCGAGCCGAGTTTCGCGCATCACTAC
>CAZPFD010000282.1:0-4850 GCA_964585725.1 uncultured Ectothiorhodospiraceae bacterium | reverse complement strand
GAACATCTTGCCGTCCTCGAAGAACTCGGCATCCACCTTCTGCGCCGGAATGGTGGCATGCTGCTCCTTGCCCCGGGTGTCGGTGAAACGCAGATCCACGAACTTGACCTGTTTCTCCTTGATCAGGTTGAGTACATCTTGTGCGGACATGGGACTCCTCCGAGTGAAGCATTGACGGGGCACGGCCTTCCCGCAGGAGAGACCGCAGCACTGACCGGCTCCGTAGCAGAAAATGTGCCATCCCGGTGCGCCGCGGGTCGTCCCGCGCCCTCCGCCAGCCCCCGCGCCACGGTCTCAGGAAATAGCTCTGCGAATCAACAGGTTGCAGTCGTACACGCCGAGCGCAGCTGGCGGCGTCTTGCACTGCTGGTGCAAGGCGGGAATCGCCCGAGAGAAAGACGCACCAAAATAGTGCCTGATCGAAGCATGCCGCACCGATCGGGTGCAACTTAGCGATAGAAGACACGTACCTCCCCGATGTCGGGCTCCCCGCGCACCGCCTCGCGAAAGGCGGCCTCCAGGGCGTGCGCCTCCTCGGGCCCGGGCGCGAGCGTGACCGGCAACACCAGGTCGGCGTGGACCTTGCCGTCGAGGTAGTGCAGATAGACCTGCTGGATCTCGCGGGCGGCGTCGATGCCGGCCCACCGGCGCCGCAGCCGCCCCTCCACCTGATCGCGCAGCGGCAGGCCGAGGGTGCGGGCCATATCGGCGTCATCCTCGGGGTCGATGTGAACCATGACGTCGGTCACGTCCTCGACGGCCTCGATCAGGCGCGAGCGCACGGCCTCGCTGATCTGGTGGCCCTCGGAGACGCTGAGGTGCGGACTGACCTGGATGTGCACATCTACCAGGGCGTCGCCGCCCATGCGGCGCGTACGCAGCAGGTGCATGTCGCGCACCCCGTCCACGGCCATGATGTGGTTACGGATGCGCTCCACCTCGGCCGGCTCGAGGCCGGTATCGATGAGCTCGCGCGCGCTGTGCCAGGCGAAATCCCAGCCGATCTTTGCGATCATGGCGGCGACCACCACGGCCGCCACCGCGTCGATGTAGAAGAGGCCGGCCATGGCCCCGCCCACGCCGATCATCACCACCACCGAGGACACGGCGTCGCTGCGGCTGTGCCAGGCGTTCGCGCGCAGCATGTCCGAGCGCACCCGGCGCGCCACGCGCAGGGTGTAGCGATAGATCCACTCCTTGGAAACCACGGAGACGGCCGCCACCACCAGCGCCCAGGCCCCGGGCTGGAGCAGGAGCTCGGGCTGGAACAGGCGGCGAATGGCGTCCCACGCGATACCCGCGCCCGCCAGGATCAACGCCGCCCCCAGCCCGATCGTGGCCAGGGTTTCGATACGCCCGTGGCCGTAGGGATGGTCCTCGTCGGCCTCTCGGTTGGCGTGCTTGGCCGCGACCAGCACCACCATATCGGTGGCGAGGTCCGACAGCGAGTGAACACCGTCGGCGATGAGCGCCTGCGACTGGGCCAGCCATCCCACGACGAGCTTCACCACGCCGAGCGCGAGGTCAAGCACGGCGCCGACGAGGGTGACCCGCCGCGCCTCCCGATAGCGCCCGTCGGCGGGGACCACCAGGGCGGTGCTGTCAGCCCGCATCTTTCACCGGAACGCGGCCTGCGACGGCCAGGTGGCGGTCGGAGACCATGCGCACGTCGAATCCCCCGAGGCCGGCGTCTGCGAGCTGCTCGGTCACCTCCTCGGGACGAAAGGCCGCGCACAGCGAGCACCGGAAGTCCCTCTGCAGAACCGGCGGCGCATCCGCCGCATAGGTGCGGACCAGATCATCCAGCTGCGCCGTGCTCTGCGGGCGTACCAGGTCCATGACCAGCGCGGGTGCGCCGGGGCGGGCGCAGCGCTTGACCGTCTCCCACAGCACGCCCGGGTCGTGCAGGTGGTGCAGCAGACTGTTGGACACGATGGCGTCGTACTGCTCGCGCGGCAGGCGCACGTGGGGGATGACGCCGTGCACCAGCTCGACGCGGCCTTCCAGCTCGGTGCCCGCGATCCGGTCCCGGCCGAGCGCCAGCATGTTGCGGGCGCCGTCGACGCCATCCACCTCGCAGGCGGGATAGGCCCGCGCGAGGCGGAGGGTGATGTCAGCGGGACCGCAGCCCAGATCCAGCAGGCATCCGCCGGCGCCGAAATCCGGGAAGCTCTCCCGGAAGAGCGCGACGAACAGCGCGTTGGGCTCGGAGAAGTCGGCCTCGGCGTACGCACGCGCCTGCTCCGGCTCGTCCATCAGCTCCGGCTCGAGCACCCGTTTCATGGTCCCCTCACCCCCGGAAATGAACCACGAAGGACACGAAGAGCGACGAAGATTCTTCGTGCCCTTCGTGTCCTTCGTGGTGAACATTCTTGGTCCGAACACCGCATGCGTGCGTTCAGTCGGGTAGGGTCGACTCGCCGGCGAAGAGATCCTGGGCGGTCTCGCGCGCGCGCACGAGGTGCGCGCGCGCCCCATCGACCATGACCTCCGCCGCGCGCGGCCGCGCGTTGTAGTTTGAGCTCATGACGAAGCCGTAAGCGCCGGTGGTGCGGACGGCGAGCAGGCTGCCCGGTCGCACATCGAGCGTGCGCTCTCGCGCCAGGAAGTCGCCCGTCTCGCACACGGGGCCGACCACGTCGTAGGTGCGGGCCCCGGATCCGCCTTGCGCGCGCACGGGAACGACGTCGTGCCAGGCGTCGTAGAGGGCCGGTCGCAGCAGATCGTTCATGCCCGCGTCCACCAGTGCGAAGTGCTTGTCGCCTGAGCGCTTGAGATAGCGCACCCGCGTGAGGAGCACGCCCGCGTTGCCGGCGATGGCCCGCCCCGGCTCCACCAGCAGCTTGAGCGGCCGCGCACCCACCCGCTCGCGCAGGGCGCGCGCGTACGCGTCGGGCTCCGGGGGTTGCTCGTCGCGGTAGCGGACGCCGAGCCCGCCGCCGACGTTGACGTGCCGCAGCCGCACCCCCGCCTCGGCCAGCTCGTCCACCAGCCGAAGGACCCGATCGAGCGCGTCCACGAAAGGACTGAGCGAGGTGAGCTGGGAACCGATGTGGCAGTCGACGCCGTGCGGCTCGACGTGGGGCATGGACGCGGCGCGGCGATACAGCGCCGGCGCTTCCTGGATGGGAATACCGAACTTGTTCTGCCTCAGCCCGGTGGCGATGTAGGGGTGGGTTCTCGGATCCACGTCCGGGTTCACGCGCAGCGCCACCGGCGCGTTCACGCCGGCTGCCGCGGCCAGCTCGCCGATGAGCTCCAGCTCCGCGGCGGACTCCACGTTGAAGCACCCGATACCGCACTCGAGAGCGCGGCGTATCTCCTCCTCGCCCTTGGCGACTCCGGAGAAGATGACGCTCCCCGGCCGACCACCCGCCGCCAGCACCCGCAGCAGCTCGCCCTGGGAGACGATGTCGAAGCCCGAGCCGAGCCGCGCCAGGACGTCGAGCACCGCCAGGTTGCCGTTCGCTTTCACCGCGTAGCACACCAGATGCTCATGACCTGCGAGCGCGCGGTCGAACGCCCGCCAGTGACGCTCGAGGGTGGCGCGCGAGTACACGTAGCAGGGCGTGCCGTAGGTCTCGGCGATGTCCTCGAGCGCCACCTCCTCGGCCAGCAGCCGCCCCGCGCGGTAGTGGAAGTGATCCATGGGCTCGTGGGTCCGGGTCAGTCCGTGTCCGAGGGCGACGCGCGCTCGGACTCTCGTTTCTCCTGGTCCTGGCGGGCCTCTTCACCCTCCTCGGGCAGGTACAGAGGACCCTTCTGCCCGCAGGCGGCGAGCAGCGCCGCGCCCGAGCAGAACGCCAGCGCGAGCGCCAGCAAGCGTCGTCGGGTGCGTGGGGTCATGGGGGAGATCTCGAGCCGGCCGTCCGCGGCCAGTATAACGCGGCGCCCGGCACCCTGCCCAAGGCGGCCCCCGTGGGGCGCGCGACGGCTGCGCGACGGCGCGCGCGGCTGTAGACTCAACGCGTGCGCGAAACTGACCATCGCTGCCCGCCGCCGCCGGCCCGGGCGGGGATAGTGCTTGTCTCATCGGTAACGAGGTCCAGGCAAGAACCGCAAGTCACGATCTTTCTGCCATGTCCGAAGCCAACGACGCCATCGTCATCGAGCCGCGCGAGGCGGCCACCGCCAGTATCCTGTGGCTGCACGGGCTGGGCGCCGACGGCCACGATTTCGAGCCGATCGTGCCCGAGCTCGGCGCAGACGCCACGCGCGGCGTGCGCTTCTTGTTTCCCCACGCGCCGTTTCGCCCGGTAACCATCAACAACGGCTTCGTCATGCGCGCCTGGTACGACGTGCTCGACATGGAGCTCACCCGGCGCCCGGACGAAGCCGGCATAAAAAGCTCCTCGGAGCTGCTGCGGCGCTACATCAGCGCGGAGGCCGAGAAAGGCGTGCCCAGCGAGCGCATCCTGCTCGCCGGCTTCTCCCAGGGGGGCGCCGTGGCACTGCACACCGGGCTGCGATACGAGCAGCGCCTGGGCGGCATCCTCGCGCTGTCCACCTACCTGCCCCTGCCCGAGGCGGCGGCCCGGGAAGCGCACCAGGCGAACGCGGAGGTCCCGATCTTCATGGCCCACGGCAGCGCAGACCCGGTGGTGGGCATCGTACACGCCGAACGCTCGCGTGATTTCCTGACGGCCCGCGGCTACCGGGTGGAATGGCACGAGTATCCGATGATGCACGCGGTCTGCGCCGAGGAGATTCGCGACGTGGCGCGCTGGCTCTCCCGGGTGCTGGGCTGAGCCGGGGCTCCTTGCGGATCTCCGGAGCCTGATTAACCACGAAGCTCAACGCCGCCGAGCGGGTCGGCGAGTCCCTTGCGAAGGGTGACTGGCGGAGCGCGG
>CAZPFD010000281.1:4036-4855 GCA_964585725.1 uncultured Ectothiorhodospiraceae bacterium | reverse complement strand
CCATGGCCTTGAGCACGGCGGACTCGGCGCCTACGCCCAGGGGAAACAGCGTAATGACCAGCAGGTTGAACAATAACGGGTTAAGCAACTGGTCCGGCGAGCGGAAGACCAGCCGGATATCGCGTTTGAACAGGGCGAGACAGGTATCCATCAGTTCGCCAGGTACAGTTCCTGAACATGCCGGCTGTCGATCCCGTGGATCGAGTGGCTGGCCATAACGATGACACCGCCGCCTTCGACATGTTCGTGGATTATGGCCTCCAGCAGGCCGATGCCCGTTACGTCCAGCGCCGTGAACGGCTCGTCGAGAATCCACAGCCGCGCCGGCGAGAGCAGCAGGCGCGCCAGCGCGATGCGCCGGCGCTGGCCGGCCGACAGTGTTCGCGCCGGCTCGTGCTCGAAGCCGAACAGGTGCATCCGTTCCAGCGCCGCTCCCGGGTCGCCGCCGCGGCCGTTCAGCGCCTGGGCAAAATGCAGGTTTTCCATCGGGGTGAGCTCGGCTTTGACGCCGTTAAGGTGGCCGATGTAGTGGACATCCCGCCGGTACGCCTCGCGGCGCTCATCGATCGGTGTTCCTCGCCAGCAAACCTCGCCGCCGTCCGGGTGGATCAGCCCGCACAAAACCCGCAGCAGCGTGGTCTTGCCGCTGCCGTTGGCACCCTGCACGTGCAACAGGTTACCCGTGGCCAATTCGAACGATAGCCCGGAAAACAGCGTCCGGTCCCCGCGGTGCGACGACAGGTCTCGGGCCTGGAGGACGGGGGAATCGGGCATCGGTCCGGCTCAACGCGAAAAGCGCGATAGTACACCACCGGCCGC
>CAZPFD010000281.1:0-4026 GCA_964585725.1 uncultured Ectothiorhodospiraceae bacterium | reverse complement strand
GTGGGTCCGGTGGGTGCTCTTGGGCACGATCTCGCCGTTGACCTCGACCGCGACGCGCTTGCCGCTCAGCTCCATCTGGTCGAGCAGTTCGGCGACCGTGACCGGCTCGGGGAACTCTCGTGCTGCGCCGTTGACGGTGATCTGCATCGGGGTCCTCCTCCGTTTGCGCGCGGGTGCATTGCCGCTGTCGACCGCGCTGGCTATGATCTGGGTCCGGCGCGGGTGTAGTTCAATGGTAGAACCTCAGCTTCCCAAGCTGATGACGTGGGTTCGATTCCCATCACCCGCTCCAGTCAATGCCTCTCCCCGCCAAGCATGTCCTCGAGGTCCGAGACATACGGGTGTCCCGGTTGCAGCCGGCGCAGAGCCTCCAAAGCGGCTCGGGCGTCGCCGTCGCGACCCAACGCACGTTGGCTGAGCACTAGCTGTCTCATCACATCGGTGTCCTCGATCCCGGCGTCCCGAGGGTCCTCGGGCAGCCGAAGAGCCTGATCGTGCCGACCGGCGGGTGAGCGCTGCGCGCGGCGGACCTGGTGGCGCGCGAGACCCCGTCCTCGCCCGGCGGGCGGCACTCGCTCGACACGACCTGGCGGAAAACCGACATCCCGCCGCCGCTTGTCGGCCTGCTTTACACCTGCGGCCGGAGGCCAAGTCGCTGAAAGAGCGCAGAAATCGTGGCGCCTGCGAATGCCGGTTTTCGGAGTTGTGATCCAGGTCTCACACGCGTCTGTCGGGCCCCTTTACAGCGGTCCGGAACCGGACTCCTGTGAAGGACGCAAGCCGTTGAAAAGCGGAGACAGGCGCGAGATGGCCCGGGGATTGCAGTAAGGAGGCATGCGACTCGACGCCCTGAAACGAACACTGTTCGCCGCCGCGCTCGCGGCAGGCTGCCTCTCGGCCGGAACCGCCCGCGCCGCGCTCATCGGCTTCGTCGACGAGCCGACCCAGAACTCCGTTCTATGGGCCGAGCACCTGGGCGGGGAGGTCAACCGCGACATCACCTTCGATGCCGGCGGCGCCTTCGGCGCGCATCCCACGGGCGCCCTCGACGGCGCCTTCTACGCCGACCTGGGTGTGACCCTGGCGCTGGGCGGCAACCCCGCCACCACGCCCACGGTGACCTACGGCGAGGGCCCCGGCGACAATGGGCTGTCCGGCGTGCAGTCGCCGGGCGAGGGCGGCCACCCGGCGTCCAACTACCTCGCCTTCCAGAACGGCGGCGATCCGCACACGCTCACCATCGACTTCGCGAATCCGGTCCTGGGCGTGGGCCTGAACGTGTTCGACCTGTTCGGCGTCACCAGCACCCTCGTCATCGAGGCGTTCGACGCCGAGGGCCAGTCCCTGGGCACTTTCGACAGCCTCGGCTTGAACTTCCAGAACGTGGACCTGGACCCCGGCCCGGGTCAGGACCGGCGCCGGAACAACATCTACTTCATGGGACTCGCGAGCGACGAGGCCAATATCACTAGCTTCACCTTCACGGCCGACGGCAACGACAACATCGGCGTCGACGACATCGTGTTTGCCGCCGGCAGCTCACAAGGCGCGGGACAAGCCGACTCGGGGCTGGAAGAGGAGCCCGCGCCCGTGACCACGGTACCCGAGCCGGCCTCCCTCGGGCTGCTTGGCGCCGGGCTGACGCTGCTCGGCCTGAGCCGCCTGCGCCCGCGCAGAGCGCGCCCGCGGCGCCGCCTCTGAGCGTCAGGTCCTGTTCTTCAGCACCATCGCCTCCATGTCGTGCTCGCGCAGGCGGGTGCGGGTGGCGTTGAGCGCATCGAGATCCCGGAAAGGACCCAGGCGCACGCGGTGCCAGGTCTCGCCCCCGTTGACGGTGACGGTCTGGATGTCCGCCTCGAGGCCGATGAGCGCGAGACTCGCGCGCAGGCGATCGGCTTCGGAGAGCTTTCGGAAGGACCCCACCTGGAGCACGTAGCTGGCGCCCGAGGACGGCGCCGTCTTACGACCCTCGGAGGGCGGCGCGATCTCGTGCTCGGGCACCGTCACCTCCTTCTCGGGCAGGATGGTGTAGAACTCGAAGCGCGGGCGGTTCCCCGACTCGGCGCCGTCCCCGGAACGCTCGCCCTCGACAGGCTTCTCGCGCGGCGCGAGAGCGCTCACCTCTGCGCCCCCGCCGTGGAGCTGCAGATAGGCGAGACCGGCACCGCCCAGCCCCACGCACACGCCGGTCAGGAACCAGATCCAGCCGGGCGTGTGGGTCTGCTTCGATCGACGGTTCGTCGCCTGCCTGGAGCGCTTGGCCACGCCCCCTCCCTACATGGACTCCGGCGCCGATACGCCGAGCAGCCCGAGTCCGTCGGCGAGCACCTGCCGGGTCGCAGCGATGAGGGCCAGGCGCGCCGCGCGCGGGCCGGCCTCGGGCACCAGAAAAGTGTGGCTGTTGTAATAGGTGTGGAAGTCATTGGCGAGCTCGCGCAGATAGAACGCGAGCTGATGGGGCTCGCGCGCCAGAGCCGCCGACTCCAGCACCTCCGGGTAGCGCGAGAGCGCGCGCAGCAGCGCCAGCTCGTGGGGCTCGGTCAGACGCGCGAGCTCCGAGAGCCCGCGCTGCGGCTCCCACGCGTAGCCCTTCTCGGCGCACTGGCGCTCCACGCTGCAAATGCGCGCGTGGGCGTATTGCACGTAGTAGACGGGATTGTCCGCCGACTGCGAGCGCGCGAGGTCGAGATCGAACTCGAGGTGCTGATCGCTCTTGCGCAGCACGAAGAAGAAACGCGCGGCGTCCGCACCGACCTCCTCGCGCAGCTCGCGCAGGGTGACGAACTCGCCGCTGCGCTTGGACATGGAGACGCGTTCGCCGCCGCGGTAGAGGTTGGCCATCTGCACCAGCAGCACCTCCAGGCAGTCCGGATCGTCGCCGAGAGCTCGCAGGGCCGCCTTCATGCGCGCCACGTGGCCGTGATGGTCGGCACCCCATACGTCGATGAGATGCTCGAAGCCGCGGGCGAGCTTGTCCCTGTGGTATGCGATGTCGGCGGCGAAGTAGGTGGGCTGGCCGTTCTCGCGCACCAGCACGCGGTCCTTCTCGTCGCCGAACTCGGTGGAGCGGAACCAGTGGGCGCCGTCGCGCTCGTGGACGTACCCCGCCTGGCGCAGCTGCGCCACGGTTTGCTCGACGCTGCCGCGTTGCGCGAGGCTGCTCTCGTGGTACCACACATCGAAGTCCACCCGGAACGCCGCGAGATCCCGGCGGATCTCGTCGAGAATGGTGTCCAGGGCGAAGCCGGTGAGCGCGCGGTAGCGCTCCTCGCCCAGAAGCTCCCGGGCGCGGGCCACGAGGGCGTCCAGGTAGGCCTCCTTCTCCGGGGCGTCCAGCGGCAGATCCCGCGACACCGCCGCGATGTCCGCGCGGTACACATCGCCATGGGCGTCGCGCAGCGCCCCGGCCACGTCCGCCACGTAGGCGCCTTGATAGCCGGCGCTCGGAAAGGGCACCTCGTCGCCGTAGAGCGCCAGATACCGCAGCCAGACACTGACGGCGAGGGTCTCGATCTGGCGTCCCGTGTCGTTGACGTAGTACTCGCGGGCGACGTCGAAGCCCACTGCGTCCAGCAGCGCCGCCACCGCCGCGCCGAGGGCGGCGCCGCGTCCGTGGCCGACGTGCAGCGGCCCCGTGGGGTTGGCGGAGACGAACTCCACCTGCACCCGCCTCCCCGCGCCGAGCCGGGAGCGCCCGTAAGGCCCGGAAGCGCTCAGGATCTCGCGGACGACGCCCTGGTGGGCCTCGCGGGTGAGAAAGAAGTTGATGAACCCCGGCCCCGCGATCTCCACCTTGTCGACCCTGGGGGATGCGGGCATGTGCGCGACGATACCCTCCGCCACCTCGCGCGGCTTGCGCCGCGCGGTGCGAGCCAGAACCATCGCCACCGGGCTCGCGAAGTCCCCGTGGCGAGAGTCGCGCGCCCGTTCCACCGGGATCGCGGGGACCTCGTCAGGGATGGTCTCGCCGGCATCGCGCAGGGAGGCGACGGCGCGCTCGAGAAGCTCTTTGATGTGATCGCGCAA
>CAZPFD010000280.1:0-4858 GCA_964585725.1 uncultured Ectothiorhodospiraceae bacterium | reverse complement strand
TCCTCGCGCGCGAGCGGGCGGTGCGCACGTTCGGCCCAGGCATCGAGCACGGCGTGCACCTGACCGACGCCGCGCACGACGGCATCGGGCTCGGTTCCTCCGGGCCACGCCCGTCCGTTGGGGTTCACCCATATGGTGCGCATGCCGACCTCGGCCGCGCCCACGACGTCGCTGTGCGGATCGTCTCCGACGTGCACCGCCTCGTGCGCCGCGACGCCCGCCTCGTCCAGGGCGGCATGGAAGATATCCGGATGCGGCTTGGCCGCACCCGCCGCCGCCGCGGTCACCACGAAATCGAAGTAGTGGCCGACGCCGATGTGATAGACGTCCGCGTTGCCGTTGGTGATGGCGCCGATGCGGTAACGGCCGCCGAGGGTCTCGAGGGCGTCGCGGGCGTGGTCGAACATCTGCACCGCGTTGCGGTGGCGCCAGAACACCGCGAATCCCGTCTCCACGAGATCGGGGCCGTAGCCCGCCTCACGCGCCAGGGCGCGGAGCCATTGCTTGCGCAGGGCGGTGAGATCGTGCTGGAGCTCCGGGTAACGGGCGTAATAGGCGCGGCGGTGCTCGAGGAGGGAATCCAGCTCATAGCGGTGGGCGACCCGCGGGTAGTGCCGGTGAAGCCAGGTGTAGAACGTCTCCTCGGCGCGCGCGATGACCGTGGCGCACTCCCACAGCGTATCGTCCAGATCGAAGGTGATGCACTTGATCGCCATCGCAGCCTCGAACGCGCGTCGCACCGCTCCGTTACCCGCGCCTGCGCGGCCTCTCGCGCTCACGGGCGCCCCAGATCCTGCACCAGCTCGATGAGATACCCGTCGGGGTCGCGCACGTAGGCCGTGCGCTGCCCCCAGGGTCGGTCCGCGGGCGCGGCGGCGGAGGGCACCCCCCGCTCCGTCAGTTCCCGGTAGGCGGCGTCGACGTCGTCGACCTTGAACCCGAGCTCGAACGCCGGCGCACTGTTCGCCGGGGGGAGAATGCGGAAGTCCAGGGTCTGCGCCATCGCCTCGCGGGTATAGAAGGCGAGGCGGGTGTTCCCGGTCTGCATCTGGGCGAAGGGTCCCGAGCGGTGAGCCAGCTCGAGACCCAGCATCCCGGTGTAGAACTCCACGCTCTGATCCAAATCTTCGACGATGACCACCGTGTAATCCAGAGTACGCAGTTGCATGGCCGATTCCTTAGTCCGGATTCGCTGCGGGAGCCATGGGGAATCTCCCACAACCCGCGGTTGGGTCGTGCGACGCCGGGTCCCGGGGCACGCGCCTCTCCGTCGCAAGCCCCGGGCCCCCTCCCGAACGGTGCTCGTCCGCACGTTTCCCGGAGACCCGAAAATTTACCACGGATGCGGCGCCGACCGTTGGGCGCGGCCCCGACGCGCCGGGGGATGCAGGGCGCTTCAGGAACCCGGAGACTCGGCCAAGCGCTTCACCAGCAGCGATACCCGCTTGGCTCCGTTCTCCGTGTCGAGGGTGCCGATGGACTGAAACCCCATGCGCGCGTGAAACCGCAGCGAAGGCTGGTTGCGCGGCACCAGGTTGACCTCGCACGCGAGCAGGGGCGTCCGCTCCCGGAACGTCGCCTCGATATCGCCGTACAGGCGCGCCGCCGCGCCCAGACGACGGCTCGCGGGGGCAACGACGACGCGATCGATATAAATGAAATCGGGATAGCGGCGGCGGAACCACAAGAAGTACCGACTCGTGTGCGGCATCGCCGGCGCGAGGCCGGTGAGAAAGCCGACCGGCCGGTCGTCCACGCATGCGACGCGGAAGTAGGCGGCCTCCCGCGAAAACCACTCGAACAGGGACAGCGGCACGCTGTTCACGTGGGGCACCTCGCGCTCGTTCAGCTCGATGAGCGTTGCGAGGTCCCCCGCGCGCACGTCACGGATCTCGATACCCATCTCACATCCGTCTTGCTCTTCGGCTCACGCTGCGGGCAGGCGGGCGCGAAGGGTTCCGAGGCGCGTTCCCGCGTGCGCCCTGCGGAATCCATCGCTGCAGGCGCGGCGCCGCGTGCCTTCGGGACCGATGCGCCACGGTGGGTCAATAGCCGCGCGCCGTGTCGATGGCGTTCACGAGGCGTTCACCGCGCTGTGCGCGCCGGTAGGCGTCGACGATCTGCGGCGCCACCGCGTCGGCATCGGTGAGGCTCGAGATGTGCGGCGTCACCAGTATACGCGGGTGCGTCCAGAAGGGGTGCTCGGCCGGCAGCGGCTCGTCGCGAAACACGTCCAGGCAGGCTCCCGAGAGCTGCCCCGAGTCCAGCGCCTCGAGGAGGTCGGCCTCCACCAGGTGGCGCCCGCGCCCCACGCTGATCAGGTACGCGCCCCGCTGGAGCTGATGAAAGGTGCGCCGCCCGAGGATGTTCTCGGTTCGGGGCGTGAGCGGCAGCAGGCATACCAGCACGTTGGTGACGGCGAGGAAGCCCGCCAGCTCGGCGGCGCCGGCGAAGCACCGGATGTCCGCCAGAGCCTTTCGTGTCTGTGACCACCCACTAACCTCGAAGCCCAAGTAATGCAACGCCTGAGCGGCGGCGGTCCCGAGCCGACCGAGGCCCATGATACCCGCGCGCAGGTCGCTCGGCCGGCGCCGCGGGAGCTGCTTCCAGCGTCTCCGGGTCTGGAAATGGCGGTAGGTATCGAGCTGCCGGTGATGGTTGAGGGCGGCGAGCACGACATACTCGGTCATGGACTGCACCAGGCTCGGATCGACGAGGCGCACGATGGGCACATCCGGCAGGCCGGGGTCGCGCAGGATGTGGTCCACCCCGGCGCCCATGGACACGATGACCCGCAGGTTGGGGAACCGCCGCAGCTCGCCCACGGGGTGCTGCCAGGTGAGCGCCGCCGTCACGGCGTACGCATCGCGCACGTGCGGCCAGGTCTGGATGTCCAGGCCGGGGTGCGCGCCCTCGAGGGCGGAAACCCAGCGGCTCGCGTCTTCCCCGGGACAGATGATCAGGAGGGACATGGCGGCTGTGTCGCAGGCAGTCGGGGCATGCCGGCGTTGCGCTCAGGCGGCGATGAGCCGATCTCGGCGCGGAGCTCCCGCGCTCGCGCTGCGTCCGCCTCGAACATCGACGGTTTGCCGCAATCCCGATCCGGCGTCCTCAACGGGGAAGGCGCGCGGTGACCTCGATCTCGACCTTCATGCGCGGGTCGACCAGCGGCGCGACGAGCGTCGTGTTGGCCGGCCGCGCCGCGCGGCAGTGACGTCCCACCACCGGCGCGACGGCGTCGAAGTCTTCGCGTGCCGCGAGGTACACGCGGATGCGCACGAGGTCCTCGAGCCCGGCCCCGGCCTCGGCCAGAGCGGCCTCGATGTTGCGGAAGCACTGCTCGGTCTGCGCGGCTGCGTCCTCGGGGATGGTCATCGTCGTGTAGTCGAAGCCGGTGGTGCCGGAGACGAGCACGTGATCCCCGTCGACCACCGCGCGCGCGTAGCCTGCGAGCTCCTCGAACGGCGATCCGGAAAAGATGCGTCGGGCCACTCACCCCTCCCGCCGGCGCCCGCCGATGCAGGCATCCCCGGCGCTGGCGGCGTCGCGCCGAGGGACAGGGGCCTTATACTTGGTGCACCCGGCGACTGCAAGCATGCGCATGACCACCACCAGGGAAGACCATTACCGGCAGACCGTCTCGGAGCTCTCCGCGCGGATCGTGGAGGCCCAGCGCCCCATCCGCATCCTCGATGCCATCAAGTGGGACGCCTCCGTGCAGGAGGCGTTTCTCGCCGGCGGGTGCCGGGATCTGCCCGCGGTCGACCGGGGGTATTACGACGCGCGCCCGTTGCCCTACGACCCCGAGGACAAGCGCAAGGAGTTCGAGGGCATCGTGCGCGATATCCGGCGCACCCTCGGGCGCTTCAACCCCCTCGGCCAGATCATGGAGCGGCTCTGCGGCGAGTACGCGGACGCGGTGCGCTTGCTGGCGAATCGCGGGTCGCGGGATTTCTGCACGCTCTCGCAGCACCTCTACGGAAGCGCCCACGACGCCTTCCACGCCGGCGATCCCACGCTCGCCGACATGGCCAGGATGCTCTCGGAGGTGCTCTCGAATCTGCCCGAGGATGCGCGCGACGAGTCCCGTGAGAAGGTGATCTCCGGAGAGGACGCCGTGGGCCTCTTGCAGCAGCGGCTGAGCGCTTACTTCCACGATGCCGACAGACCCATCTACGTAAAGCTGAGCGATGGAATCGTCTCGGACGCAGCCGCCGGCGCCGATTACATCAAGATCCGCAAGGACGCACGCTTCAGCGAGCGCGAGATCCGCGCGCTGGAAGTGCACGAAGGCTGGGTGCATCTGGGGACGACGCTCAACGGGCTGGCGCAGCCGTGGTGCTCATTCCTGAGCAAGGCTCCGCCTTCGGCCACCATCACCCAGGAGGGCCTGGCCGTCATCATGGAGATATTCACCTTCTCGTCGCATCCGGCGCGGGTGAAGCGGCTGACGGACCGCGTTCATGCCATCCATATGGCGGAGGAGGGGGCCAACTTTCTGGAAGTGTTCCGCTATTTTCGCGAGCAAGGCTACGGCGAAGCGGACGGCTACACCCTGAGCAGCCGCATCTTCCGGGGCAGCACGCCCGAGGGCGGGCCGTTTACCAAGGACCTCTCTTACAGCAAGGGCTTCATCCTCATCTACAACTACACCCGCCTCGCCGTGCGCCGGGGGCTGATCGGAAGGATTCCGCTCCTGTTCTGCGGCAAGTCCACCCTGGAGGACATTCGCACGCTGTCCGATCTGGTGGACGAGGGCGTGGTCGACCCGCCCAAGCACCTTCCGGCGCCTTTCAACGATCTGAGCGCGCTGAGCGCCTGGATGTGCTACTCGAGCTTCATCGACCGGCTCGACCTC
>CAZPFD010000279.1:0-4874 GCA_964585725.1 uncultured Ectothiorhodospiraceae bacterium | reverse complement strand
ATTTCCCAACCCCGAACGGGGCCGGTATCATACGCCGCAAAACGCGAAGCCGCCGGGAGGGGGACTCGTGGCACGCACGCCGCCGGGGTGGCGCCGGTACCTGTCGATCCACGCGCTGGGGCTGGTCGTGGTGCTCTACGTCCTGTGGCTCGTGCTCTCGGGCCATTACACGCCCCTGTTGCTCAGCATCGGCGTGGTGTGCGCCGTGGGGGTGTGCGCGCTCGCGCTGCGCATGGAGGTGGTGGACCACGAGTCCTACCCGGTGCACCTGCGCCTGTGGCGGTTCGTGGTTTACTGGGCATGGCTCTTCGCCGAGATCACCAAGTCCAACATCGACGTGGCACGCCGCATCCTGCACCCCGATCTCCCCATCAGCCCGACGGTCGTCCGCGTGCGCGCGAGCCAGCGCGCCCCGCTCGGGCGCGTCGTCTACGCCAACTCGATCACCCTCACGCCGGGCACGGTCTCCATGGACGTGCGCGACGACGACGACCACATCGAGGTGCACGCCCTGACGCGCGAGGCCGCGGCCGCGGTGGAGGCCGGGGAGATGGACCGGCGCGTGAGGGAGCTGGAGGCGCCCGAGTAGTGTTCGCCGCCTCCGCCATCGCCATCCTGGTGACCATGGCGCTCGCGCTCGTGCGGGCGCTCCTCGGGCCCACGGTCTACGACCGCATCGTCGCGGTGAACATGTTCGGCACCAAGACGGTGCTGATGATCGCGGTGCTCGGGTTTCTCACCGGACGCCCCGACTTCCTCGACATCGCGCTCGTCTACGCCCTCATCAACTTCATCGGCATCATCGCCGTGCTCAAGTTCTTCGAGTACGGGGAGCTGGGTGCGACGCGCGGCGAGTCGGAGGACATCTGAATGGCGCTGGCGCTCGACATCCTGAGCTGGTTGCTGCTGCTCGGGGGCGGGGTGTTCCTGGTCACCGGCGGCATCGGCGTGCTGCGCCTGCCCGACTTCTTCACGCGCCTGCACGCGGCCGGGCTCACCGACACCCTGGGCGCAGCGCTGACGCTCCTCGGCCTCGTGCTCCAGGCGGGGCTCACCCTGGTCACTCTGAAGCTGCTGCTCATCTTCGCGTTCCTGTTCTTCACCAGCCCCACCGCGACCCACGCCCTGGCCAAGGCGGCGCTGCACGGTGGGGTGCGCCCCCTCGCCTACGGATCAGAGGAGAGGACGCCATCGCCACCGTCGTAGACATCTTCCTGCTCGGATTCCTGGCGGCCACGGCGCTCGGCATTCTGTTTATGCGCAACCTCTTCGCCGGCGCCATGCTGATGGGCATCTTCAGCCTGCTCTCGGCGGCGGTGTTCGTGGTGCTCGATGCGATGGACGTGGCCTTCACCGAGGCCGCGGTGGGGGCGGGCATCGCCACCATCCTCATGCTGGGCACGCTGGCGCTGACCTCGAGCGAGCAGAAGACGCGGCTCATGCGGCCGGCGCTGCCCCTCGCGTGCGTGGTGGTCACCGGCGCCGCCCTCATCTACGGCACGCTCGATCTGCCGTCCATCGGCGACCCCGACGCCCCGGCGCACCGGCACGTGGCGCCGCGCTACATCGAGCAGGGTCCGAAAGAGACCGGCGTCCCCAACATGGTCACCGCGGTGCTCGCGAGCTACCGCGGCTACGACACCCTGGGGGAGGTCGTGGTCATCTTCACCGCCGGGGTCGGCGTGCTCGGGCTCCTCGGCCGCGGCCGGCGCCGCGAGCAACAAGATCAAGATCATTCGCCATGAGACACCACCTGGTCCTGCACATCCTTGCCAAGCTGCTGGTGCCGCTGATCCTGCTCTTCGCGCTCTACGTCCAGTTCCACGGCGACTACGGCCCGGGGGGCGGCTTCCAGGCCGGCGTCATCTTCGCCGCCGGGATCATTCTCTACGCGCTCATCTACGGCGTGCACACCGCGCGGCGCATCGTGCCGCCCGCCGTCGCGCGCGTGCTCATGGCCTGCGGCGTGCTCGTCTTCGCCGGGACCGGCGTGGTGGCGATGCTGCTCGGGGGGGAGTTTCTCAACTACAGCGTGCTCGCCCACGACCCGGTGCACGGGCAGCACCTGGGGATCCTGGTGATCGAGCTCGGCGTGGGCATCACCGTGGCGGCGACCATGATCAGCCTCTTCTACTCCTTCGCCTCGTAGGAGCAGCCTCGAGATAGATGAAATCCGTGGGAGCGGACTCCGGTCCGCGATGGTCGCGGCTGAAAGCCGCTCCCACGACGACAAACGAATCACCAATAACGAATCACGAATAACGAACGATGGAGTTCCCCGGCCTCTACAACTACTGGATGGTGGTGGTGCTCATGATGACCGCGTTCTACGTGGTCATATCGAGCGGCAACCTGGTCAAGAAGGTCATCGGGCTCAACATCTTCCAGACCTCGGTTTTCATCCTCTACATCACCATCGGCAAGCTCGAGGGGGGCAGTGCGCCGATTCTGGCCGAGGGCATCACCCGCTACGCCAACCCGCTGCCCCACGTCCTCATCCTCACCGCCATCGTGGTGGGGGTGGCCACCACCGCGCTCGCGCTCGCCCTCGTGGTGCGCATCCACCGCGCCTACGGCACCATCGAAGAGCAGGACATCCACAGCCAGGACGGTTCGCTGTAGTGCTCGCCCAGCACCTGCCCGCGCTTCAGATCGTGATTCCGCTGGTGGCGGCGCCGCTGTGCGTGCTCCTGCGCGGGCGGGGCGCGCTCGCCTGGGGGCTCACCACGCTGGTGAGCTTGGCGGCGCTCGCGGTGGCCATCGGGCTGCTCGGCCAGGTGCTGAGCGCGGGCGTGATCTCCTACGAGCTCGGCGGCTGGGCGCCGCCGTGGGGCATCGAGTACCGGGTGGACGCGGCCAATGCGCTGGTGCTGCTGGTGGTGGCGCTCATCAGCGCCGTGGTCCTGACCTTCGCCCGCGAGAGCGTCGAGCGCGAGGTGGCCGGGGATCGCATCTATCTCTTCTACACGGCGTGGCTGCTGTGCCTCGCGGGGCTGCTCGGCATCGCCATCACCGGGGACGCCTTCAACCTGTTCGTGTTCCTCGAGATCTCCTCGCTCTCCTCCTACGCGCTCATCAGCTTCTCGCGCGATCGGCGCGGGCTCACCGCGGCGTTCCAGTACCTGGTCATGGGCACCATCGGCGCCACCTTCATCCTCATCGGGGTGGGGCTCATGTACGCCATGACCGGCACGCTCAACATGGCGGATCTGGCCGTGCGCCTGCCGGCAGTGGACGACACGCGCACGGTGCAGGCGGCATTCGCGTTTCTCACCGTCGGCATCGGCATCAAGATGGCGCTGTTCCCGCTCCACGGCTGGCTGCCCAACAGCTACGCCTTCGCGCCCTCGGCGGTGACGGCGTTTCTCGCCGGCACCGCGACCAAGGTGGCCATCTACGTCTGGCTGCGCTTCTTCTTCACCGTGTTCGGCGCCGAGTTCTCGTTCACCACCATGCAGCTCGACTGGCTGCTCGGCCCCCTCGCGCTGCTCGGCATCTTCGCGACCTCCATCGTGGCCACGTGGCAGAACGACATCAAGCGTCTGCTCGCCTACTCGAGCGTCGCCCAGCTCGGCTACATGGCGCTCGGCATCAGTCTGGTGTCGGTGACCGGCGTGACCGCGGCGCTCGTGCACCTGTTCAACCACGCCCTCATCAAGACCGCGCTGTTCCTGGTGCTCGGCTGCATCGTGTACCGGGTCGGCTCCCCGCGCATCGAGGCTCTGGCGGGGCTCGGGCAGCGCATGCCGCTCACCCTGGCCGCGTTCGTGGTGGGAGGGTTGAGCCTCGTCGGCGTGCCGCTGACCGTCGGCTTCATCAGCAAGTGGTACCTGATCCTGGCGGCGCTGGAGCAGGGGCTGTGGCCGGTGGCGCTGCTGGTGGTGGCGAGCTCGCTCATCGCGCTCATCTACGTGTGGCGCGTGGTGGAGGCGGCCTACTTCCGCGAGCCCGCGCCGGGCGCCGCCGTCAACGGCGACGAGCCGCGCGAGGCCCCGGTCTCGCTGCTGGTGCCCACCTGGGCCCTCATCGCCGCCAACGTCTACTTCGGCCTCGACACCTCGGTGACCGTGGGGGTCGCGACCCGCGCGGCGCAGACCTTGATGGGGGTGGCGTCTTGAGCCCCGAGACCGCCGTTCAGCTCGCGCTCGCCGTGCCCCTCGCAGGGGCCGTGCTCATCGCGCTCTGCGACCGCCACCCCAACCTGCGCGAGGCGGTGACCCTGGTCACCGCCACCGCGCTCTTCGGCGTGGTCGCATCGCTGGTGCCCGCGGTGCTCGCGGGCGCGCGCCCCGCGCTCACCCTCGTCGAGCCCGTTCCGGGCCTGCCCCTGCACTTCGAGGTCGAGCCCCTGGGCATGACCTTCGCCACCGTGGCCTCGTTTCTCTGGATCATCAACTCCCTCTACTCCATCGGCTACATGCGCGGCAACCGCGAGGGCCACCAGACCCGCTACTACGTGTGCTTCGCCATCGCACTCGCGAGCACCATCGGGGTGGCCTTCGCCGGCAATCTGCTGACCTTGTTCATCTTCTACGAGGTGCTGACCCTGTGCACCTACCCGCTGGTCACCCACGCCGGCACCGACAAGGCGCGGCAGGGGGGCAGGGTCTATCTGGGTGTGTTGATCGGCACCTCCGTCGGTTTCTTCCTGCTGGCGATTGTCGCCACCTGGCTGCTGACCGGCACCCTGACGTTCCGGGCCGGCGGTATCTTCGCCGCGGATACGGATCCGGCGCTGCTGTCGATCCTGCTGGTGCTGTTTGTGTTCGGCGTCGGCAAGGCCGCGATCATGCCGTTCCACCGCTGGCTGCCGGCGGCGATGGTGGCGCCGACGCCGGTCAGCGCCCTGCTGCACGCCGTGGCGGTGGTCAAGG
>CAZPFD010000278.1:0-4890 GCA_964585725.1 uncultured Ectothiorhodospiraceae bacterium | reverse complement strand
GCTCCGCCAGTCACCCTTCGCAAGGGCTCGCCACCCCGCTCGGCAGGCTGAGCTTGGTGGGTAATCAGGAATCAGAATGTCCCCTTTTTTCCGGCGAGCATGGCGGGGAGCAGCACCAGCGTGCAGATGAGCGTGTACGCCAGGCCCACGCTCAGCAGCACCCCCATGCTGGCCATGCCCTGATGGCTCGAGAAGGCGAGATTACCGAAGCTGCAAATGGTGGTGAGCGCACTGACCACGACGGCGCGGGCCGTGCTCGTTCCCAGGGGATCGCCGTCGGCCGGCGGCGCCACGCGCATGCGGTTGACCATGTGGATGCCGTTGTCCACGCCTACACCCAGCAGCAACGGCAGCGCGATGACGTTCGCGAAGTTGAACGACATCCCCGTCAACACCATGGTGGCGACGGTGAGCACGCCCGCGAGGATCAGGGGCGAGAGCACCAGGCCCACATCGCGCAGGCGTCTCATCAGCACCACCAGCAACCCTGCGATGAGAACGAAGGCGGTCAGGAAGGCTTGCTGGAAGGCGCCGACCACCGCGTCGCCGGATTCCAGGATCACCAGCGGTGAGCCCGTCGCCCGGGGCGCTACCTCGCGCACCTGCGCCACGAAGCGCCTGAGCGCGGTCTCCCGGTTGAGGTCGGCCGCGGGGGTTATCTCCACGCGGCGGCGTCCGTCCGGCGCCACCCAGCGCTCGACCAGCTCCGGGGGCAAGTCCTCCACGCGGACCCGTTCCGCGTGAAGTGCGCTCCCCAGCGCCTCGAGCTGCTCGGGCAGCGTGCCGAGCAGGCTGGACTCCAGGCTCCGCAGCGGCTCGCCGGCGCCGTCCCCGGCCGCGCGCAGCGCGCTCTCCAGGCGGGAGAGGGCGTCCTCGAGGGCGCGGATGTCGGGTGTCAACGCATGCTCCGGCACCGCCTGCGCGATCTGCGAGAGCCGCGCTCGCAGCTCCTCGAGGGCGGCTTCCTGCTGCGCCGGCGTGGGTGAGGGCTCGGCGAAGCCCGGGGTCAGAACCGGTCCCAGAAGCAACGCCATCTCGTCGATCAGCGCCAGCTTCTGCTCCTGGCGCTGGGGAACGAAGTCGGCCAGGCTGAGCACTCGCGCCACGGTGGGCAGCGGCTGCAACCGATCCTCGAGCAAGGCGGCCGCGCGGGCGTCCCGGGCGATCACCGCCATCGACCACGGCGTGGTATCGCTGTCCGCCAGCAGCTCGCGATAGGTGCGGACCGATTCGGCGCCGGGATCGCGCAGCTCGAGCGGGTTGTTGTCGAAGCGCGCGTGCGGCAGCGTGCTCCCCGCGGCGATTCCCAGGACGGCGGCGCCGAGCAGCAACGAGCGCCGTGCACGGCGCGTCAGCCGGGTGATCCGGGCCACCCCGCGCCCGGCGGGGGCTGCCAATGCAGCCACCCGCCGCGGCGGCATGAGCGTGAGCAGGGCTGGCAGAAGGGTGAGGGTGGCCAGGAGGCTGATGAACATGCCCGTCCCGGATATGAGCCCCAGCTCCGAGACTCCCTGAAAGTCCGTGGGGACGAAGGCGAAGAATCCGATCCCCGTGGTGACCGCGCACAGCACCAGCGAGCCGCCGATGTCCCCGGCCGTCGTGCGCAGCGCCTGGGCGTGGGTCAGCCCGCCGCCCATCGCTTCCCGGTAACGCAGGCAGAAGTGGACCGCGTAGGCCACGCCGAGCCCGATGTAGAGCACCGCGAAGGCGATGGAGATCAGGTTCAGCCTGCCCACCGCGAGGGTGGCGAAGGCGGCGGTCCAGGCGAGCCCGACCACGAGGGTGAGCAGCGCGGCGAATACCAGGCGCAGGGAGCGCAGCCCGATGCACAGCACCGCACCGACCATGATCAGCGCCAGCACCGCGGCCAGGCTCGCTCCCCGGCGTACGCTCTGCAGCTCCTCGTACTCGAGCGCGACGCTGCCGGTGATGCGCATGCGCACGGCGTGCGGACCCGCGGATGCGTCGCCGCCCGTTCGTCCGAGGCCGAGCTCGGCGGAGAGCGCGCGAATGCGCTCCACCACCGGGCGCGCGGGCAGGAGCTCGCCGTAGTCGAGGTTCGGCTGGACCACGATGAAGCGGCGCTGCTCCTGGGGCGCCGCCGCCTCTCCCAGGATCAGCTCCCGCCAGGACAATGGATGCGACCGGCCTTGGGCGGCGGCGTCCACCGCCCGCGTCGTATCCTCGAGCACGGGAGCGAGCTCGAGGCGCTCCCCGCGCACGAGCACGGCCTCGACCGCCTCGCCCATGAGCTCGAACAGCCCGCGCAGGCTGGGGTCGGCAGCCAGCCGGCCCAGAAACGGCTGAATCTGCGCCAGGTTGTCCGAGAGCTTCTCGAGCTCCTCGACGCTCAGGTACAGCAGGCCGTGCCGCTCGAAGAAGGCGCCCGCTCCGGGGCGGTACACCGACTGCACGAGATCCTGCTCCTCGCGCAGGCGCGCAGCCAGCTCCGTGCTCGCGCGCTCGACGAGATCCGGATTCGGCCCGTCGAGCACGACCACGATGGTATCCACGTACTGCGGAAAAGCCTGCTTGTACGCCATGTAGTCGCGCCGCCAGGGCAGGTCCGACGCGATCATGTCCGCGGTGTCGGTGTTGATGCCGAGATTGCCCGCGGCGTAATGGACCGAGAGCGCGCCCAGCGCGAGGCTGACGGCAACCACCCACAGCGCGGACCGGCGCACGGCGTCCATCCAACGCGCGAGGCAGTTTCCGAGGGAAGCGAAGTGTCTATCCGGTACGAGCAAGCCGGGCGGAGGCCTCAAGCGGAAGTCTGATTATCTGCGGCAGACGGCTATCGTCACCCTGTGCAACGGGATCCGCGGCCAGAGGCTGGATGGGGGAGAGCCATTCACGGATCAGACGCGGAACGCGTACGGCTTGCCCGGCTCGCGCTCGCAGTCGGGGGGATAGCTGAGGCGCTTGTCGGCGTAGTATCTGGCCCGGCGGTCGCCTTCGGACAGCCGGTTGTAGGTCACGTAGAGCACCCGTCTCGGGCTGCCGGTCAGGTTGGGGGCGGAGCGGTGGGGCACGAAGGAGTCGAAGAACACCGCATCACCCGGCTCGGTCGGACACGCCACGTAGCGAAGCTCGGGCGACGCCTCCTCCTCCAGCGGCTTCCATTTCTCGCCGATGAGACCTCGGGTGTGGGCGCCCGCCACGAGCTCCAGACAGCCGTTCTTCACCGTGGCGGCATCGATGCTCACCAGCACGGTGATGTGCAGGGCGGCGTACGCATCCCAGCCGGCCTGCACGTCCTGGTGCGCCCGAAAGCCGCCGCCCCCCGGCAGCTTGTAGTTGATCTTGTCCTTGAACAGGACCGCGGGCTCCCCAAACAGCTCGCCCACCCGCGCCGGCAGCTCACCGTGCGCCAGCAGCGCCTCGAACCCGGTGTGGTAGGGGCAGAAGTTCTCGATGCGCGAGAGCACCCGCCGCCCGGGCTCGGAGAGGCTGTCCTCGTAGTAGACCATGTGCCGGCCCGGAACCTCCGGCATCGCGGTGACCTCGCCGGTCCACGCTTCGATCCGGGAGAGCGCCTCCGGCCCGAAGAGGCCGGGTGTCACCAGGTAGCCGTCACGCCGGTATCGTTCAAGCTGCTCGGCGTCGAAGTGCTCGCATATATCTCTCACTGAACGGTTCCTTCACAACAGGGGACAGATGGGGACATCTTTCGTTGCGCGAAACGGATCTGTCCCCTCACGGGCGCAGCAGCTCACCGCCCGCGAGGCGCGCCACCTGGAGCAGGCCCCGGCGCGCGGCGCGGAAGCCGCGGGCCAGATCGACGAGCGCCGTGATCTCCGCCGGATGGGCGAGCGCCGCCCCGAGCAGCGTCCCGATAGCCAGCCTGCCCTCGGGGCTGGTGGCGCGCACCACGCACTCCGGGACATGCGCCCCGGCCGGGTCGACGATGGCGCGCACAACCAGAAAAGGCACCCCTTCGCCCCGCGCGGCCTCGGCCACGGCGGCGCTCTCCATGTCGGCGGCGTGCGCCCCCCAGCGGCAAGCCAGTGCCGCCTTCTCCTGCCGGGTGCGCAGCACCGAGGACGCCTCCTGAAGCGGTCCGGCATCGAGCGCGACACGCCCTTCCAGGGCCCGGTGCACGCGCCCTCGCCACTCGGGCGCCGCAGCGTATCGTTCTCCCCGGGGGCCGAGTATCGCCTCCGGCAGCACGATGCACCCCGGGGCCAGCTCCGGGTCCAGCGCCGCCGCGGTGCCCCAGCTCAGCAGCGCGCGCACCCCGCCGGCGAGCAGCGAGCGGGCGGCTTCCCCCGCACGCACGGGCCCCATGCCGCAAGCGCTCGCATACCGCCTGTCGCCGCCATCCAAGGGGGACAGCAGCCGCGCCTCCACGAAGAGCCCGGTGACGACGCCCACCGCGGCACCCTGCGCCCTCACGAAACGACTCCTGGCGCAGCGGGAGGATCCGAAAGGCGCTTCAACCCGCGGTGCGCTGGAGAGCCCGGTAACGGGCGAGCGCCCAGAGGGGAAAGTATTTGCTGTAGCCGTGGTACTTCAGATAGAAGACCCGTGGAAAGCCCGGCGCGCTGAAGTCCGGCTCGTACCACAACCCGTCGTAGCGCTGGGTGCGCACGAGGTAATCCACGCCTTGCTGCACGGCGTCGCTGTCCCCCTCGCCCGCCGCCATGAGCGCCAGCAGCGCCCAGGCGGTGTGAAAGGAAGTGCTGTTCTCGCCCTGTCCGGCCAGCTCCGGGAACGCGTAGCTGTCGTTGCTCTCGCCCCAGCCGCCGTCGGGGCGCTGCACGCGCTTGAGCCAGGCCACGGCAAGGCGGATGTACGGCTGGTCCAGCGCCTCACCTGCCGCTGCGAGCGCCACCAGCACCGACCACGTGCCGTAGATGTAGTTGGTGCCCCAGCGGCCGAACCACGAGC
>CAZPFD010000277.1:0-4906 GCA_964585725.1 uncultured Ectothiorhodospiraceae bacterium | reverse complement strand
CGACCCGAGCGCCATGGGAGCCCGCGCCCGCTGGCCGAAGCCCGCGCAACGCGCAGCGAGCACGGCGCCGCCCCCCCGCATGCGCTCTTGGTTGCCGGGGCTGTTTCGGGGCTTGCGACGAGGAGGCGCATACCCCGGGACCCAGCGTCGGCCCGACAACCACCATTTCCCGGAAATCCGCCAAGAACCGAAACCTATCGGTTCGAGGTGGGCATGGTTCCATCGAGGCGAGGATCGTCGATGACCTTCGTCTCCTGCCTGTAGGGCACGAACCCGGCGCGCTGGTAGACGGCGATGGCCTTCGGATGGTCGAAGTTGCAGGTGTGGACCCAGACGCGCCGCGGCTCCCGGCGCCAGGCCTCGTGCACGGCCCAGTCGAGCAGGTAAGGACCGAGCCCCCGCCCCAGAAACTCCGGAATCAACCCGAAGTACGCGATTTCCACCTCATCGCCGGCGCGCCCGTCGAGCTCCACGAACCCCGCAGGGACGCCGCCGACGTACAGGACGTAGATGCCCACGGCGGCGTGATGGATCGCGGCCGCGAGCTCCTCGTCCGACATCCGCCGGCGCTCGTACCACAGCCAGGGCCCGCCCACCGTGTTGTACAGATAGCGGTAGAAGGAGACGGTCGGCTTGTCGGCGCGCATGAGAGCCAGCTTGCCCGCATGGCGCGGCTGAGGGACGGACGGCCGCGTGGGGCGCTCGGTCATCTCGAGATAGATGATCACCATCTCGAGCTTGCCTTCGGGGACCCGACGCCTGCCGGCCCGGTGGCCGCGCAACGAGCGGATGGGGAATGCCGTCACCCGGGGTCTGTCGTCGGACTCTGCCATTCACAATCCGCTGGATCCGCGCCGGGCCCCGGACAGGGGACGGCCACCCATGCCCGAATCAGGCTTCACCGGCGTCCGCGTCGCCCTCCCTCAGCATGGCGCGCCAGGCGTCCAGGTCGTCGGACCCCTCGCGCTGAAATTCGACGCCGGCGGCGTAGGCGAGCTCGCTTGCCCTCTCCTCCCGGCACCACACCACGCGCCCGGTCAATATGAAGGTTCCCGCCCGGTCGTGCACGTTGATGCGAAGGTCCAGGGTGGACCCTACCGGCAGCGGCTCCTCGAAGCGCAGACGCACACCCTCGGACGAGATGTCCTGGGTGGTGCAGCGCGCGATCTTGCCGGTCAGCTCCTCGGCGCTGGAGGAAACGATCTTGACCAGCACCCGCTCGTCGCGCTGAACCCGCTGGCTCCTTCGTCGCTCTCTGTCTTGTTGATCCTTCTTCGATGACATGGCCAGTTCCCCACCAGATCCCGAAGCAAGCCGCGCCGCGGATGAGCGCCCCTAGCGCCAGCCACCAGCGCCTTGGTCCCCTACTATTCGGCCTTTGCGCGCGCGTACGTAGCAGTGTAGCCCACCGACCCCGCGCGCGGCGCTCCCGTGCCGTCGAGCAACCAGGCATCCGCCCGCCCGGCGCCCCGGCGCCCGCGCGCGGCACACCCCCTGGGGTACAATCGCCACCCTCCGGAGCGCAGGCAAGCCAATGCTCGACGCCCTCGCTGAAACCTTCACCCAGATCGCGCCGGCCGTGGATTACTGGTCGCTGCGTATAGTGGACGCGCGCAGCGAAAGTATCACGGTGCGGCAGGACATCCTGCAACCGCCGGGGCTCCATCGCAGCCTCGGGGCCATGGTCACGGTCTTCGACGCCGGCGGGGCCGGCTACGCGGCGACAAGCGATCTCTCGCGCTCCGGCCTCGTTCACGCGCTTCGCGCCGCCCGGCAGTGGGCGAAGCGCAGCGCGCCCTGCGCCCTGCTCGCTCCGGCGCACGTGTCGCGATCGGTGCATCGAGGGCGCTATCAGAGCCGCGTCCCGCAACCATGGCAGGCGATCCCGCTGCCCGACCGGCTGGCCCTGGTGCACGATGCGTGCCGGGGGCTGAAGGTCCACGAGCGCATCGTCGATTGGCTCGCCGCGCTCGAGCATCGAGAGACGGACGTGCTGCTGATGACCAGCGACGGCGGCCGGATCGAGCAGACGCTCAGCTACATTCACCCCTATCTGGTCGCCTTCGCCAACGAGGGCTCGCGCACGCAACGCCGCAGCCTGGGCATGGATGTCGCCCGCCAGGGCGGGCTCGAGCAGCTCGCCCCGCTGGGATTCACGCCGCACGAGGCCCGGCGCGTGGCGGAGGAGGCGCTGCTGCTCCTGGACGCGCCCCCGTGCCCCTCTGCAACCACCGACGTCCTGCTCATGCCGAGCCAGATGATCCTGCAGATTCACGAGAGCATCGGGCATCCGCTCGAGCTCGATCGCATCCTGGGCGACGAGCGCAACTACGCCGGGCGCAGCTTCGTCACGCCGGACATGTTCGGCAGCTACCGTTACGGGTCGGAGCTGCTGAACGTCACCTTCGACCCCACGCGCCCGGAGCAGCTCACGACCTACGGATGGGATGACGAGGGCACGCCCGCCGAGCGCCAGACGATCATCCGCGACGGCATCCTCGAGCGCGCACTGGGCGGCGCGACCTCGCAGGCGCGCGCGAACCTCCCGGGCGTGGCGAGCGCGCGCGCGTGCGACTGGAACCGCCCGCCCATCGACCGCATGGCCAACCTGAATCTCGAGCCCGGCGCGCACTCGCTGCATGCGCTGGTGGCGTCCATCGAGCGCGGCGTGCTGATGGACACCAACCGCTCGTGGTCCATCGACGACAGCCGCAACAAGTTCCAGTTCGGCTGCGAGTACGCCCGCATCATCGAGGACGGCGAGCTCAAGGGCGTGGTCAGGGATCCCAACTATCGCGGCGTCTCGGCCACCTTCTGGCGCAGCCTGGCCGGCGTCGGCAGCGCGGACGAGCTGCGGGTGATGGGGGTCAGCACCTGCGGCAAGGGCGAGCCCAACCAGGGGATCCACGTGGGCCACGCGGCTCCGCCCTGCGTCTTTCGCGATGTAGCCGTGTTCAGCGACGCCTGATCGGTTCTCCCGTGCGCGAGCACTTCCACGCCCTGGCCGACGAGCTCGAGACGCTGCGGCGCCCGCACGAGCGCTATCTCCTGAGCCTGGAAGGCGAGGAGTCCGACTTCGTGCGCTTCAATCACAACCGCGTGCGCCAGGCCGGAAGCGTTGTCCAGCGCTCGCTGTGGGTGGATCTCATCGACGGCGCGCGGCACGCGGCCGGGAGCTGCAACGTGACGGGCACCCCGGAGCGGGACCGCGCCACCCTGCAACGTCTGGTTGCCGATCTGCGCGCGCGACTGCCCCACCTGCCGGAGGACCCGCATCTCCTCTACGCCACGGAGGTGAACGACACCGACGACGTGCGCCGCGGCGCCCTTCCCGAGGCCGATCAGGCGCTGGCGTGCATCACGCGGGCGGGGCAAGGCCTGGATCTGGTCGGCGTGTGGGCGAGCGGCGCCATGTACGCCGGCTTCGCCAGCAGCTTCGGGCAGCGCAACTGGCACCGCACCGAGAGCTTCAACTTCGACTGGAGCTGCCATCTCCAGGAGGACAAGGCGGTCAAGTGCACCTACGCCGGCCTGGAGTGGGACCCCTCGGAGCTCGAGCGCCGCATGCGCGAGGCGAGAGAGCAGATCCGCGTGCTCGAGCGCTCGCCGCGAAGCATTGCCCCCGGCCGCTACCGGGCGTATCTGGCCCCCGCCGCGCTGCGCGAGATCCTGCAGATGCTCGCCTGGGGCGGCTTCGGCCTCAAGAGCCATCGCACCGCTCAGACCCCGCTGCTCAAGATGGTGCGCGAGGACCGCCGCCTGCACCCCTCGGTCGCGCTGCGCGAGAACCGCCGGCGCGGGCTCGCGCCCCGATTCACGCTCAGCGGATACATCAAGGCGGACGAGGTGGCTCTGATCGAGGGCGGGCGCTACCGCGATTGTCTGGTCAGCCCGCGCAGCAGCAAGGAGTTCGGCGCACCGGTCAACTCGGGCGCCGAGTTTCCCGAGGCGCTGGAGATGGCGGGGGGCGAGGTGCCCGCCGAGGAGATCCTGACCCGGCTGGGGACCGGCCTGTACCTGGGCAACCTCTGGTACTGCAACTACTCGGACCGCAACGACTGCCGCATCACCGGCATGACCCGCTTCGCCTGCTTCTGGGTGGAGGACGGGGAGATCCGCGCGCCGCTCAACGTCATGCGCTTCGACGAGAGCGTCTACCGCCTGCTGGGCGAGAACCTCATCGGCCTCACCCGCGAGCGCGAGCTTTTTCTCGACACCCACACCTACGGCGCGCGCTCCGCCGGCAGCATCCACCTCCCCGGCGCCCTGGTCTCCGACCTCACCCTCACCCTCTGAGGGTCGGACCAACGTAACGCACTGATATCGCTAAGAAGGCGCCCGTAATCGGGGCCGATTTGAGGCTTAGAGGTCCCATTTTGCCGTCAAAAACGGGGCTCTAAGAAAACGGCGCAGGCGCTCGGGAGTTAGAGGGCCGTTTTCACGGCCAAAATGGGCGCTCTAAGGCTCGATAGGCCCCTCATCTGGAGCCAAAAGCAAGCTGCTTCAGTGAGTTGCGCTGGTCCGACCGCCTAGGGGCCTAGGGGCGTTTGGGGTAGTGGGTGTCGACGTAGTCGTCGACGATCTGGCGGAACTCGTCGGCGATGTCGTCGCCGCGCAGGGTGACCGTCTTCTTGCCGTCCACGAACACCGGCGCCGCCGGCGACTCGCCCGTGCCCGGCAGGCTGATGCCGATATTGGCGTGCTTGCTCTCGCCGGGGCCGTTCACCACGCAGCCCATCACGGCGACCGACATCTCCTCCACACCTTCGTAGCGCTCGCGCCACTCCGGCATCTTCTCGCGCAGATGACCCTGAATGGTGTTGGCCAGCTCCTGGACGAACGTGCTGGTGGTGCGACCGCAGCCCGGGCACGCGGTGACCAGCGGGGTGAAAGAGCGCAGGCCCAT
>CAZPFD010000276.1:3551-4933 GCA_964585725.1 uncultured Ectothiorhodospiraceae bacterium | reverse complement strand
TTCCGCGAGGGCGTGGAGTCGTTCAAGGCCAAGCGCAAGCCGAGCTTCAAGGGAACCTGAAACCATCGACCTTGCGCAAGGTGAACGTTGGAGGAGATGACAATGAGAACGAACAATCTGTCGTTGCGACCAATCGAACGGGGGCTGGTGCTCCTGGGCGCGGGGGTCCTGTGGCTCGGTCTGGCGATGCCGGGCCAGGCCGCCATGAAACCCGCCGAGCTCAAGGTGGCCGTGGTCCATTTCCTGTCCGGCGCGGCCGCGCCCCACGACGAGGCCGCGGTCAACGCGGCCAAGCTGCTCACCGCGCAGTTCAACCAGGAGGGCGGCATCGGCGGTGTGAAGCTCAACACCATCTACGTCGACGAGTCGGGCTCCACCGCGGACAAGGTGGCGGAGTTCCGGCGCCTCGTGCAGGACGAGAAGGTGGACGTGGTGCTCGGCTACACCTCGAGCGCGCACTGCCTCGGCGTCGCGCCCGTGGCCGAGGAGCTGAAGACCCTTACCATCTTCCCGATCTGCGCCAACTACCGGCTCTTCGAGCAGGAGCGCTACCAGTACGTGTTCCGCACCTCGGCCCACGCGGCGTCCGAGAACATCGCGGCCGCCTACTACGTGCTTGCGCTCAAGCCCGATCTGAAGACCATCGCCGGACTCAACTACGACTACGCCTACGGGCGCGACTCGTGGGAGATGTTCAAGGAGGCGATCCTCAAGCTCAAGCCCGACGTCAAGGTCACCGGCGAGCTCTGGACCAAGTTCCTGGCCACCGACTACTCGGCCGAGATCTCGCGCCTGCTCGCGGCGAGGCCGGACGTGGTGCATACCGTCAACTGGGGCGCGGGCCTGACCGCGTTCATCCGCGAGGCGCGCACGCGGGGCCTGTTCAACCAGAGCCTGGTGGTGGCGACGACGGGGCTGCTCGAGCAGGCGGAGATGATGCCGCCCGGCGTCGCGTTCTCGGGCCGGGGCTATCACCCGCAGTTCCCGGATCCGGGCAAGGATCCGTTGAACCGCCGGTTCATGGAGAGCTACCGCGAGATGTTCGGCAAGCTGCCGGACTACACCGGCCATTTCATGGCCCAGGGCTTCTACGGGTTGAAGGCCGCCTACGAGAAGGCCATCGAGGTCAAGGGCGGCGAGTGGCCCACCTCCGAGGAGGTGATCACGGTGTTCACCAACCTGGGCTTCGAGACGCCCCGGGGCCCGGTGGTGGTGCGCGACGATCACCAGGCCGTGCACGAGGGCATGTGGGGCCTCACCACCGGCGAGGTGGATCCCACGTTCGGCTATCCCGTGCTCGATCAGCTGCATGTGTTCCCGGCCACCCAGGTCAACGCGCCGCTCGGCGTGAACCCGGTGGACTGGATCAAGAGCTGGCCGGC
>CAZPFD010000276.1:0-3451 GCA_964585725.1 uncultured Ectothiorhodospiraceae bacterium | reverse complement strand
AGGTCAACGCGCCGCTCGGCGTGAACCCGGTGGACTGGATCAAGAGCTGGCCGGCGAGATAGCAGTCGCTTCCTGTGGGAGCGGATTGCCGTGGGAGCGGATTGTATCCGCGATTCCTTTTTTCGATGCACCATCGCGGCTGCAAGCCGCTCCCACGGAACGCCCCTGAGCTGAAGAGCCGCCGAAGCCCATGACGCAGCTCCTGCCCATCATCCTGCTCGACGGCCTGATCTTTGCGTCGTGGCTGTTCCTGGTCTCGGCCGGGATCACCTTCATCTTCGGCGTGCTGCGGATTTTGAACGTCGCGCACGGCAGCATCTACGCGCTCGGCGCGTACCTCGGCGCCTACCTCGCGCTCGCGCTGGTGGGGCGCACCTATCCGGCCTGGCTCAACTTTCCGGTGCTGCTGCTCGCGGCGGTCATCGTCGCGGTGACGGTCGGACCGCTGATCGAGCGCTTCTTTCTCAAGCGCGCCTACAAGGAGGAGGAGATCATTCCGCTGCTGACGACCTTCGCCATCTTCTTGATCCTGGAGGACGTCATCAAGCTCATCTGGGGGATCCAGCCGTACTTCCTGGATGCGCCTTACAGGCTCATGGGCCACCTCTCGCTCGCCGGCATCACCTACGCCGGCTACCCGTTTCTGCTCACCGGCATCGCCGTGCTCTCGGGGGTTCTGCTGTGGCTCCTCATGAACCGCACGCCGTTCGGCCGGCGGGTGACCACCGTCATCGGCGATCGGGAGATGAGCTCGGCGCTCGGGATCAACGTCCCCCGCATCGACACGGTGGCGTTCACCCTGGGCACGTTCCTCGCGGCGCTGGGCGGCGCGTTCACCGCGCCGATGATCTCGGTCGAGCCCGGCATCGGCATCGAGGTCATCGTGCTCGCTTTCGCCGTGGTCGCCATCGGCGGGCTCGGGAGCATCGCGGGCGCGGCGCTCGGCTGCCTCCTGGTCGGGGTATCGCGCGCGGCCGCCGTGCACCTCTTCCCCGAGTTCGAGCTGTTCGTGGTCTATGCGCTGATGATCCTGGTGCTCATCTTCCGCCCCCGCGGCTTCTTCGGCGTCGCGGAGCTGCGCAGGATATGAGCGGGTCTGTTCCGCGCAGGCCTTCGACGCTCGGCCTCGCCGCCGTCGCGGCCCTGTTCGTGGCGGTGCCTCCCTTTCTGCCGAGCTGGATCCTGTTCGTGCTCACCATCGCCCTGGCCAAGGGGATGGTGGTGCTGGGCGTCGTGCTCGTGCTGCGCGGCGGGCTGATCTCGCTCGGGCACGGGCTGTACTTCGCGGGCGGCGCCTACGCCGTGGGCTTCGCGGCGCATTACCTCGGCACCACCGAGGCGCTGCTCGCGCTCCCGCTCTCGGTGCTCGCCGGGGCCCTGCTGGCGAGCCTCACGGGCCTCATTCTCAGGCGCTACCGCGGCATCTTCTTCGCCATGCTGAGCCTCGCCTTCTCGATGGTGCTCTACACCTTGCTGCTCAAGTTCTACGCGCTGACGGGCGGCACCGACGGGCTCAGCATTCAGGCCATGTCCATCGCGGGCGCGCCGCTCGGCGCGGAGCACGTGCGGGTGGTGCAGTACTACCTGGTGCTCGCGCTGAGCGCGGCGGTCATCTATCTCGGCGCGCATTTCGCATCGTCCCCGCTCGGCTATCTGATGCAGGCGCTGCGCTTCAACGAGATCCGCGTCGAGTACATGGGCGCGTCGGTCAACCGCTCGATCTACTGGTCTTACGTTCTGTCGGGCGCTATCGGCGGGCTCGGCGGCGGGCTCTTCGCCTTCAACGTGGGGCACGTGGCGCCGGAGCTGGCCTACTGGACGAGCTCGGCCGACTTCGTGTTCGTGGCCGTGCTGGGCGGCACCGGCAGCGTGCTCGCGCCGTTCGCCGGATCCATCGTCTTCGAGTTCGTGAAGAACTACGCGTTCAAGCTGTCTCCCGAAACCTGGCAGATGACCCTGGGCATCGTGCTGCTGCTCATCATCTTCTTTCTCCCGCAAGGCTTGTGGAGCCTCAAGGACCGGATCGCAGGAAAATGGATGAGGCCGTCATCCGGACCGTCGACCTGACGAAGTACTTCGGTGCCGTTCGGGCCGCGGAGAACCTCAACATCGCGCTCCAGGCGGGCGAGATGGTGGGCATCGTCGGAACGAACGGCTCGGGGAAGACGACCTTCCTCAATCTGATCACGGGATACCTGGCGCCGAGCAGCGGGGAGATCTACTTCGGCGGCAGAGACATCACCGGCCTCTCTCCGAAGCAGGTGACCGAGCTCGGCATCGCTCGATCGTTTCAGCATCCCCAGCTCTACACGGGCTTGAGCATCGGCCAGAATATGCTGATCGCCGTCGCCGTGCGCTCGGGGGCGGCCTCGGATTTCTGGAACCCCCTCGAGCGCGGCGCGTGGACCGAGGAGGTTCGCGCGGTGCTCGAGCAGTTCGGCTTTCGCGATCAGATGGACCAGCCCGTGGCGAACCTGCCCGAGGGCCAGCGCAAGCTCCTGGACGTGGCGCTCTCCCACGTGCTGAAGCCCGAGCTCCTGCTCATGGACGAGCCCACCAGCGGGGTCAGCATGAGAGACAAGTTCGAGGTGATGGATGCGCTCGTGAACGTTCTCAAGACGACCGGGGTGACCACGCTGTTCGTCGAGCACGACATGGAGATCGTCGAGCGCTACGCTGAGCGCGCGATCGCCTTCGACGACGGCCGGGTGATCGCCGACGGCCCGGTGCAGGCCGTGCTGAGCGATCCGGCGGTGCGGCAGGCCATACTGGGCGCCGATTAGATATGCTGAAGGTCGACGCAATCACCGTCCGCATGGGCACGCTGAGCATCCTGCGCGGGCTGAGCCTCGAGGTGGATGCGGGCGCCATCGTCGGGCTGGTGGGTCGCAACGGCGCCGGCAAGACCACGACCCTGCGCAGCATCATGGGCCTCGTCCCGCTGACCGGGGGCGACGTGACGCTGCATGGCCGCAGCCTGCTGCGGCTGCCGGCCCACAAGCGTGCGGCGCTCGGCATCGGGTATCTGCCCGAGGACCGGCGCCTGGTGGGGAACCTCAGTGCCGAGGAGAACCTCCTGGTCCCCGCGGAGGCGCTCAAGCTGGAGGCGCCGCGCGCGCGCCTGGAGACCATCTACCAGTATCTCCCCGAGCTCAAGGAGATCGCCGCGCGCAAGGCCATGCAGCTCTCGGGCGGGCAGCAGAAGCTCGTGGCCCTGGGGCGATGCTTCGTCCACGGCCGGCGGGTGCTGCTCCTGGACGAGCCGTTCGAGGGCATCTCCACGGCGCTCTCGCGCAGGCTCGCCCAGGTGGTCAAGGACTACCAGGCGGCGGAGCCGGAGCTGTCGGTGCTGGTGGCGGAATCCGACCTCAAGCGCGCCGCCATGCTCACCGATCGCGCCTACGTCATCGAGCGCGGAGAGGTCATCGAGGAGACGACCGCCGCCACCTGA
>CAZPFD010000275.1:0-4947 GCA_964585725.1 uncultured Ectothiorhodospiraceae bacterium | reverse complement strand
ACGCGGAGCCTCGGAACCCAAAGCAAGGGCTCGCCGTCCCGGCAGGGCATAGCTGAGGTTCGGGTAATCAGGTTCTGATTTTCCTTTGACTACGTCCTTTCGCAAGCTATTGAGCGTTTGAAGGAAAATCAGAATGTCCCCCTTTTCCTATATGGTCTGTCCCGCCAGATGCAGCCAGGTGCTGACCACGGTATCGGGGTTCAGGGACATGCTCTCGATCCCTTCCTCCAGCAGCCATTGTGCGAAGTCGGGATAGTCCGAGGGGCCCTGGCCGCAGATGCCGACGTATTTTCCCTTCTCGCGGCACGCCCGAATCGCGCGATGCAGCATCTGCTTCACCGCCGGATCGCGCTCGTCGAACAGCCCGGCGACGAGCCCGGAGTTGCGATCCAGACCGAGCACGAGCTGAGTCAGATCGTTCGAGCCGATGGAGAACCCGTCGAAATACTCCAGGAACTCCTCGGCCAGCACGGCGTTGGAAGGCACCTCGCACATCATGATCAGCTTCAATCCGTGACGCCCGCGCTCGAGCCCGAGCTCGCCCAAGAGCTCGATCACCTGTTTCGCTTCGGGCACGGTGCGCACGAACGGCACCATGATCTCCACATTGGTGAACCCCATCTCGTCGCGCACCTTGCGCATCGCCCGGCACTCGAGCTCGAAGGACTCCCTGAAGGCTTCGGAGAGATAACGCGAGACGCCGCGAAAGCCGATCATCGGGTTGTCCTCGTCGGGCTCGAAATGCTCGCCCCCGATCAGGTTGTAGTACTCGTTGGACTTGAAGTCGGAGAGCCTGACGATGACCGGCTTGGGGCTGAAGGCGGCGGCGATGGTCGCCACCCCCTCCGCGAGCTTCTCCACGTAGAAAGTCACCGAATCGGCGTATCCTGCGGTGCGCCGCCGGATGACCTTCTGAAGATCCGGCGGCATGCGCTCGAGCTGGAGCAGCGCGTTCGGATGGATACCGATGATGTTGTTGATGATGAATTCCAGGCGGGCGAGGCCGACGCCGTGATTCGGGATGGCGGCGAACTCGAATGCGCGATCCGGGTTGCCCACGATCATGCCGATCTTGACCGGTACCTCCGGCATACGCTCGAAGCTGAACTGCTCGGCCTCGAACTCGAGCTTGCCCTGGTACACGTATCCGGTGTCCCCCTCCGCGCACGAGACCGTGACGTCGTCGCCGTCGGGGATCGTGCCGGTGCCCTCCCCGGTGCCCACCACCGCCGGCACCCCGAGCTCGCGCGCGATGATGGCGGCGTGGCACGTCCGACCTCCGCGATTCGTGACGATGGCCGAGGCCCGTTTCATCACCGGCTCCCAGTCGGGGTCGGTCATGTCCGTGATCAACACGTCGCCGGGCTCGAGGCGCGCCATCTGCTTGAGATCGGTGATGATGCGCGCCGTGCCGGCGCCGATGCGCTGGCCGATGGCGCGCCCGCTCACGATCACGCGGCCTTCATCCTTCAGCCTGTAGCGCTCCACGCCCATGCCCGCGCTCCGGCTCTTCACCGTTTCCGGGCGGGCTTGAAGGATATAGAGCCGCCCGTCGGCGCCGTCCTTCGCCCACTCGATGTCCATCGGGCAGCCGTAGTGGTCCTCGATGGCCACCGCCTGGCGCGCCAGCGCCTCCACGTCCTCGTCGTTGAGCGAGAAGCGCAGCTGCTCGGATTCGGGCACCTCCTCCGTGCGCGTGGTCTGGGTGTGGTCGGTCGATTCGTTGTAGATGATCTTGAGGGCCTTGGTCCCCAGGCTGCGTCTCAGTATGGCCGGCCGGCCGGCTGCGAGGGTCGGCTTGTGAACGTAGAACTCGTCGGGGTTCACGGCCCCCTGGACCACGGTTTCGCCGAGCCCGTAGGCGGCGGTGATCAACACCACGTCGCGGAACCCCGACTCGGTGTCGAGGGTGAACATCACGCCGCTCGCGCCGCGATCACTGCGCGCCATCTGCTGCACGCCGGCCGAGAGGGCGATGTCGGCGTCGTGGAATCCGTGGTGGACGCGGTAGGCGATGGCGCGGTCGTTGTAGAGCGAGGCGAACACGTCCTTGATGGCGAGCAGCACGTGCTCCAGGCCGCGGATGTTCAGCAGCGTCTCCTGCTGGCCCGCGAAGGATGCCTCCGGCAGATCCTCGGTCGTGGCCGACGAGCGCACGGCCACCGAGAGGCCGGGGCCCACCGACTGCTCGAGCGCTCGATACGCTTCGGTGACGGCCTCGCGAAGCGCGGGGGGGAGGGGGAGCGCCTTGATCCAGTCCCGTATCTCGGCGCCGGTCTCGGAGAGGGCCGCGACGTCTTCGGTGTCGAGCGATGCGAGGCGTTGCTCGATGCGCCGGGCCAGGCCCTCCTGGGCCAGGAACTGCCGGTAAGCCTCGGCAGTCGTGGCGAAGCCCCTGGGGACCGACACGCCGGCGGCGGAGAGCTGGCTGATCATCTCGCCGAGGGATGCGTTCTTGCCGCCCACGCGGCCGATGTCGTTCTTTCCCAACTGCTCGAACCAGACTACGAGCTCATCCACCTCTGGACCTCCGATTCATGTATCATCAGACTCATCGATCTTATGAAGCGCACCGTATTCTTCGTCTCCGACGGCACCGGCATCACGGCCGAGACGCTGGGACACACCCTCCTGACCCAGTTCGAAAGCATCGATTTCGCGGAAGTCACGCTTCCGTTCGTCAATACGGCGGAGCGAGCCGCACGAGCGGTCGAGGCCATCAATCAGGCCGGGGTCCAGGATGGGGCGCGCCCCATCGTGTTCAGCACGCTGGTGGCGCCTGCCATCCAGGAGCAGGTGGCGGCCAGCAACGCCCTGGTGCTGGATCTGTTCAGCGTCTACATCCATCCGCTGGAGATGGAGCTCGAGCGCCGCTCCACCCACACCGCCGGGCGTTCCCACGGCGTCGTGGATCGGGCCACGTACAACTTTCGCATCGAAACGCTGAATTTTGCGCTTCGCCACGACGACGGCGCAAGCACACACGGCTACGCCTCGGCTGACGTCATCCTGGTCGGCGTCTCCCGCTCGGGCAAGACCCCCACCTGCCTTTACCTGGCCATGCACTTCGGTGTGCGGGCAGCCAACTATCCCATGACCGCGGATGAGCTGCGCTCCCCGGATCTCCCGGAGCCCCTGCGAGCCTATCGTAAGCGCCTCTACGGCCTCACCATCGACCCCGAGCGGCTGCAGCAGATCCGCAGCGAACGCCGGCCGAACAGCCGCTACGCCTCCCTCGCGCAGTGCCGCAAGGAGGTCCAGGAGGTGGAGGCGCTGTTTCGTACCGAGGGCATCCCCTATCTGAACACGGACACCGTGTCCATCGAGGAGATCGCCTCCACCGTCATGCAGGATACGGGCCTCAAGCGCCGCCTGTACTGAACCGGGCTAAAATCCGCAACATACTGATTCCTGATGACCCTACGAAGCTCGGCTGTATCGGGCGGGCCAGCGAGGCTCTTGCCGGGGGTGACTGGCGCGGCCCGGCCCGCGCGCCGCGATACGCGGAGCCTCGGAGCCCTGAGCGAGGGCTCGCCGGCCCGCGAGCGAATCGCTGCGTTTCGCGGGTCATCAGCTACGGTTCGCCACGGTGTCAGTGTCGCCTTTCGTGTATGACCGCCGAGGTATTCTCGCCCCAGACTTTGCGCGCTGCGCTCGCCGGTCTTCCGCCGACCCCCGGATACCGGGTGGCGTACAGCGGAGGGCCGGACTCGCACGCCCTGCTGCACGCCATGGTCCGGCTGCGGAGCGAGCTGCACGCCCCGCTGGCGGCGGTGCACGTCCACCACGGACTGCATCCCGGCGCCGGAGAGTGGGTGCGCCACTGCGAGCGGGTGTGCCGTGATCTCGGCATTGCCCTCCAGGTGGTGGAGGTGGACGCGCGTCCCGCCGCCGGGGAGAGCCCGGAGGCGGCCGCGCGGCGGGCGCGCTATGCAGCCCTGGGGGAGATGCTGGGCGGGGGCGATATTCTGCTCACCGCGCACCACTGCGACGACCAGGCCGAGACCGTTCTGCTTCAGCTCCTGCGCGGCGCCGGGCCGCCGGGGCTCGCCGGGATGCCCGCATTGTCCCCCCTCGGGCGCGGGTGGCTGGCGCGTCCGCTTCTGGGAGTGAGCCGGGCGGCCCTGCGCGCCTACGGCCGGGACGAGGGGCTCGAGCCGGTGTGGGATCCGAGCAACGCGGACGAGCGCTACACGCGCAACTTTCTGCGCAGGCGCATTCTGGAGATCCTGCGCGGGCGCTGGCCGGGCGTGACGCGGACGCTGGCCCGCGTTGCGGCGCAGCAGGCGGAGGCGGCGCGCCTGCTCGATGAGCTGGCCGCCATCGACCTGAGAGCCGCTCGCGCCCCGCAGCCGGGGGCGCTGCTGTGCTCGACGCTGCGCGCGCTGCCCGAGGCGCGGCGCCGCAATGCCCTGCGCGCGTGGGTGCGCGAGCGGGGTCTGGCGGCGCCGAGCGCGGCGCAGCTGCACCGCCTGATGGAGGACGTGCTCGGAGCACGCGACGACGCACAACCCGTGACTCGCTGGCCCGGTGCCGAGGTGCGGCGCTACCGGGATTGTCTGTACGCCTCGCCTCCGCTGGGCGCCCATGATCCCGCTGTGGTCCTGGCATGGGATCTGAGCACGCCGCTCGAGCTGCCCGGGGGCGGGTCGCTCGAGGCGGAGGATGCGGATGGGCGGGGCGTGGCGGTCGCCGCTGCTGCCGGCGGCGCGGTGCAGGTGCGCTTCCGCCGCGGAGGAGAGCAGTGCCGGCCTGCCGGGCGGGGTCACACGCGCGCGCTCAAGAAGTTGCTGCAAGAGAGCGCCGTGCCGCCGTGGGACCGGGAACGAATGCCTCTGGTGTACGTCGGGGATCGCCTCGCCGCCGTCGGCGACCTGTATGTGTGCGAGCCGTTCCAGGCGGGCCCGGGCGAGCCCGGCAAGACCCTGCGCTGGCGCCGCCCGTGAG
>CAZPFD010000274.1:0-4975 GCA_964585725.1 uncultured Ectothiorhodospiraceae bacterium | reverse complement strand
GGTCGGCGAGCCCTCGCTCAGGGTTCCGAGGCTCCGCCCCGCGAGGGGGCTAGCCGCTCCCGGTGCGCGTCTCCCGCTCCTCCGATGGCGCCTGCGGCCCGCTCTCCGGCTCGCGCTGGGATTCCGGCGGCGGCCTGGCCAGCGCCCAATGCGAGCGCCGCGGCCAGGCTTTGAGCACCGCCTGCACCAGGGTGGCCAGGGGAATCGCGAAGAACACGCCCCAGAATCCCCACAGGCCGCCGAAGACCAGCACCGCCACGATGATGGCGATGGGATGCAGGTCGACCACCTCGGAGAACAGCAGCGGCACCAGCGCGTTGCCGTCCAGCGCCTGAATCACGAGGTAGGCGGTCATCAGGATCCAGAAATCCGACGCCAGCCCCCACTGGAAGTAAGCCACGGCGGCCACCGGGATCGTGACCACTGCGGCGCCGATGAACGGGATGATGACCGAGATCCCTACCAGCACCGAGAGCAGCATGGCGAAGTTGAGCCCGAGGACGGAGAAGACGATGTAGGTGACCCACCAGACGATGAGGATCTCCCAGAACTTGCCGCGCACATAGTTGCCGATCTGGCGGTCCACCTCGCGCCAGACCTGGGTGGCGAGAGCGCTGTCGCGGGGCATGTAGGCGGTGAGCCAGCCGAGTATCCGATCCTTGTCCTTCATGAAGAAGAAGACCAGCAGCGGCATCAGGATCAGGTAGACGAGCAGCGTGATCACGCTTCCCACCGACGCGAGCGACACCGAGAGCACCCGCTTGCCGATCTCCCCCAGCTCGACCCGAATGGCTGCGCCGAGCTCCTGCACCTGCTGCTCGGAAAAAATCTCCGGATATCGTTCGGGCAGGCGCATGAGCAGCTCCTGTCCTCTGGCGAGCATGTTGGGCAGCTCCCCGATGAGCTGGGTCGCCTGGCGCGAGAGAAGCGGCAGGAGCCCGAGGAGCAGGAACACCAGAAAGGTCATGAACGCGACGAAGATCAGGCTCACCGCGAGCATGCGCGGCACGTGGCGCCGCTCGAGCTGCACCACGCCGCCCTCGAGCAGGTATGCGATGATGATGCTCGCCAGGACGGGGGCGAGCATGTCGCCGAAAGTGATGACGAACGCGAAGCCGATGATCAGCAGCAGCGCGAGAATCGCGACCTGCGGATCGGAGAAGTACTCTTCGTACCAGTTCTTGATGATGTGGAACATGGGGTTTCGGGTATTCGGCTTCAGCGCGTCCGCGCGGACCGGGTGCAATCCGGTGTTACGCCGGAGGCGCTCACAGCAGCGACAGCTGCGAGTGCATCGCGGAGGGGCTGAACCGTTCGCAGTCGAGCGCGGGTAGCCCCGGAAAGCCGAGCCGCTTGCGGGCGAGCGCGAAGCGCCGCGCAATGAGCTCGGCGTACTCGCCGGTGCCGCGTTTGCGCAGACCGAAGCTGGAATCGTACAGCTTGCCGCCGCGCGTGTCGCGGATGCGGCGAAGGACGTGCTTGGCCTTGAGCGGGTACTGCGCCTCGAGCCACTCCCGGAACAGCTCTTTGATCTCCAGCGGCAGGCGCAGGAGCACGTAGCTCGCCTCCACCGCGCCCGCCTCGCGCACGCGCTCGAGGATGGTCTCCAGCTCCGGGTCGGTGAGCACCGGTATGACGGGGGCGACCAGGGCCTGCACGGGAATGCCCCCCTCCGACAATCGTCGGATGGTCCGCAGGCGGCGCTCGGGCGCGGTGGCGCGCGGCTCCATGCGGCGGGCCAGGCCGCGGTCGAGAGTGGTCACCGAGACGGCGACCGCGACCAACCCCTGCTCGGCCATGGGCGCCAGAATATCGACGTCGCGCTCGACGAGCGCCGACTTGGTGACCACCGTCGCCGGGTGGCGGTGCTCGTGAAGAACCGCCAGTATGCTCCGCGTGAGGGCGAGTTTGCGCTCCACGGGCTGGTACGGATCGGTGTTCGCACCCAGCGCAACGACCGCGCAGCGATAGCCCGGCGCCGCCAGCTCGCGCCGCAGCAGCTCAGCGGCGTCCGGCTTGTAGAGCAGGCGACTCTCGAAATCGAGACCGGGCGAGAGGCCCAGATAGGCGTGCGTCGGCCGGGCGAAGCAGTAGATGCATCCATGCTCACAACCCCGGTACGGATTGATGGAGCGATCGAAGGGGACATCCGGCGAGCGGTTGTAGGTGATGAGGCTGCGGCTGGCGTCCGGGGTGAGGGTGGTGCGCAGCGGAGGCGGGCTCGGGTCGGCGGCGTTCCATCCGTCGTCGAAGCTCTCGCGCGTCCACGCCTCGAAGCGCCCGCTACGATTGGTGAGGGCCCCACGGCCCTTGCGCGGCATGCTCAAAGGTTCTCCCGGATGCTGCTCGGGCAGGGGTCCGGCGCCGGCACGGCTCCCCGCCCCTGCCGCCCCTGCCGCCCCGTTTCCGCCGATCAGCTCAACGTACGCACGCCGTCATCAGCGCCCACCAGCACGACGTCGGCGGGGCGGCGTGCGAACAGCCCGTTGGCCACGATCCCCGCCACATGGTCCAGCTCGGATTCGAGCTCGACCGGCGCCTTGATGTCGAGATTGTAAACGTCCAGAAGCACGTTGCCGTTGTCCGTGACGTAGCCTTCGCGCCAGAATGGATTACCGCCCCGCTTGACCAGCTCGCGCGCCACGTAGCTGCGCGCCAGCGGGATCACCTCGACGGGCAGCGGAAAGCGCCCCAGAACGTCAACCACCTTGGAATCGTCCACGATGCACACGAACTTGAGCGCGGCAGCGGCCACGATCTTCTCTCGGGTGAGCGCGCCGCCGCCGCCTTTGATGAGGTGCATGTGGCGTGTGGTCTCGTCCGCCCCGTCTACGTATACGGTCAACATGCCCGGGTCCACCGAGTTCAGGTCGAACACGGGAATGCGGGCGCCGCGCAGGCGCCTGGCGGTCTCCTCCGAGCTGGCCACCGCCCCGTCTATTCGATGCCTGATGTCGGCGAGCGCATCGATGAACTGGTTGACGGTGCTCCCCGTGCCTACGCCCACGACTACGCCCGTCTCGACGTAATCCAGGGCCGCCCGGGCGACCGCCTGTTTCTTCTCGTCCTGGGTCACCGAAGTCCACCCTCCCGTCCGCGGCCGGGGGCGCCGGCGTTCCTGGTTCCACGCAACCCCGGAACGTTATCATAGAAAATTGCGGGTTCGCTCCCTGTCCCGGCAGGGCGTCCCGGTTCCCGATGGCAAGAGCATCCCATGAGCAGAGAATACGTCGAAAGAATACTGAAAGCCCGCGTATACGACGTGGCGCGGGAGACGCCGCTCGACGAAGCGCCCCTCCTGTCCCGGCGCCTGGGCAACCGGGTGTTAATCAAGCGCGAGGATTTACAACCCATATTCTCATTCAAGGTCCGCGGCGCGTACAACAAGATGGCGGCCCTCGGGCCGGAGGCGCGCGCCCGAGGGGTGATCGCCTCCTCGGCCGGCAATCATGCTCAAGGTGTGGCGCTCGCCGCGAGCAGGTTGAGCTTGCGTGCGCTCATCGTCATGCCCAAGACGACGCCCCCCATCAAGGTCAATGCGGTGCGCAGCCTGGGCGCGGAGATCGTGCTCCACGGCAGCTCCTACGACGACGCCAAGGCGCACGCGGAGGAGCTGGCCGCCCGGCACGGCATGACCTTCGTGCATCCGTACGACGACGCGGACGTGATCGCGGGCCAGGGCACCGTAGCCATGGAGATCCTCCGCCAGTACGCGGGGCCGTTGCACGCCGTGTTCGTGCCGGTCGGCGGGGGCGGGCTCATTGCCGGAATTGGCGCCTATCTCAAGGCCCTGTGGCCGGAGATCAAGGTGATCGGCGTGGAGCCGGAGGACGCCCCTTCGATGCATCATGCCCTTGCCGCCAACGAGCGCGTGGTCCTCGATCAAGTGGGTCTGTTCGCCGACGGCGTCGCCGTGCGGCAGGTGGGGGTGGAGCCCTTCCGGATAGCGCGCGAGTGTGTCGACGAGGTCATTCTCGTCAACACCGACGAGATCTGCGCGGCGATCAAGGACATCTATGAGGACACCCGTTCCATCGCCGAGCCGGCAGGGGCGCTCGGCGTGGCCGGCGCCAAGCGTTACGTGATGCGCGACGGCGTCTCCGGCGAGACGCTCGCGGCCGTGTGCAGCGGCGCCAACGTGAACTTCGATCGCTTGCGCCACATCGCCGAGCGCGCCGACATCGGCGAGTACAGGGAAGCATTGCTCGCGGTCACGTTGCGCGAGCGGCCGGGCAGCTTTCGCGAGTTCTGCCACGGCATCGGCCAGCGCTCGATCACGGAGTTCAATTATCGCTATGCCGACGCCGAGCAGGCGCACGTGTTCGTCGGCGTGGAGCTGCGCCACGGCGAATCGGACAAGGACGAGCTCATTGCTCATCTCACCGAGAAGGGATTTCCCGTCGTCGACATGAGCGACAACGAGATGGCCAAGCTGCACATTCGCTACATGGTCGGCGGGCGCGCCCAGGGGGTGGACGACGAGGTTTTGTATCGCTTCGAGTTCCCGGAGCGCCCCGGCGCGCTGCTGCACTTTCTCACGCGCATGGGCGCACGCTGGAACATCAGCCTCTTCCACTACCGCAATCAGGGCGCCGACTACGGCCGGGTGCTCGTGGGCATGCAGGTGCCCGAGCGCGAGGTGGACGAGTTTCAAGCGTTCTTGCGCGAGCTGGGATATCCCTACGCGGAGGAGTCGAACAACCCCGCCTACAGCCTGTTCCTGTGCTGACGGGAAAAAGGGGACATTCTGATTCCTGATTACCCATGAAACGCCGCCATCATCTTGCGGGACGGCGAGCCTTGCTTCGGGTTCCGAGGCTCCGCGTGTCTCGGCGCGCGGGACGGGCCTCGCGATTCGACATCCTGTCTCAACGCTCGGCGCGGGCCCTCCTGGCCCGCGCCCTTCGGGAAAAGTGGTGTCAGACACTACTTTCCCTGCCCACGGTGCCACACAAAGACAGGCCAGCGGAAGGGA
>CAZPFD010000273.1:0-5019 GCA_964585725.1 uncultured Ectothiorhodospiraceae bacterium | reverse complement strand
GCTTCATCACCGGTTTCACCGCGGGCGCCATCCGTTGACACCGCACCGTCTCGGCATGAGCCGCAGGGAACCTCTGCGTTGAATTGCTGGAGGCGGTGAAGCGCAACGCGCCGGCGGGCTGAGCGCAATCGACGCGTCGAGGCCGAGCCTTCGGGTCAGCGGTCGTCCGCCGAGACCCCCTCAACTTCCTCGGGCGGAGACGTCGCCTCCCACAGGCTGCGCGCCCCGCGCGTCAGGAGCTCGGTGACGTGAATGGGCAGCCGGAAGGCCCACCCGGCGGTCTTCTGCGAGATGCGCGCGATCTCCTGCCTTGCCGCGCCCTGCCCGCCGGCGCCGGACTCGCGATCCCCCGGTGCGGAGCTTGCGTCCACCAAGGTCCAACGCTCGTCGTCGCGGTCGATGACGCGCAGCGAGATGCGCAGCCCGTCGAAGGTGCGAAAGGTCGCGCGGTGTCCCGCCGGGACTTCGGCCAGCGGCGGGGCGCTGCGGACGTCCTCGAACGCGAGGCGCTCGAGCGCGCCGGTGACGGAGCTGGCCATCGCCTCCACGTCCGCCGGCGTGCTCTCTTGCGGGCCTTGGGTGAGTTCCAGCGCCCCCTCAGGGGAGCGCTGCACGACGAGCTCCTCGCCCTGGGGATCGGTCAGCGTCACCTCGCGGACCTGTTCCCTCGGGATATCCATGAGCGCTTCGTCGATCCACGCCATCGGGTCGGCGCTTACGTGCAGCTCGCTATCGGCGACCCACACTCGCTCCTGCCCGCTGCGGCGCAGGAACACCTGCGACCCGGCGGGAGTCGTCACGGTGTGGCCCAGGTCCACCTCCACGAGCACGGCGTCTCCCGCGGTCTTGAGCGCGATGCGCACGCGGCTGCTGTTCGGGTGCTCGGGCCCGCCCAGGCCGTAGTCCGCGTAGCGCAGCGAATCCTCGGTCGAGGCGTAGACGGAGCGCAGCCCGGCCAGCTCCTGCAACAGGGCTTCAACCTTGTCCCCCTGCGCGGGGTAGCCGTCTTTCTCGGCCACCGACCAGCTCCCGTCGCGGCGGGTCAAGGTGAACGTGCTGCGCGCGCCCTCGATGCCGAGGCCGGTCACCTCCTCGAGACGTCGCTCGAGCTCGGGGAACAGCGCGCGCTCCTCGCGCTCGAAGCCGGGCAGCTCGCTCGTCTCGCACCCCGCGAGGGCGAGAGCCGCCGCAGCCCCCAGCACCGCGGCCGCCGCTCGGAGCACCCGCATCCGTGGATGCATTCCTGTATAGCGTATGTCCACTGTGTATCGATCTCGGTGCAGGCCGGCAAAGGCCGCACCGTGGACGCCGAGCGGCGGCCACGGCAGCCCGTGCTGCGGCCTCAGTTCTGCATGTGCTCCTGGATCCGGCGAAGGAGCTGCGGCTCGCTGCGCGCAGCCTCGGTGATGGCATTGTACTCCTCGACGCTCAGCCCTTGGTTCCGAATCGCCTGGATCATCTCGTCCGTCGCCTGCTCGCGCAACTGCTGCTTCTGCGCCGCGCTCTCGGCGTTCTGGATGCGGGGGACCCACTCCTGTTGAGCGTCCTGCACCGCGGCGGCGGCTACGGCATACGACTGCAACGTGCTGTCGCTGAAATCGGTCTGTGCGGGTGCCGCCGACCCGCCGCCGTCATAGGTCTGCGCCCAGGCCGGCGAGGCCAGGCCGAGGGCGGCGGCTGTAAGGATGGCTGCACCGGTCGTGTAAAGCTTGTTTCGCATGAAGATTCTCCTCGTGTGCGAGATGTGGTGATGCAGAGCGCCTCGTCTGGCCCCGCCGGCCACTGCCGTGGCGGGCCACGGTTCGCAGCGCCCTGCCTTGGCTAACACCCGATGGGCCGGTTAGGTTCCGCGGACCGCCGGCGCTCGCGACGCTGCCTGCGGCCCCGCGGCCGCTGCCCGCCACGGAACTTTCCCCGGCCCGGGGTTGTTGTCACAGCATGGTCGCGTGAGAATCGGGATTGCTCGGACGGGGACCGGGACACACACATGGACAGGCACCAGGAGCTCGAATGGCTGGTGAGCAGGGAGATCCCGCACCTGCGCCGCTACGCCCTCGCGCTCACCCAGCACCGGGAGGCGGCCGACGACCTGGTCCAGGATTGCCTCGAACGGGCGCTGCGCAAACGCCACCTCTGGCGCTATCCGGGGAATGTCCGGAGCTGGCTCTTCCGCATCCTGTACCGGGTGTTCATCAACCAGCACACCCGCCGCCGCCGGCGCGGGCAGAGCGTTTCCCTCCAGGACCTCGAGCAGGGACCGGCCGAGCCCTCGGGGCACGAGGCCCGGCTCGCGTGGCGTGATGTGGCCGCGGCCCTCCAGCAGCTGCCCGGCGAGCAGCGCGCGGCCATTCTGCTGGTGGCGCTGGAGGGAACCCCCTACGACGAGGCCGCGCGCATCCTCGGGATTCCCCTCGGAACCCTGCGGTCGCGGCTCTCGCGAGGGCGCGAAGGGCTGCGGCGGCTCGGCGTAGGCATCCCCCGCCAGGAGCCGTTGCGGAGGGTCAAATGACACGCGACCGGCACCGGATCACAGAGCTGGATCTGCTGGCCTACGCCGACGGTCTCCTGGATCGGGATCCCGCGCGCAGGGCGCAGGCGGAGGCTTACCTGGAAGCGCGCCCCGAGGAGGCGCGGCGCATCTCCGATTATGCACGGCAGAACGAGGCCATCCGGCGCGCTTACGACACGACGCTGGAGGCACCGGTCCCCGAGCGCCTGTACGCGGTCCTCGAGGCCCGGCCGCGGGCCTCCCGCCACGGCTGGATGTCCTCGGCGGCGGTGCTGGGGGCGGTGGCGGTGTGCGCCGGCCTGGCAGGGTGGTGGCTGGGGAAGGGAGGCCCCGGGGCGGGGCCGCAACCCCGGGCCTTCGTCGAGCGCGCGGTGCTCGGGCACTCGGTCTCCCCGGCGCAGCCCCCGCCGGGGATGCGCGCCGCGCGCAACGGTGCGGCCGAGCCCCTGGACTGGTTGACCGAGCGGGTCCCCGTGAAGATCACCCTCCCGGACCTGTCCGCCCACGGGTACACCATGACCGGCAAGCGCATCCTGTCCACTGACGGCCAGCGCCTGGTGCAAGTGGTCTACACCGGTATCGAAGGGCGCAGGCTGAGCCTCTTCCTCCAGCCCCGGTGGCAGGAGGACTCGCCGCAGATGCGTTTTGCGCGCAACGACGATGTCACCGTCGCGTACTGGGCGGACGGCCCCTTCGTCTACGGCCTGGCGGGCTCCGCGGCCCGCTCCGAGCTGGCGGCACTGGCGGCGTCGGTGCGGGATGCGATGCAGAACCGGACCGGGCCGGCGCAGGGAGGGACCGGGCCGGGGCTCACCGCCCCCTCGCAGCGCGCGCCCCGACTGGGCGATCAGGAGGCCGCGGTGGCCAAGCCCGAGGAGGCGCTCGGGCTCACGCCCGCCCCGGCGAGCGATCTGTGAGCGCCCGCGCCGCACGTCTCGCGCCTCACACCAGATCGCGGGGGACGCTCTCGTCCCAGCTGCGAGCGAAGACGCGCGCGCCGCTCTCGTAGGCGTCGAGCTCCGCTTGCAGGCGGAAGGTCTCGCGCGTGGCCCACATGCGCACGCGGCTCTCGATGCGGATGGACCACTCGCCGCGCTTGAGCTGGGTGCGCTGCGTGATCTCGTTGTGAGCGGAGAGCGGGTTGTACTCGCCGATGCGGTAACGCTGGAAGATGGTATAGCCCACTTCCAGGTCGATGGCGTCGACGCGGGCGAGGGATGCTCCCTCGAGCTCGCCGCCGTCGCTCACCAGCGTGTAGACGGTCTCGTTGGTGGCGAGATCGCGCTCGATGCTGCGCTTGAACTCCACCGGGCGCAGCTTGGTGTGCGCATCCGAGAACGCGCGCTCGGGCGGCTCGAAGGGTCGCAGCTGCGCGTCCTCGGCCCGCGGGGGGCGCACCGGCAGCTCGAGAGTGCTGGCCCCCGCATGGAGCGTGAGCCGCGTCGGCTCGGGCGCCGGCCAGGCGATGGGCCAGTAGCTCGTGGAAACCGCGACGCGCAGGCGATGGCCTGCCGGAAACGCGTGCGCGATGTCATTGAGCTGCACCGGGATCGTGTAGCGCACGCCGGGCTCCAGGGCTTGGAGATGCTCGTGGCTCTCGCGGTGGGTGAGGTTGAGGAGCCCGTAGGTGACGCGCGTGGCGGCGCCGTCCGGTGCCACGTCGTTCAGACGCACGGCGACCAGCGCCACCGGGCGGTCGACCTCGAGCTCGAGGGTCACCACGGGAGCGCCCAGGATCTCCAGCTGGGCGTCCAGGGGCTCGGAGTCGAACACGAGCGAGCCGCCGTCGTCGGGCCGCTGGTCGGTGGGGGCTTCGCCTTCGAGACCGAATCCGCACCAGTTTCCCGCGGTGAGGCCCGTGGTCTGGGGGGACATGAGCTCGAGCCGGGTCGCCTCGGAGGGGGTGTTTTCCAGCCGGCCGGGGTTCAGGTACAGGCGCTGGCGCTCGATGTGGGGCGAGGGCCACCCCGCCTCCGCCACCCAGCGTCCCGGGCGCTCCTCGTAGAAGGGATCCGGAGGCACGCTGTCCTGCATCCACACCCGGTACATGGGCTCGTCCATGATCCCCGTATCCTCGCCCTTGAGCCAGTGATCCCACCAGCGCACCGCCTCCTGGAGGAATCCGACGGGCGGGCCGGGCACGCCCTCCTGGGGAAATACGTGGGCCCAGGGTCCCACCAGCCCCTTGCGGGGCACCTCCAGTCCCGCCAGGAGCCGCGGGATGGCGTTGGAGTAGCCGTCCGCCCATCCGCCCACGGCGTACACGGGGCAGCGGATGCGGGTGAAGTCCTCGCACACCGAGCCGTGCTTCCAGTAGTCGTCGCGGCGCTGATGCTCGAGCCAGAGCGCGGGGAACAGGCGCGAGTGCTCCAGCCGCTGCATCCACATGGAGCGCCAGCGCTCACCGACGATCTCGGGGTCCGGCGGATAGGCGTTGCTGGTCCAAAGGATGGATCCCCACTGCAGGTTCTCGTTGAGCAGGCAGCCGCCCATGTAGTGGGCGTCGTCGG
>CAZPFD010000272.1:0-5024 GCA_964585725.1 uncultured Ectothiorhodospiraceae bacterium | reverse complement strand
GAGAAACGCGGGCTAGCATCCTATATGCTCAGCATCAGGTCAAGGGCCGCTGCCGCGCGCCATGCGCCGCGGGCGCCCTCGCGGCGTGCGCGCGCTTTGAGGTAGCATGAGCCGTAGGACCCCGCGGCGGGCGCGCAGGTGCAGCCTGCGACCGCCGCCGTAATCCGTGCGCGCATGAACGTCACCAAAACCCTGACCTTCGTCTTTCACTCCCTCACCGCAGGGCTGGCTGCGGCTTTCGTCGTGGTGGTGTTCTTTCCCGGGCTCCTCATGCACAACCCCGTGGTCGAGCCTCGGGAGGCCAACACGCCGGTGGGTGTGTCCCATACCGAGGGAGCCTGGGTGGGCCGGGTGTCCTACGCGGATGCCGTGGTCCGCGCTGCGCCGGCGGTGGTCAACATCCACAGCGCCAAGGTCGTCGAAGCCGGGAGACCGCTGCTGGACGACCCCTTCTTCCGGCGCTTCTTTGGCGATCCGCCTCCCGGACCCGGCGAGCGCCTGCAGAGCGGCCTCGGGTCCGGCGTCATCGTGAGCCCGAAGGGTCACATCCTCACCAATCATCACGTCATCTCCGACGCCGATCGGATACAGGTCACCCTCCAGGACGGGAGAACCGCAGAGGCGGAGATCGTGGGCACCGATCCCGACACCGACCTCGCCGTGCTCCAGATAGCGCTCCGGGATGAGCTGCCCACCATCGCCATCAACAGCTCCGAAGCGCTGCGGGTCGGCGACGTGGTGCTCGCCATCGGCAATCCCTTCGGGGTCGGTCAGACGGTCACCCTGGGCATCGTCAGCGCCACGGGACGCAATCGGCTCGGCATCAACACCTTCGAGGATTTCATCCAGACCGATGCCGCCATCAACCCGGGCAACTCCGGGGGCGCGCTGATCGACGCCCACGGGCGACTCATCGGCATCAACACCGCCATCTTCTCGCGCTCGGGCGGCTCCCAGGGCATCGGCTTCGCGATTCCTGCGGGCCTCGCGCAGGACGTCATGCGTCAGATCATCGAGCAGGGCTTCGTCGCCCGCGGCTGGATCGGCATCGAGATCCAGCCCTTGACGCCGACGCTGGCTGAATCGTTCGCTCTGAAGAGCACCGAGGGCGTGGTGGTGGCCGACGTGCTCGCGGACTCGCCCGCGGCCCGCGCCGGACTCAAGCAAGGGGACGTGATCACGCACGTCGCCGGGGAGCGCGTCGCGGATGCCCGCTCGGCGCTCGACACCATCGTCGGCGTGGCGCCGGGGACGGAGGTAAAGCTCGGTATCGTGCGCAACGGCTCCGCGGAAAGCGTGCGTATCACCACCGCGCAGCGCCCCAACCGCACCGCCCGCCGCTGAGCACCGAACAGGCGCGCGGAAACGCGCAGCCCGTAGGGCGCGACCGCTCCAGGCCCAACCTTCGGGGCGAATGGGCTCCGGGGCACGCACCGCTCCGTCGGTAGGGCGGGATGGAGCGCAGCGAAATCCCGCCGTCAAAGCTGCCGAAGCCGCCGTCACGGCGCGGTAGGCCTCCCCTCGACCCGACGTGCCAGGTTCGGGGCTGCATCACGCCCGTGTCCGGCGGGATTTCATCCCGCCCTACGCGCCCTTCGGGTTGCTCGTGGCTAGATCGCCTCGAGCACGGCCTTCAGGGCGTCGAGAAAGGTGCGGTTCTCGACCACTGTGCCGACGGTCACGCGCAGGCAGTCCGCGAGCGACGGATCGCTCCCGTCGAGGTTCTTCACCAGGACGCGGCGCGCCCGCAGCCCGGCATCCACGGCCCCGGCGCACCCCTCCGGCGCCCGGAAGAGCAGGAAGTTCGCGCGGCTCGGCCAGACCTCGACCCCATCGAGGGCCGCGAGCTCCGCATAGAGGGCCTCGCGCTCGAGGCGGATGCGCGCTGCCTGGTCCTCGAACGTCGCGTAGTGGCGCAGGGCGAACTCCGCGCTCGCCTGCGTGAGCGCGTTGACGTTGTAGGGCAGCCGCAGCTTGTCGATCTCGTGCAGCCATTCGGGGCGGCCGGCCAGCAACCCCAGGCGCAGCCCGGCGAGGCCGAGCTTCGACAGAGTGCGCATGACGAGCAGGTTCGGGTAGCGCGTCAGCTGCGGGAGAAGGCTGGCCTGCGCGAAGGGTGCGTAGGCCTCGTCCACCACGACCAGCCCCGGTGCCTTCTCCACGACGGCGCACACGGCCTCCTCGGCATACAAGGTCCCCGTGGGATTGTTGGGGTAGGCGAGAAAGATCACCGCCGGCCGGTGGCGCTCGACCTCCGCCAGCAGCGGATCCAGCGGCAGATCGAAGGTGCGCGCATCCAACGGTGCTCCCACGTACTCCAATCCCACCGCCAGCGCCGAGAGCCGATACATGACGAACGTGGGCTCCGGTGCCAGCACCGCGCGCCCCGGCGCGCGCAGCGCCATCATCACCAGCTGAATGAGCTCGTCCGAGCCATTGCCGAGCACCAGCGCGGCCTCCGAAGGCAGAGCCATCACCTCGCGCAGCCGCGCCTTGAGCCGGCCGGCGGACGGATCTGGATAGCGGTTGAGAGGCACCTCGCGCAGCGCATCCAGCCAGGCGGGCACCAGGGAATCCGGCAGCGGATATGGATTCTCCATGGCGTCGAGCTTGACGTAGCCGCTCGCATCCGGCACCGCGTACGCGGAGCGGGCGCGCAGCTCCGCCGGGATCCAGCGCGCGATCTGTTCCTCGAGGTCCGTCATGTCGAGCTCAGCGCTTGACCACGAAGGGCACGAAGATCACGAAGAGAGACGAGCCCCACAGGCAGGTGGAAACACCTTTCTCGTGATCCCTTATGTCTTCGAGTTGGTCTTACTTCGTGGTCTTCGTGTTCTTCGTGGTTGCAGAAACAGACTCGCTGCGACCGCTGCCCTCATCGGCATCGTCGGCCTTGATGCGCAGCTCGGCCGAGCGCGCATGGGCCGTGAGGTCCTCACCGCGCGCGAGCTCCGCGGCAATGCGTCCCAGCCGGGCCGCCCCCTCGGGAGAGCACCGTACGAGGCTCGAGCGCTTCTGGAAATCGTAGACCCCGAGAGGCGACGAGAAGCGCGCGGTGCGCGCGGTGGGCAGCACGTGATTCGGGCCGGCGCAATAGTCCCCGAGCACCTCGGCGCTGTAGCGGCCCATGAAGACAGCGCCTGCGTGCCGGATGTCGGCCAGCAGCGCCTCCGGCTCCTCCACCGAAAGCTCGAGGTGCTCCGGAGCGATGACGTTCACCACGCGCGCGGCCTCGGCCAGATCGCGAACCGCAATCAGCGCGCCGCGCGCCTCGAGTGAGCGCTGAATGATCTCGCGCCGCTCGAGGCCGGGCAGCAGGCGCTGCATCTGCGCCTGCACCCGCTCCAGGTATTCCGCATCCGGCGACACCAGCACGGCGCGAGCGTCCTCGTCGTGCTCCGCCTGGGCGAACAGATCCATGGCGATCCACTCCTCGGGCGTCGCGCCGTCACAGACCACCACGACCTCCGAGGGGCCCGCGATCATGTCGATGCCCACGTCCCCGTACACCAGGCGCTTGGCAGTGGCGACGAAGATGTTCCCGGGCCCCACGATCTTGTCGACGCGCGGGATGCTCTCGGTGCCGTAGGCCAGGGCGGCCACCGCCTGCGCGCCTCCGATGCTGAAGGCCCGGTCGACGCCGGCCACGTGCGCCGCCGCGAGCACCAGCTCGTTCAGCACGTCCCCGGGAGCGGGAACGACCATCACGATCTCCCCCACACCGGCGACACGCGCCGGCAGCGCGTTCATCAGCACCGACGAGGGGTACGCCGCCCGGCCACCGGGAACATAGAGTCCCACCCGCTCGATCGCCGTGATCTTCTGGCCGAGGAGCGTGCCCAGCTCGTCCTCGTAGGACCAGGAGGCGGCCACCTCCCGCTCGTGGTAGCTGCGGATGCGCGCCGCCGCCTGCTCGAGCGCCGTGCGCGGCGCCTCGTCGAGATTCTCGAATGCGGCGCGCAGCTCGCGCGGGTGGATGGCCAGCTCGCGCACCGCGCCCGCCTGCCGCCGATCGAAGCGCCGGGTGTACTCGAGTACGGCGGCGTCGCCGCGGCGGCGCACGTCGGCGATGATGTCGCGCACCGTGCGCTCCACGTCGTTCTCCGCGCCGCCTTGCGCCGCCGCGGTCGTAAAACGTTCCAGCTCCTCCCAGAAGCCGGGCGAGGTGCTGTGCATTCGTCGGATGTCGAGCATGTGCGGCGGACCTCTCGCCCCGTGTCAGGATGCCGGACGCGCCCGCGCGGGCGGCGCATCCGTCGCGCGCGCGAGCTCGTCGATGAGCGCGTGTACGCTCGCGTGTTTCATCTTCATGGACGCGCGGTTGACGATGAGTCGCGCGCTGATGGAGGCGACCTCGTCCAGCACGACCAGACCGTTCGCCTGCAACGTCCGGCCGGTGTCCACCAGATCCACAATGCGATGCGCGAGCCCGACCAGCGGCGCCAGCTCGATGGAGCCGTACAGGCGGATGATCTCGACGTGCAGCCCCTGCTCGGCGAAGTGCCGCCGCGCGGTATTCACGTACTTGGTCGCCACCCGCAGCCGCCGGCGCGGCTGCTGCGCCTCCTCGGCGCGCCCGGCCACCACCATGCGGCAGCGGGCGATGCCCAGATCCAGCGGCTCGTACAGGTCACCGCCACACTCGAGCAGCACGTCCTTGCCCGCGATGCCCGCGTCGGCCGCGCCGTACTCCACGAAGGTGGGCACGTCCTGGGCGCGGATCACCATCAGACGCAGCCCCTCGCGCTCGGTGGGCAGCACCAGCGCCCGGCTGTGCCGGGGATCGGCCTGCGCCCGGATCCCGGCGCGCTCGAGGAGCGGCAGGGATTCGTCCAGGATCCGTCCCTTGGAGACGGCCAGGGTCAGGGTGTCCGGCATGTGGGCTTCACCGCTCAGCAGCATCCGCCCGCCATTCTAACCCGCGCGGGAATGAGCGCAGGGGCGCATCGATAGGAAAAAACGGAACCCTTCCTGGCCCGCGCCCTTCGGGAAAAGTGGTGTCAGACACTACTTTCCCTGCCCAC
>CAZPFD010000271.1:0-5045 GCA_964585725.1 uncultured Ectothiorhodospiraceae bacterium | reverse complement strand
TCCGTGATGGACTGCGCCAAAGTGAGCTTCGACGGGACCTCGCCCTCCATCGAGGTCCCGCGCGAGTACAACGCCACGGTCGAGTTCATCGACCGCCACCTGCAGGAGGGCCGCGGCGATCGCAAGGCGCTCATCGACGAGAGCGGCGCCTACACCTACGCCGAGCTGGCCGATCGGGTGAACCGGGCGGGCAACGCGCTGCGCGACCTCGGCGTGGAGATGGAGACGCGGGTCATGCTGTGCCTGCTGGACACGGTGGACTTTCCCGCCGCGTTCTGGGGCGCCATGAAGATCGGCGCGGTGCCGATTCCCGTCAACACGCTCCTCACCAGCCGCGACTTCGACTACATGCTGCGCGACAGCCGCGCGCGGGTGCTGGTCGTGAGCGAGCCGCTCTACGAGAAGTTCGCCCCGATCCTCGCGGGCCAGCCGTTCCTGCGCCAGGTGGTCGTGGCCGGGGGCGACGCCCACGGGCACCTGCGCCTGTCCGATCTCATGGAGAAGGCGCCGGCGGCGCTCGATCCCGCCCCCACCACCTCGGACGACGTCGCCTTCTGGCTCTACACCTCGGGCACCACGGGCGGACCCAAGGGGGCGATGCACCTGCACCGTGACCTGGTCTACACGGCCGCGACCTACGGCGTCTCGGTGCTCGGCATACGGCCCGACGACCTGGTGTTCTCCGCGGCCAAGATGTTCTTCGCCTACGGTCTCGGCAACTCGCTGACCTTCCCGCTGTACGTGGGGGCGTGCACGGTGGCGCTGGCCGGCCGCCCCACCCCCGAATCGGTGATGGGGGTCCTGCGCGAGCACCAGCCCACCATCTTCTACGGCGTGCCCACCCTGTACGGGGCCGTCCTGGCGGACCCCGCCAACAACCGCGACACGGGCTCGCAGCGCCTGCGCCTGTGCGTGTCCGCGGGCGAGGCGCTGCCCGAGGAGGTCGGGCGGCGCTGGGAGGAGCGCTTCGGCGCGCCGATCCTGGACGGCATCGGCAGCACCGAGATGCTGCACATCTTCCTCTCCAATCGTCCAGACGACGTGCGCTACGGTACCACCGGCAAGGCGGTGCCGGGCTACCAGCTGCGGGTGGTGGACGAGGACGGGCGGGACGTGCCCCCGGGCGAGATCGGTGAGCTGCTGGTGAACGGCGGTTCCGCCGCCATCGCCTACTGGAACAAGCGCGAGAAGAGCCTTTCCAGCTTCCACGGCCCGTGGACGCGCACCGGCGACAAGTACACCTGCGACGAGGCCGGTTACTTCCGCTACTGCGGGCGCTCCGACGACATGCTCAAGGTGGGCGGGCAGTGGGTCTCGCCCTTCGAGGTGGAGTCGGCCCTCGTCGGCCACGACAAGGTGCTCGAGGTGGCGGTGGTCGGGCACGCCGATGATCAACGGCTGGTCAAGCCCAAGGCGTTCGTGGTGCTCAAGGATCCCAAGGACGCTTCCGACGCCCTCGTGCAGGAGCTCAAGGACTACGTCAAGGGCCAGCTCGCACCCTACAAGTACCCGCGCTGGGTCGAGTTCGTGGAAGGGCTGCCCAAGACCGCCACCGGCAAGATCCAGCGCTTCAAGCTGCGCCAGTAGGGCGGCAATGTAACTGCCGGGCCCGGATCACACACGGATGACCACGACCGTGCGAGAAGGTTTCATCGAAGCCGACGGCCATCGGCTCGAGTACCGCTGGGCCGGCGAGCGCGCCGCGGAGCCGACCCTGGTGCTGCTGCACGAGGGGCTGGGGTGCGTCGGCATGTGGCGGGATTTCCCCGAGCGTCTGGCCGAGGGCTCCGGTCGCGGGGTGTTCGTGTACAGCCGCGCCGGGTACGGCCGCTCCGATCCCGCGACCCTGCCGCGGCCGGTGCGCTACATGCACCACGAGGGGCTGGTGGTCCTGCCCCAGGTGCTCGAGGGCGCCGGCATCCGGCGCGCGGTCCTCGTCGGGCACAGCGACGGGGGATCCATCGCCATCGTGCACGCCGGAAGCGGGCGCGCGCGCGGGGTCGAGGGACTCATCCTGCTCGCGGCCCATGTCTTCAACGAGCAGATCTGCGTGGACAGCATCCGCGCGGCCCGCACGGCCTATCTCGAGGGCGCTCTGCGCGAGCGCCTCGAGCGCTACCACGGGGCGCGTGTCGACAACGCGTTCTGGGGCTGGAACGATATGTGGTTGCACCCCGACTTCTGGCACTGGAACATCGAGGAGTATCTGCCGGGCATTCGCGTCCCGGCGCTGGTCATTCAGGGCCGCGAGGATCCGTACGGCACGGCGCACCAGGTCGACGCCATCGAGAGCGCCGTGAGCGGGCCGGTGCAGCGGCTGATGCTTTCCGGCTGCGGGCACTCGCCCCACCGCGATCAGCCCGAGGCGACCCTCGCCGCGATCAGCGCATTCGTGGCCGGGCTGGGGACGGCGGCGCGCGGAGCCGGTGAGCGCATCGACGCGGGAGGTTCGCCATGAAGCTCGAGAATTACGTTTGCGGAAAGTGGATCGAAGGCGAAGGCGAGGGCGTGCCCCTCGTCGATCCGGTCACCGGCGAGGAGGTCGCGCGCGCGAGCAGCGAGGGCTTGGATCTTGCGGCGGCCCTGGGCTACGCGCGCGACACCGGCGGCGCCGCCCTGCGGGCGATGACCTACGGCGAGCGCGGGGAGATGCTCAAGAAGGCGGCAGAGGTGCTGGGCGGGCAGCGCGACGCCTACCGCGACATCGCGCGGCGCAACGTCGGCGATACGCGTCGCGATGCGCGCGTGGACGTCGACGGCGGCATCGGCACGCTCAAGTACATCGGCGCCCTGGGATCGAAGCTCGGCGCTGCGCGCCATCTGGTCGAGCCCGCCCGGGATCGCCTGGGCCGCGACGAGCGCTTTCAGGCGGGCCATCTCTGGTGCGCGATCCCGGGGGCGGCCGTGCACATCAACGCCTTCAACTTCCCGGCCTGGGGCCTGTGGGAGAAGGCGGCGGTGGCGCTGCTCTCCGGCGTTCCGGTGGTGGTGAAGCCGGCGACGCCGACCGCGTGGCTGGCGCGGCGCATGGTCAAGGACGTGATCGACGCGGGCGTGTTGCCGGCCGGCGCGCTCTCCATCGTGTGCGGCGGGGCCCGGGATCTGGTGGATCACACCCAGGGCGGGGATGCGATCGCCTTCACCGGCTCGGCGCAAACCGCGCACGCGCTGCGCACCCACCCCAAGGTCGTCGGGTCCGGCGTGCGCCTGAACGTAGAGGCGGACAGCCTGAACGCGTGCCTGCTGGGACCGGATGCGCGTGCCGGGAGCCCGGAGTTCGATCTGTTCGTGGCCGAGATCGTGCGCGAGATGACGGTGAAGGCGGGACAGAAGTGCACCGCCATCCGCCGCGTGCTGGTGCCCGCAGAACTCCTGGATGCAGTCTCGGAGGCGCTGCAAGCGCGCCTGGCGGAGGTGGTGACCGGCGATCCGGCCGACGAGACGGTCACCATGGGCCCGCTCGTCAACAAGGCCCAGCAGGCGGCGGCGTGGGAGGGTATCGCGCAGCTCGAGAGCGAGGCGCAGGTGGTGCACGGCGGCGAGCGCGAGTTCGAGCCCGTGGGGGCGGACCCGGCGCGGGGCTGCTTCGTGCCTCCGACCTTGTTGCGCTGCGAGCGGCCGGCGCAGGGGCGCCTCGTGCACGAGGTGGAAGTGTTCGGGCCGGTGTCCACGCTCATGCCCTACGCGTCGCCGGAGGAAGCGTTCGCCTTCGCCGCGCGCGGCGGCGGCTCGCTGGTCGCCTCGGTGTTCACGGGCGACGACGATTTCGCGCGCGAGGCTGCGGTGCGCCTCGGGCCCACGCACGGGCGCGTATTGGTGATGGACGCGAGCGTGGCCGAGGCCAACACAGGCCACGGCATCGTGATGCCCCAATGCGTGCACGGCGGTCCGGGGCGTGCGGGGGGCGGCGAGGAGCTGGGCGGGCTGCGGGGGCTTCGCCTGTATCACCAGCGCACCGCCGTGCAGGCCTCCACCGCGCGCCTCGACGCCCTCGGCGCCGATGCCGCCGAGCTCACTCTCTGATCAAAGGCGCAACCACAGAGGTCACGGAGGGAAGCACAGAGTACACAGAGGAAAGATATAAGAAATGGAAAGAAGTCTTTTCTCTGTGTCCTCCGTGCTTCCCTCTGTGTTCTCTGTGGTTGAACGAGGAGGGGGCAGGATCATGAAACGCTGGCTGGTGGTGCTGAGCGTGGTGCTGTGGTCGGCGTCGAGTCCGGCTGCAGAAGTCGCCGGCGTGCAGGTTCCCGACACGGCCGAGGTGACCGAAGGCGGGTCCGCGCTGGTGCTCAACGGCGCCGGCGTGCGCAAGAAGTTCTTTTTCAAGATCTACGTCGGCGCGCTGTACCTGCCGGAGCGGGCACGCACCCTCGACGCCATCCTGTCGCAGATGGGCCCGCGGCGGGTGCTGATGCATTTCCTCTACGGCGAGGTCACCGGCGAGCAGCTGGTCGACGGCTGGAACGAAGGCTTCGAGAACAACCACACGAAAGCGGAGATGGCGTCGCTGCGCCCGCGCCTCGAGCAGTTCAACGCCCTGTTCGAGACCGTCAAGGAAGGCGATCGGATCGTGATCGACTACCTGCCCGCGAGCGGCACGCGCGTGACCATCCGCGACGAGGTCAAAGGCACCGTTCCCGGCAAGGACTTCAACGACGCACTGCTGCGCGTGTGGCTGGGCGATAAGCCCGCGAGCGGCGATCTCAAAGAGGCGATGCTCGGCGGCGAGTGAGAAGAGCAAGGACCGCTGCTAATAGCTGCCAATAAAGGGTGCTCTCAGACCGCTCTGACAGCTACGACTTGATCGAGGCCCGCTAGTCGGCGACCGGCACCCCGTTCCGGGTCACGATGAGGGTCCGCCCCGCATTACCAGCACAGGGCCTGCGCGGAGAACACCTGCGACTTGGCGCCCCGCGGGTCGCAGCCCGCCTCGAGCACGCCGGTGTCCGGATCGCACGCGGCGGCGAGCAGAAAGCCCTCGGACCAGTCGGCGCCGACCTCGATGTCGTGGCCTCGCCGGGCGATCTCGTCGCGCACGTCCTCGC
>CAZPFD010000270.1:0-5070 GCA_964585725.1 uncultured Ectothiorhodospiraceae bacterium | reverse complement strand
ATCTCCCAGGGAGCTCGTCGGCAAGGTTTCCCGGAAATCCGCGAAGAACCAAAAAAAACCCCGCCGAGAGGCGGGGTTTCGGGCTCGGGGGAGGTGGATAGAGCCCGACACGCAATCGACCCTCGCACGGGGATCGCGGCCGCATCTTGATCCAGATCAACAGGACCGTGCCGGGCCCGCCCGCCAGCCTGCGCACGGATCCTCGGTGATGGCGGAGCCGGACCGCCGGCTCGTTCGCCGTCCCATGCGCTGCCGGAGCCGACTGCGCGTCGGGCAGCCCGTAAGAGTCTCTTCAGAAGACCCTTTCCAGGCCGATCCGAACGACGTTGCGCGTGTAGTCGAACTCGTCGAAGTTGGCGTCATTGCTGCTGTAGCCGTACTCCCCGAACACGAACCAGGTGGGGGCGGGCGACCAATCGGTGCGCAGGGAAAGGTCGAAGCGGTGCTCTCTGCGGGTCTTCTCGATGAAGCTGCCGGCGCCCGTTTGCACGCGGTCCGGATCGCGGTAGACGCTGAGCCGGTACTCGACACGCCCCGTGACCCGCCAGGCGGGCGTGACGGCCCCCGAGCCCTCCAGGCGGAAGCTGTGGCGGTGGGGCGAACGACTGAAGAACTCCTCGCCCACCGAAAGGTCCCGCCGGTCGTTGAACTCGAAGCGATAGCCGAGCGTGATCCCGACGGCGGCCACAGGCAGATCCAACGCCATGTCCAGCTGGTTGCGCCAACCCTCGAGCTCTCGGGAATCGTCGGCGGCGGCAATGCGGCCCAGGCCGTTGCGCAGATCGAGCGACCAGCCTTCGCCGAGGGGACGCCGGCCTCCGGCCTCGAAGGTGCCGATGGTCTCGAAGTACTCCCCGTCCAGGTAGACGTTTTCCAGGGACGCGCCGACGCCGGTCGACCAGCCGCGGAACGCGCCCTCCCGCGTCCCCGCGAGGTGCAGCGAGATCTGGTCGAACTCGTCGACCTCGGCATAGTCCTTGGCGAAGAGGCTGGCATCGACGCGGAAGCCCGTGTTCGGGCCATCGGGGAAGTAGCCGCTCGCCACGCCGAGAAGCTCGACGAAGAAATCCTCGTTGTCGCTGACCCCCACCAGCTCCGGGTCATCCGAGAAAGCGACGTTGTCATCGTAGCCCGGGGAGAGCGACAAGAACCCGATCCAGGTTCGGGCCGGTGCGCGGCCCGTGATCGCCTCCAGCGCCCGCGCAGCCAGCGCCCTCAGCTTCGGATCGCGGCTCAGGCGCTCGGCCCGGCGCAGCTCCCGAACCGCTTCCTCGGGGCGGCCCTGGCGCTGGGCGATCAACCCGAGGTTGTAGTGCGCGAGCGGGGCCCAGGTCCGCTCGCCGAGCAGCCGCTCGAACTCCGTGCGGGCGTGCCCGTACTCACCGAGGCGGTAATACGTGGCGCCCAGATTGTAGGACAGCGCCGGCGTGTCCAGCCCGGCCTCGCGGGCCCGTTGGAAGTGCGCGAGCGCGGCGCCGTAGTCGGCTTGCTGGAAGGCCGCCACCCCCCGCTCGAAGTGGGTGCCATCCGCCCCCTCCCCGGCCGCCAGGGCCGGCAACGGCGCAGCACCGAGCAGCACCAGCAGACAGAACCACCGGCCGTGACGCCACAGTCCCGGCCTCATCCACGCATTCTCCGGTGTCGCCGCATGGTCCGAGAACAGCAAAGAGCCGCACCCGACCCGTCAACCAACGGGTCGAGCCCAGCGACGACGGGCTCGGGATGCGCGCGCGGGGGTTAGCGGCGGCGGCCTTTGCGCCCTCCGCCGTTGCCGGAGTTGCCCAGCTCGCGCGCCCTATCTGCAACGCTCTGACCGAAGTCACGGCCGGGTCCGATGTCTTCGCGCAGGGTTCGCACGTCGTCGGCGAGAGCCTGCCCCAGATCTCGGGCGCGCTCCTGCTGAGAGGCCGCTTCGCCTCGCTCCACCGCCACGGCGGGCAGCGGGATCTCGTGCGTCACCGCCTCGGGCAGCGCGTCATCGGACGTGAGCACCGTCATCGTCACCTCCATATCGACCGGCCCGACGTTTTCTTCGGCCTGCCCTGCGGCCGGCATGACGATGAGAGCGCTCGCTATCAGGGAGAGTGTGATGTGCGGTGAAGGTCGAAGCATGCGAGTTCCTCTGGATGATCAGACCTCGGCGGGAGGGGCCTGCACCCTGGTGGCTGAGACGGCGGATACGGCGTCCTGTACGCGCACGTGCACGCGGAAGGTGCGCGTTCGGCCTGCGTGCGTGAGCTGCGCCTCGAGGTAGCCGGCGCCGGGGCGGCGCGCAATGACCGGCAGGCGCAGCAGATTGGAGCCCGCGTCCAGATCCGCCTGCCAGGTCAGCTCGCGCCGGCCCTCGAAGCCTTCCAGGTCGAGATGAGCGGGCACCCGCAGGGTGAAGGTCACGCCCTGCATGGGCTCGCTCGTCTCGTAGAGCAGCCGAACGGTCTGCGGCTGCGCCGCGGCTTGCGCGAGAACCACGCGATGCACGCCCTGCGGTTCCTGAATGGGCGCGCTCAGGAACGCACCCAGCGCGATGCCGAGTGCCAGCGTCGCCGCGAACCCCGTGGCGATCACGGGCCGCAGGCGGGCCGGGCGGCGGGTATGCCCCGGGATACCGGCCCGCGCCAGAACGCGATTCCGGAAATCCGGGGACGCAGGCTCCACCGGCAGCGCCCGCAGCGCCTCCTGGAGAGCACGGGCGTACCCGAGCCGGGTCGCACAAGGGGCGCAAGTGCCGGCGTGCCGGCGCGCACCCTGCGCCATGAGAGGCGACAGGTCGCCGTCCAGCAAGTCGTCCATCACCCGGTCAAAGTCGCGGCAGTTCATTCACGTTCACCTTTCACCTATTACACGCTCGGGGGCCGCAGAAGGTTCCCTCTGCGCCTCGCCGCGGACCTCCAGCTGCGCCCGCAGCGCGGCGCGCGCCCGGTGCAGCCGTGACTTGAGGGTTCCGGTGGGAAGCTCGAGCATCCTGGAGAGCTCGCTCAGCGTGTAGCCTTCCACGTCGTGCAGCGCGAGGACCGCGCGCTGCGCCTCGGGCAGTCTGCCGAGGGCGGCCCGTAAGCGCGCAGCGGTGAACTCGCGTTCGAGGGCACCCTCCGGCGTCACGCCGTCGTCTTCCCGGGAATGCAGGTGCTCCTGCGCGGAGAGATCCGTGCCCGGCGAGTCGGAGGCGGCGCCCGGCTCGCGCGAGAGGGCCCGCACGTCGTCGACGAACTGGTGGTACAGCACGCGGGTGAGCCAGGGACGCGGCTGCTCGATGGAGCGCAGCTCGCGGCTGCGGGCCAGCAGCTTGGTCAGAACGTCCTGGACCAGATCCTCGGCATCCGCCACGGAGCCGGTGAAACGGTAGGCGAGGCGGTACAGGTGCTGGATGTGGGGCTGAACGAGGGCCTCGAACTCGGAACCGGAAACCCGCCGGCGACGCCATAGTTTGAGCAGCGCATCCATAGAGCTCGTCGGACGAGCGCCCAAGCAACTTGCGCTCGTCTTGTGGAAGGAAGAAAGGTCCTCCGTCGGTGTCGCCCGGCGCGGATTGCCGTGCACCGCGCAACGGGGCAACCGGCGGTGATTGCCCGTTCGCTCAACACTCTAGCGTCCGCTCCGCATGCCTTCTGTAGGAGAGTCCGCCGTTTCCGTGTCGGACGCACGCCGACGAGGCCCTCCGCGGACGAAGTAAAGGCCCAGAGGAATTTGCGCCGCCCGGCGGCGCCGGCTGCCCGCCATGGCCTCGCGCTGCGCCGGGGCGGGCCATGTCGGCTCTTGGCGGACGTGGTAGGCTTAGCCCCCTCAACGGTCCGGCCCTCGAGAATGCGGCCTCTCGGATCAAGAGCCCTTGCCCGGGGTTCCGAGGCTTCGCGTTTGCCGGCGCGCGGGTCGGAGAGGACGACGAACGGACGGATCAGAGCACGGGGAGGAAGCAGGCGGCATGAGCCAATACGTGGAAGCAGGAGGACTTCGGATTGCACGACCTCTGTACGAGCTGGTGAAGAACGAGATGACGCCGGGCACGGGCGTGGACCCGGAGCACTTCTGGACGTCGCTCGGCGACATCGTGCGCGACCTCGGCCCCCGGAATCGGGAGCTGCTCGAGGTACGCGACGCGCTCCAGGCGAAGATCGACGACTGGCACCGCGAGCATCGCGGCGCGGCCCACGACGAGGAAGCGTACCAGCGCTTCCTGCGCGACATCGGCTATCTGATCGAGGAAGGCCCTGCCTTCGAGGTATCCGTCGCCAACATCGACCCCGAGATCGCGACCATCCCCGGACCGCAGCTCGTCGTCCCCGTGGACAATGCCCGCTACGCCCTGAACGCCGCCAACGCGCGCTGGGGCAGCCTCTACGACGCGCTCTACGGCACCGACGTGATCCCCGAGGACGGGGGCGCCGAGAAGGGCGAGCGTTACAACCCGGTGCGCGGAGCGCGCGTGATGAAACGTGCCGCGGCCTTCCTCGACGATGCGGCGCCCCTCGCCGGCGCCCGCCACTACGACGTCACCGAGTACCGCGTGAGCGACACGGACGGCGCCCGCACGCTGACAGCCGTGCTCGAAGGCGGGCGCGAGACGGGGCTCGAGCAGCCCGCGCAGTTCACCGGCTACCGCGAGGAGGCGGGGCATCTGACCTGCGTGCTTCTGCGCAATCACGGGCTGCACATGGAGCTCCAGATCGATCGCGGGCACCCCGTCGGCAAAGGCCACCCCGCCGGTGTCAAGGACATCATGCTCGAGGCCGCGGTCACCACCATCGAGGATCTGGAGGACGCCATCGCCGCCGTCGATGCCGAGGACAAGACGCGCGCGTACCGCAACTGGCTTCAGATCATGCAGGGCACGCTGGAGTGCACCTTCGACAAGGGCGGCAGGCCGGTGCAGCGCCGGCTCAACCCGGATCGCACCTACACCGATCCCGAGGGGCAGCCGCTGGTCCTGCCCGGCCGCAGCCTGCTGCTCGTCCGCAACGTCGGGCCGCACATGTACACCGACGCCGTCACCACCGCCGACGGCGCGGAGATCCCCGAGGGATTCCTCGATGCCATGGTCACCTGTCTGGCCGCCATCCACGACCTCGAGGGGCG
>CAZPFD010000269.1:0-5090 GCA_964585725.1 uncultured Ectothiorhodospiraceae bacterium | reverse complement strand
AGTCCGCGAAGAGCGTTTCCCGGCCGCCGTTCATCCCGCGACCTCCGCGTGGCTCCACCAGGCGTGGAAGTGGTTCACCGGGCCGCGCCCCGCGCCCACCTCCAGGGCGTCCGCCGTGCGCAGCGCCGCGCTCAGATAGTCCTTGGCCCGGGCCACCGCCTCCGGCATCTCGTGGCCCCAGGCCAGGTGCGCCGCGATGGCGCTCGACAGCGTGCAGCCGGTGCCGTGGGTGTTGCGCGTGGCCACGCGCCGAGCCGCGTAACGGGTGCGCTGGCGGCGATCGCAGAGCAGATCCACGCTCTCGGGGCCCTCCAGATGCCCGCCCTTGAGCAGCACCCAGCGCGGGCCGAGCTCGAGCAGGCGCGCGCCGACCAGCTCCATCTCGGCTTCGCTCGCGGCCGCGGGCTCGTCGAGCAGCACGCCCGCCTCGGGCAGGTTGGGTGTGATCACCGTGGCCAGGGGCACCAGGTGCGTGCGCAGGCTGGCCACCGCATCTTCGTGCAGGAGGCGATCCCCGCTCTTCGCGACCATCACCGGGTCGAGCACGATGCGGTCGACGCCGTGGCGCTTGAGGCCCGCAGCTACCGCCTCGATCACCTCCGGGCGGCCGAGCATGCCGATCTTCACCACGTCGATGCGGATGTCCTCGAACACGGCGTCCATCTGCACCCCGATGAACTCCGGCGGCACGTCGTGGATGGCGCGCACCTCGCGCGTGTTCTGCGCGGTGAGCGCGGTGATGACGGAAGCGCCGTAGACGCCGAGCGCGGAGAAGGTCTTGAGATCGGCCTGGATGCCGGCCCCGCCGCCGCTGTCCGAGCCGGCGATGGTCAGTGCGTGAGGGACCATGTCACTCGTACCTCCGAAGGGGTATCTCGCACGGCCGTCGCGCGACCGAGAGAACAAGGCTGGCCGCAGGCGTGACCGATGTCAACTGCGGCGGCGGGGCCTACCCGCGCGCGTGATCTGGCATACTCTTCGCGGCCCGATGAGATGCCGTAGGGCGGGATGGAGCGCAGCGGAATCCCGCCGCCAAGCCTAAGGTCAAGAGTGAGCTCAGGTGCTGGATCACGCCCTCAACGCCTTCGTCACCTTCTTCGTCACCGTCGGACCCATCGACGTCGCGTCGGTGTTCCTGGCGCTCAGCGCCAGCGCCGATCACGCCACGCGGCGTCGTCTCGCGCTGCGCGGGACCCTGGTGGGGGGCGCGATTCTCCTCGCCTTCGCGCTCGGCGGCGAGCCGTTGCTGCGAGCGCTGGGGATCGGGCTGCCCGCCTTCCGGATCGGGGGCGGGATCCTGCTTTTGCTCCTCGCCATCGACATGGTGTTCGCCCGCCACAGCGGTCTGAGCGGTCTGACCCGCCCCGAGGACGAAGAGGCGGGGCGACGCGACGACGTGTCGGTGTTCCCCCTGGCGGTGCCCCTCATCGCCGGCCCCGGCGCCATCGCCTCGGCGATCCTCCTCATGGGCGAGTCGCAGGGTCGATGGGTCGAGCAGCTCGTGGTCCTCGCGATGCTGGCGTTGGTGCTCGGGTGCACGCTGGTGGCGTTGCTCGGCGCCGGGCGCATCGTCTCCCTCTTCGGCCTGACCGGCGTCAACGTGGTCACCCGCGTGCTGGGCATCGTGCTGGCCGCGCTGGCGGCCCAGTATATCCTCGACGGGCTGCGCGGGAGCGCGGTGGTGGAGGCGCTGTCGGGATGAAACGCACGGCAGCCCCGAGCGGGCCACGGAGCTCGGCGGCGGGGCCGGCTCGCCGCGGGAGCGTGCTCGCCGCGGTGGCTGCCGCCGGAATGGCGCTGCTGTGCCTGAGTGGCACGCCGGCGCGGTCCCAAAGCGGGGGACCGGCGGATGCCGCGCCCGCCGAGACTGCCCGCGCCTTCTGGCGCGAGGGCGCGTCGCTTCACCTCGCGGGCCGCTACGAGGCGGCCATCGCCGCCTTTCGGCGCTCCATCGATCTGCATCCCACGGCCGAGGCCCATACCTACCTCGGGTGGTCCCTCAGTCGCCTGGGGCGCTACCGGGAGGCCATTGCCGAGTGCCGCCGTGCCATCGCGCTCGATCCCGGCTACGGCAACCCCTACAACGACATCGGTGCCTATCTGATCGAGCTGCGGCGGCCCGATGAAGCCCTCCCCTGGCTGCACCGCGCGCTGCGAGCAGAGCGCTACTGCTGCGCGTACTTCGCCCACTTCAACCTGGGGCGCGCCCTGCTGCTCAAAGGGCAGGTGCAGGCGGCGCGGCGAGCGTTCGTGCGCGCCCTGGCGCAAAACCCCGACTATCGCCCCGCGCAGCGCGCACTGGAGCTGCTGCGGCGCGCCGGCATCGGCGGCGCCTGAGCCTGCCGCCTCGACGTCTCGACGCGAGCCCGCAAGATGCACCGGCCCCGGCTACGGCCGCCCCGGCGCGGCGAGCCCCGCAACGGGTTCCGAGGCTCCGCGCTGCGGCGATCACCCTGGACAGGGGGTTCGCCGGCCTGCGCGGCGGAAATTACAAAGGGATCTTGCAACGATTACGAAGCGCCCCGGGGCGCCCGCACTCAGAGCTTGAGCTCCGTGGTCTGGGCGCCGCGCAAGCGCTCGGCGACGTCGTGCCAGTTGACGAGATCCCAGAACGCCTCGACCCACTTCGCCTTGGCGTTCTTGTACTGCAGATAGTAGGCGTGCTCCCACATGTCGAGGGCGAGCAGCGGCAGGGTGCCGTTGCCGATGTTGCCTTGGTGGTCGTGGACCTGCTCGACCACGAGTCGCTGGCCCACCGGCTCCCAGGCAAGCGTGGCCCAGCCCGAGCCCTGCACGCTCACCGCGGCCTGGCTCATTTGCTGCCTGAACGCATCGAAGGAGCCGAAGAACCGCTCGATGGCGGCGCGCAGCTCCCCCTCCGGCGTGCCGCCGCCCTGCGGGCTCATGTTCTTCCACAGGATGGAGTGCAGGATGTGCCCGGAGAGGTTGAAGGCGAAATTCTTCTGGAGCTGGTTGAGGGCGGCGAAGTCGCCCTTGCTGCGCGCCTCGTCCAGGTGCTCGAGGGCGTCGTTCGCACCCTTGACGTAGGTCGCGTGATGCTTGTCGTGGTGCAGCTCCACGATCTCGGAAGAGTAGTTCGGTTCGAGCGCGTCGTAGGCGTAGGGCAGGTCGGGTAATGAGTACATCGCGATTTGCACCTCTCTCCTTTGAATCGTCATCTCCACTCAGGCAATCTGCGTGCCACCGGTCCGCGGCTCGGCCCGCGCCGCTGTTCCGGGACAGACCCCGGGCGGTTCTTGCAAGCTGATGATTTCAAAATATTTTTCGGCACGATCCCGGGGGCGGGCGCGGAGCGCCGCGCGCGCGTGTCAAGGATGTCCGGAACCTGCCGAGAATACTGGCTCTGGGGCCCCCTCAGTGGGCGGCTCCCCGGCCGGGACACCGCAGCGCCGCTCCGTGCGCTGCGCCGTAGTTCACGCTCCTTCCGGGCACATGCGACACAGGAGATGCGATTCATGCGCCACAGAAAGACAGTGCTGAGCGCCATCTTTGCGATGGCGCTCGCGGTTCCCGCCCTCGTGTGGGCGGCGCAGATGCAGGTCCAGGACCTGGCCATCGGCACCTACGTCTCCAACCGGCACCTCTACGGCAGCAACGACAGCTTCGCCCCCACCGTGGGAGAGCTGTATGCGTTCTCGCGCGTGGTCGGTGCCGAGGGCAGCACCCACGTCTATCACCGCTGGTACTACGGCGACCAGCTGATGGCCGAGATTTCGCTGCCCGTGCGCAGCGGCGATTGGCGGACCTGGAGCAGCAAGAAGATCATGCCCCAGTGGATCGGCCGCTGGCGCGTGGACGTAGTGGGCGAGGACGGCAGCGTCATCGACTCCGTGACCTTCGTCCTGAGCTGACGCGTTCAGCTCCGGCGCGAGCCGACCGAGCGGCCGGGCGTTGCGAAAGGCGCAATGCCTGGTCGTTTTTTTTGGTTCTTCGCGGATTTCCGGATCGCCCCCCTGAACGAGTCGGGTCGGGGGCGCCTCACTCGACCCCGTGGGCCTCCATCACCCGGCGCACGGCCGATTGCTCGGCGACCCGTTCGTAGCAGCGGCGCACGTTGGCGAACTCCTCCAGCAGCGCCCGCGGCGGCTCGTACCATGTCGCGAGCATGACCATGTAGAGGTCGGCGGCGCTGTAGCGGTCCCCGAGATGGTACGGGCCGGCTTCGGCCAGCGTGCGGTCGACGACGGCCCAGCGCTCGCGCAGGTGGCGATCTGCCTGCGCCTTGATCCTGGGTGCGTCGCCTTCGTCGGTGGAGTAGCGCTGCGGGTAGTAGTGGCGCTTGTACGCCTCCTGCACCGTGTTGGTCAGGTAGAAGAGGCAGCGGTAGAAGCGCCCGCGCGCGGCCTCGCCCGGTGCGGGGGCGAGCGCGGCCTGAGGGTGCTGATCGCAGAGATAGAGCACGATGGCGGCGGACTCGTACAGGATCTGTCCGTCGTCGGCCACGAGCGTCGGGACGTAGCCTGCAGGATTCATGGCCAGATACTCGGGCGAGCGATGCTCGCCCGCGGCCAGATCGACGGGTCTCAGCGCGTACTCGAGACCGATCTCCTCCATCACCGCCTGCGGCGCGAAGGCCGCCGTGCCCGGCGCCCAGTAGAGCATGTGCATGATCGGTGTCCTCCTTTCGTGATAGGGTCCCTGGCGCGCGGGGGGCACTGCGCGGGCGCGGCGCCATTCCGGGCGGCGGCCCCGAGTCGAGGTGAAGGCGTGTCGATTCGATAGCCCCGCTCGGATTGTCGCCACGCGAACGTCTTTTGCACAACCCTGGGTTCACCGCTGGTCGGGGAGGCGGCACGCCGGCCGACGCGCATCATGCGTTGCTGGATCTACAAGTCGACGCGTCATGACGGGATGTATCTGTACGTCAAAGAGCACGATGAGTTCGCCGACGTTCCCGATGCCCTGCTCGTGCAGATGGGACCCCTCGAGCTCGTCATGGAGCTGGAGCTCCACCCGGGGCGCAGGCTGGCCCGGGTCGAAGTGCGCAAGGTGATGGAGAGCCTCCAGGCGCGCGGATACTTCTTGCAGATGCCTCCGCCGCGAGAGCACGCCCCGGGCGGCGGCGAGGG
>CAZPFD010000268.1:0-5095 GCA_964585725.1 uncultured Ectothiorhodospiraceae bacterium | reverse complement strand
ATCTCCCAGGGAGCTCGTCGGCAAGGTTTCCCGGAAATCCGCGAAGAACCAAAAATAGGCCTCGGCGGGCTCCGGGACGCGCCCCTCCTCTCAGCCGAGATCCTGCTGCATCTGCGCGAGCGAGTGCGCCGGCGCCACCTCTTGCGTGAGGTCGAGACCGAGCTGCTTGCCGATCTGACTGGTCGAGAACAGTCCCCGCACGCGCTGCTTCTTGGTGTGCTCGTCCACCTCGAGCACGAGCACGTGCTGGCGCTCGAGGCGGCGCAGCGTCTCGACGATATGCCCGACGCGGGCGTTGCGCACGCTCACCATGTTCAACCCGGTGATCTGGGATTGGGGCGTCATGATCTGATCGACACGGATGTGCGAGCGCGGGACGCGCGCCTCCCGCACCAGCTTGATGGGCTTCTCGCCCATGATGTCGCGCGCCGTGATCAGACCGATGATCGCCGCTGCATCGTTGGTGACCAGAAGCAGACGGACGCCCGCACGCTTCATGAGCTCCAGCGCCTCGTCGATGGCGGCGTCGGGCCGTACCGTCACCGGCCTGACGAACTGGAAGTCGGTCATCACGTCGGCGGCGGGATCGTCGAGGTGGACGATCTCGGGGAGCTCCGGGGGGTGCTCGTAGGTCGTGCCCGGCTGCAGCCGGACGTCGGATAGCGGTGCGAATTCGACTTTCATGGCTCGGGTCCTGAGTTGAGCGCGCCGCGATCGGGGGCGGCGCGCCTACAGGACATTATAGGCAAAGGCGCGGCTTCGCCGGGCAGGGCGGCCGACGCAGGGTACGACGACGGGGGAGGGGGAAGCTGCTCAGCTCGGTTCCGCGTATCGGCGCGGATCGACGTAGATGCTCAGGCGCTGGCCCGGATGGAGGTACTCGCCTTGCGCGATGCCGTTCCAGCTTCGCAGCGAGCTCACCCTGACGTTGAAGCGCCGGGCGATCCGCCACAGCGAATCCCCCGGGCGCACCCGATAGACCACGCGCTGGGTGGCCAGGTTCTCGACGACGGCGGGCGTGACGGCGCCCCCGCCTTCCGTGCCCGCCGGCGCACCGCGCACCGTCAGGCGCTGGCCGACCCGCAGCACCGACGAGCGGTGCAGCCCGTTCCAGGCTGCGAGGCTGTCCATGGGCACGCGGTAAGCCCTGGCGATGTCCCACAGGGTGTCGCCGCGGCGCACGAGGTGCACCACTTGATCCGTGGATTCCGAATCCTCGCCGGAGCGCCTGGTGTAATCCGTGCGCCGCCGGCCCGGCGCCGGCACGACCAGATCGCCGCCGGCGCGGATCAGCGTGCCTCGCAGGTTGTTGAGCTCCTGGAGCACCGAGACGCGGGTCCCGTAGCGGTGGGCGATGCCCCCGAGCGTCTCGCCTTCGCGGATCCGGTGGTGCAGCCAGGCGACGCGCTCCTCGGCGGGCAGCTCGGCGATCCGCTCGCGGAACGTCTCCGCCACCTCGGTCGGCACGAGCAGATGATGCGGTCCATCCGGATCCGTCGCCCAGCGGTTGAATCCCGGGTTGAGCATGTAGAAGTCCTCGAGCTGCATGTCGGCCAGCTCCGCGGCGAGGCCGAGCTCGATCTGCCCGTCGAGGGCGATGCGCTCGAAATACGGCTCGTTCGGGATCGGCGCGAGGGAAATGCCATAGCGATCGGGATTCGCGACGACGGAGACCACTGCGATCAAACGCGGCACGTAATGACGCGTCTCGCGCGGGAGCGGCAGCGACCAGAAGTCGGTCGGCTTGCCGGCCTTCAGGTTGCGCCGGATGGCGCGATTGACGTTGCCCTCGCCGCAGTTGTAGGCGGCCACGGCCAGCAGCCAGTCGCCCTCGAACTCCGCGTGCAGGCGCTCGAGGTAATCGAACGCGGCGCGCGTGGACTCGACGATGTCGCGGCGCCCGTCGTACCACCAGCTTCGCTTGAGGCCGTACTTGCGTGCAGTCCCGGGAACGAATTGCCAGATGCCGGCTGCGTGGCTCGGCGAGTAGGCGAAGGGCTGAAACGCGCTCTCGATGACGGGCATGAGCGTCAGCTCCAGGGGCAGCTCGCGCCGCTCCGCCTCTTGCACCAGATAATGCAGATAAGGGTGCGCCCGCTGGGCCACGCGATCGAAGTAAGCCGGGTTGCCCGCGAACCACCGGCGCTCACGCTGCACGCGCGGTCGCTCCGCGAGCTCTTCGAGGGGCATCGTGAATCCGGCCCGGATCCGGGCCCAGACATCGTCGGGTTCTTGCGCGGGCGCATCCAAAGGCCCGCCCGCAGGACCGAGGCCCATGAGCCGGCTCAGGTCCTTCGCCGCTCGTTCCTTGAGAAGCAGCTCGGGCGCCCCCGTGTCGATGCTCGCCGCCGGTGCGGTGGGCACGGTCTCGGCGACCGGGTCCTGCGGGCGCTGGAGGCCGTTGAAGGAGCAGCCCGCCAGCGCGCCGAGCAGGCACGCGCACGAGATCAGGTGAGTGAGTCGATCGCCTCCGAGGTATCTTCCTGACATCCGTGGCGATCCTTACGGCTGCGGGTCGTTCTTGTTTTTCAGCATCCGGCTTCCCCCTTCGGCCGGCAAATATGATACCGTTTTGCGAGATCGCTGCAACGTATGCCGATACGTTGCTCCCGTGCGGGGGGTGGATGATGCAGAATTGACCATGTCCTCAGTGACGCAATCAACGTCCGACGCACGAGGTCGCCTGTACGAGTGGTTTGCTTCGACGCCGGGCAGGCTGGTTCTCGAAGCCGAAATCGAGCAGCTCAGTCGCATCCTTCCGAACCTGTTCGGCTACTATCTGGTGCAGGTGGGGCGATTGAGCCCCGCGGACATGCTCTCGCACACTCGTGTACTGAACGCTTTTATCGTCGAGATCGACCAAAACCTGAGCGAATGCCCCTATCCGCTCCTCCTCGGGCGACCGAGCGCGCTGCCCGTGGCGTCGGACAGCGTCGACGTGGTGCTCCTGCCCCACGTGCTGGAGTTCGAGGACAAGCCGCACGAAGCGCTGCGTGAGGCGCAACGCGCTCTGGTCCCCGAGGGCAGCGTCCTCATCTCGGGGTTCAATCCGTGGAGCATGCTGGGGCTGGCGCGCGTGGCGCTGCGCCGGCGGGGTCTGGCGCCGTGGACGGGGCATTTTCTGGGGCTCAATCGGCTGAAGGACTGGCTGGCTCTGCTCGGGTTCCAGATCACCGGCGTCGAGACCTACTTCTTCCGCCCGCCTCTGCTCAGCGAGGGCTTGATGAATCGGCTGCGCTCCATGGAGTCCCTGGGCGCACGGGTCTGGCCCTATCTGGCCGGGGCTTACCTGCTCAGCGCGAAGAAGAAGGTCATTCCGCTCACCCCGATCAGGCCGCGCTGGTCCTCGAGGCGGGGATTGGTGAACGTGGGATTGGCGGAGCCCTCGGCGCGGGCCGGAGTCCGTGACTGAGGCGGTCGAGATCTTCACCGACGGCGCGTGCCGGGGAAATCCCGGGCCGGGCGGCTGGGGCGCTCTGCTGCGCTACAAGGGGCAGGAGCGCACCCTCTCCGGGGGCGAGCCCCACACCACCAACAATCGTATGGAGCTCACCGCCGCCATCGAGGCCCTGGAAGCCCTCAAGCGGCCCTGTCGCGTTCGCCTGGTTACGGACTCGGAGTATCTGAGGAACGGCATCAGCCGGTGGCTGGCGGACTGGAAGCGCCGGGGATGGAAGACCGCCGACCGCAAAGCGGTCAAGAACCGCGATCTGTGGGAGCGGCTCGACGCCGCGACCCAGCGCCATCGCGTGGAGTGGGTGTGGGTGCGGGGCCATGCGGGCCATCCCGAGAACGAGCGCGTGGATGCGCTCGCACGGGCGGCCATCGAAGACGTGCTGAAAAACAATACATCGTCCGTTCGGAAAGCGTGAAACCTGTGAGCTTGGTGCAAATGTTTCGGCGCTGAACGGAGGGGCGAGCAGTGCGTCAGATCGTGCTGGATACCGAGACCACGGGCCTCGAGCCCGCGCTGGGCCATCGCATCATCGAGATCGGTTGCGTCGAGCTCGTGAATCGCCGCCTGACTCAGCGGCGGTTTCACCAGTACCTGTGTCCCGATCGGGAGATCGACGCGGGTGCGCTCGAGGTCCACGGCATCGACAACGAGTTCCTCAAGGACAAGCCCCGCTTCCACGATATCGCGAGGGACTTCCTCGACTTCGTGCGCGGCGCCGAGCTCATCATCCACAACGCTCCGTTCGACACCGTGTTCATCGACTACGAGCTGGAGCGAAGCGGGGTCGAGTGGGGTCGGCTCGGGGATCATTGCGCCATCGTGGACACCCTGGCTCTCGCGCGCGAGCTTCACCCCGGCCAAAAGAACAGCCTCGACGCACTGTGCCGGCGCTACGGGGTGGACAACTCCCAGCGCGAGCTCCACGGGGCGCTGCTCGACGCCGAGATCCTGGCCGACGTCTACCTCGCCATGACCGGCGGCCAGACGACGCTCGAGCTCTACGGGGTCCCGAGGAGTGCTGCGGAAGAGGCGGCGGCGCGGGACCGGATCACGGCGGATCGGCCGCCGTTGCCGGTGATCCGGGCGAGTGCGGAAGAGCAAGCGGCGCACGCGCGCCGCCTGGCCGCACTGGACGCCGCCAGCGGCGGTGCCTGCGTGTGGCGGCAATGGGAGTCGTGAGCAAGGGCTCCGCGCCCCGCACGGGGGGTGTTGCCCGTTCCATTCTCGGGGGAAGTCGGTGCTCCCGCCGGGTCAGTGGGCCTGTGCGCCGCCCTCCGCTCCCTCCAGAGCCTGCTGCACCAGGCGCTGGAGCTCACCGCGCTGGTAGAGCTCCATCACGATGTCGCAACCGCCGATGAGCTCCCCGTCGATGTAGAGCTGCGGGAAGGTCGGCCAGTTGGCGTAGCGCGGCAGGTTCTGCCGGACCTCCGGATCGGCGAGCACGTTCACGTGGCCGAACCGGGCGCCGCACGCCTGCAGCGCCTGCACCGTCCGCGCGGAGAACCCGCACTGGGGGAAATGCGGGGTGCCTTTCATGAAGATGACGATGGGCTGGCTTTCGACCTGCTGCTTGATGCGCTCCATCACGTCCATACGGACACCTCGAGACCAGGGACATTACGATGGCAGACAGTCTAA
>CAZPFD010000267.1:0-5101 GCA_964585725.1 uncultured Ectothiorhodospiraceae bacterium | reverse complement strand
CCATGTGCACGCGGATCTGGTGGGTGCGCCCCGAGCCGAGCATCACGCACACGCGGGTATGGGTGCGAAAGCGCTCCAGCACCCGGTAGCGGGTGATGGCCGGCTTCCCGGACGGGACCACGGCCATCCGCGTGCGCAGGGTCGGATGGCGTCCTACGGGCGCCTCGATGGTGCCGCCGCTCACCAAGACTCCGCTCACCACGGCCTCGTAGGTTCGCTGCAGGCTGCGGCTCTTGAGCTGGTCGACGAGGGACTTGTGCGCCGCCAGATTGCGCGCCACCGCCAGCAGGCCGCTCGTATCCTTGTCGAGCCGATGCACGATGCCCGCGCGCGGCACGCCGGCGAGGCTCGGATCGTGGTGCAGGAGGGCGTTCACCAGGGTCCCGCGCGGGTTGCCGGCGCCCGGGTGCACGACCATGCCGGGGGGCTTGTCGAGGACGATGAGGTCCGCGTCCTCGTGGACGATCTCGAGGGGAAGAGCCTGCGCCGACCACGCCGGCTCGCTGGCGGGCACCGCTCGCAGCTCCACCCGCTCTCCGCCGCGCACCCGTTCCTTGGCCGGCCACCGGTGCCCGTCGATGGTGGCGTGCCCCTCGCGCAGCCAGCGCTGAAGCTGCGAGCGCGAGTAGGCCGGGAACAGGGCCGCCAGGGCCTGGTCCACACGCACGCCTGCCATCTCCTCCGGGATGACGACGGCCCGTGCGGGGGGCGCCGTCCCGCAGTCACCCGGGTCGCGCGGGCAGCGCCCGCCCGCCGCGTCGTTCGGCGGCGGGCGGGCATCTTTCGGCTCTTGTGGGCTGCGGGGCGTAGCGGGTAGCCTGTGCGTTGTGATCTTGACGCCGATGCGCTCGTCGCGCCACATGTCTTCAGTATATCGATTCCTGGTTCTGCTGCCGCTTCTCGCCGGCGTTTCGGCGTGCGGCTTCTTCGCCGACAAGGACGATCCCACCGTTGGGTGGTCGGCCAAGCGTCTCTACGAGGAGGCTCGGGCCGCCCTCGACACGGGCAACTACCAGACCGCCATCGAGTACTACGAAAAGCTCGATTCCCGCTACCCTTTCGGGCCGCACGCGCAGCAAGGGCACCTGGAGATCGTTTACGCCTACTACAAGGGCGACGAGCCCGCATCCGCCATCGCGGCCGCCGATCGCTTCATCAAGCTGCATCCGCGCCATCCCAACGTGGACTACGTCTACTACATCAAGGGGCTGACCAACTTCAATCAGGGACGGGGCATCCTCAGCGGGCTTCTCCCTACCGATGACTCGCAACGCGATCCCGGGGCGGCGCGCCAGGCCTTCGAGGACTTCTCCGAGCTCGTGCAACGCTTTCCCGAGAGCGAGTATTCCGCGGATGCGGCGCAGCGCATGGTATATCTGCGCAACAATCTCGCCGAGTATGAGCTTCACGTAGCCAGGTATTACATGCGGCGCAAGGCCTACGTGGCCGCCGCCAATCGTGCCAAGTACGTCATCGAGAACTACCAGCGCACGCCCTCCGTCTCCGACGCGCTCGTGCTGATGGCCAACGCCTACCGCGAAATGGAGCTCTACGACCTGGCCGCCGACGCCTTGCGCGTGCTGGAGTTGAACTACCCGGAGCATTCGGCCATTCCGGAGCTCTCGGGAGCCCTGCGCACCGCGCGGCGCAGCTCGGACTAGGAGCGTGTAGGGCATTCCTAGTCCGTCCGGGGCTTCACCCGCGCGGCGCCCGGCCGATACGAGAACCCTCGTGGCACGTTTGTTGCTCTTCGAGCCACGACGGCGCGCGCAACGCGCACCGCCACCCTTAGCCCATGCGCATACCGCTGCGAAACGCTCACGGCCTGGCGCTGCTCGCATCCCTGCTCGCTGTTGCGGGCGTCGGGTGGCGCTTCGCGGTCCACGAAGGCCTGAGCTCTTTCGCCGACGACAGCGTGAGCTATCTGATCATGGGGCAGTACTGGTCCCCCTGGTCGCAGGCCAGCGCCGCGGTGGCGGACGCGTTCGCCGAGCAGGCCTATCCGCCGCTCTTTCCCCTGCTCCTGGCGGTGACGGGCGGCGCCCACAGCTTCACCGCCGCCCACGCGCTCGTGCTCGCGTGTCTGGTGGGAGCGTGCCTGCTGCTGTATCGCTTCGCCGCCGCCGAGCTCGATTCGCCCTCCCTGGCCCTGGCCGCCACCGCCATCCTGCTGGTGAGCCCCGCCCTGTGGATCAACAGCCTGGGCATTCTGAGCGAGAACCTCTACCTGCTGCTCACGCTGGGTGCGCTGCTCGCCGAGGCACGATGGCGCCGGATGCACGGCGCGCCCCGCGCGGGCCTGCTCCTCGGAGGGCTGCTCGGCGCCTGCGTGCTGACCCGCACTATCGGCCTGAGCCTGGTGGCGGCTTTCTGCGCCCTGGGCGTGCTGCGCGGGGTGCGCGGCGGGCCGTCGGCGGCCGCGCCCTGGGCGCTGCCGGCGGCGGCGGCCCTGGGCCTGGTCCTCATCGGTCACGGGCTGTGGCCGGGGGCGCTCACCGAGCACTATCTCTCCATCTGGTCACGGGCGTGGGAAGGCCTCGGCGCCGCAGAGCGCGGACAATGGAGCCTGGCGGCGCACGTCGGCCCGCAGCTCACGGCGCTGTACGAGGCCTGGCACACCAGCTGGCTCATCTACTGGGTGCACGCGGCAGATGTGCGTTATCTCCTGACGGTGGGGTTCGGGCTGCTCGCGCTCGCGGGCCTGGGATTACGGGCCCGGGCGGGCAGGCTCGATGCCTGGTACGTGGTGGTCTATCTGCTCGTGCTGTTGCTGTGGCCGGCGCCCGGGCAGATGACGCGCTTCGTGTATCCCATCCTGCCGCTCTGCGTCGTGCACGCGCTGTATGCGCTGCGCACGCTCGCCGCGCTTGCGCCCCGGGTCCGCCGCCCGGGAGCGGTGGCGGCAGCGGGCGCGCTGATGATGGCGCTGCTGGTGGCGCCGACCATGGCGTTCATGCACCAGCGCGCGCAGACCCCCGGTCACCGGCACGTCACCGAGTACTACCGCCATCCGGACCTCGCCCAGGCGCGCGCGGCGGCCGCGGAGCAGCGGGGGATGTTCGGCGACATGCAGCGGATCCGCCGCAGCACCCCGGCGACGGCGCGCGTGCTGTGGTTCACCCCCGCCTACATCGCGCTCCTGGCGGATCGCCGCGGCGAGCGGTTGCCGTGGCGGGGGGATCGGGCGCAGTACGTAGACGCCGTACGCCGCACCCGGGCCGAGTACGTGTACCTGAGCAGGATGAATCCGCGCTACACGGGCGATGCGTTCGACGGGCTGCGTCTGCTGCCGCGTTTCCGGGGGTGGACGCGCCTCGTGTGGTTGCGGCGCTCTGAGGAGGACGGGCGGGTGGCCGCCGTGCTGCTGCGGGTGGATGCGCAGCGCCTGAAGGCGCTTCCCTAATCCCCGAGCCGCGACGGCAGATCCGTGTCCGCCTCGACATCCGCCGGGGAGCCCGGCTTCGAGGCCTTGCGGTAGCGCACGATGCAGTAGATGGCCCGCACCCCGTCACGCCAGCCGATCTTCTTGCCCTGACGGGCCGTGCGAGCGTCGTAGCGGATGGGGATCTCGCGGATCCGAATGCCGGGCAGCGCGGCCAGCTTCGCCGTGACCTCGGGCTCGAAACCGAACCGGTCCTCCTCGAGAGCCACGGACTGGATGAGCCCGCGGCGAAACGCCTTGTAGCAGGTCTCCATGTCGGTGAGGTTGAGCCCGGTGAACCGGTTCGAGAGCCAGGTCAGGCAGCGGTTGGCGACATAGGACCGCGTGCTGATGCAGCCGCGGGGCGGGCCCTCCAGGAAGCGGCTTCCGTATACCACGTCGGCTTCGTCGGCGAGCAGCGGCTGCATGAGCCGGGGATGGTCGTCCGGGTCGTACTCCAGATCCGCGTCCTGTATCAGCACGTAGTCGCCCCGGGCGACGCCGATGCCGCTGCGCAGGGCTGCGCCCTTGCCTCGGTTGACGGGGTGGTGCAGAGAAACGTCGATGAGCGGTGCGAGAGGGCCGCGGATGAGCTCCGCCGACCCGTCGGTGGAGCCGTCGTCCACCACGATGATCTCCTTGTCCGCGACCGGCGACGCGTGCACCGCGTCGAGCACGCTGGCCAGGGTCTCGCCTTCGTTATAGCAGGGAATGATGATCGAGAGGGTAGGCATTCCGCCGGAGCCCCCGGGGCAGCATGTCCGCAGATGTCTTTTCGGCCCCGGGCGGGCGACGTTAACCGCCGTCTTCGATCTCTGCGCGGGCCGAGCTGCGGGCGCGGCTCAAGAAGGATCTTCCCGGCCGCCCGTTGAGCACGATCTCGTGACCTTGCGGGTGATCACGAGCGCGTGTGCGTCACGCGCCCGAGAGGCACTCCTGCATGGCTTTGCCCAGGTCCGCGGGGGAGCGCACCGTGCGCACGCCCGCCTCCTCCAGGGCCGCGTACTTCGCCTCGGCGGTCCCTTTGCCCCCGGCGATGATGGCTCCGGCGTGGCCCATGCGCCGTCCCGGGGGGGCGGTGACGCCGGCGATGTAGGCGACCACGGGTTTGCTCACGTGGGCGCGGATGTACTCCGCCGCCTCCTCCTCGGCGCTGCCGCCGATCTCGCCCACCATGATGACGCCGTCGGTCTCCGGGTCCGCCTCGAACAACGCCAGACAGTCGATGAAGGTCATGCCGTGGATGGGATCGCCCCCGATCCCCACGCAGGTGCTCTGCCCCAGCCCGTTCAGCGTGGTCTGGTGGACGGCCTCGTAGGTGAGCGTCCCGGAGCGGGAGACGACGCCGACTCTGCCGGGCTTGTGGATGGCGCCCGGCATGATGCCCAGCTTGCAGGCTCCCGGCGTGATGACCCCGGGGCAGTTGGGTCCCACCAGTCTGGCGCTCGGGTAGCTGGGCAAGGCGGCGCGCACCTTCAGCATGTCCAGCACCGGGATGCCCTCGGTGATGCAGACGATGACCTCGATGCCGGCATCGGCGGCCTCCAGAATGGCGTCGGCGGCGAAGGCGGCGGGAACGTAGATCATGCTCGCCCGGGCCCCGGTCGCCGCCACCGCGTCGTGCACGGTGTCGAACACCGGGCGCTCGAGATGGATCTCTCCGCCCTTGCCCGGCGTCAC
>CAZPFD010000266.1:0-5166 GCA_964585725.1 uncultured Ectothiorhodospiraceae bacterium | reverse complement strand
GCACGGCATGGTCGATGAGTACGAGGCCCGCCTCAAGCGCGCCGACGGCAGCAGCTTCCCGGGCGCGATATCCGCACGGCTCATTCGTTTCAAAGGCGAGGAGGTCATCGTGTCGACGACCTACGACATGACCGAGCGGCGCACGGTGGAGGCGCAGATGGCTCGCCAGCGCGAGGCTCTGTATCAGAGCGAGAAGCTGAGCGCCCTCGGGCAGCTGCTCGCGAGCGTCTCGCACGAGCTGAACAATCCGCTGTCCGTGGTCGTCGGCCAAGCGCTGTTGCTCCAGGAGACGAACACCGATCCGCGCATCGTGGAGCGCGCGGCCAAGATCGGCAACGCAGCCGACCGGTGCGCCCGCATCGTCCGGACCTTCCTGACCATGGCGCGCCAGCAGCCGGCGGAGATGCGTTGCGTCAGCTTGAACGACATCGTCGAGACGACGCTGGAGGTGACCGGCTACGCTCTGCGGTCGCACGACATCGAGGCGCATCTGGATCTGGCCCCGGATCTGCCGCCGGTGTGGGGTGACGCGGATCAGCTGAACCAGGTCCTCACCAACTTGATGGTGAACGCACAGCACGCCCTCGAGGAGCAACAGGGTCCGAAGCGCCTCAAGGTCGCCACCGGCTACGATCGCAGGACGAAGAGGGTGTTCCTCAAGGTGCGCGACAACGGCCCGGGGATCCCCGCCGAAATCCGCTCGCGCATCTTCGAACCCTTCTTCACGACCAAGGACGCGGGCAGCGGGACGGGCATCGGGCTCGCCCTGTGCCACCGCATCATGGAGTCCCACGGCGGGTCCATCCGGGTGGAGAGCGTGCCGGGGCAACGCACGGTGTTCACCGTCGAGCTGCCGGCGAGCGAGGCAGGGGATTCGGCGCGGCCGGCTGCCCGAGACGACGGGGAGGACGCAGCGCCGGGTTTGTCGGTGTTGATCGTGGACGACGAGCCCGACGTGGCGGAGGTCATCGCCGATATCCTCGCGGGCGATGGCCATCGGGTGGTGGTGGCTTCATCGGGAAAGGAGGCGCTGGAAGAGATCGGAAAGGGCGCCTTCGATCTCATTCTGAGCGATTTGCGCATGCCGGAGATGGATGGTCCGAGCTTCTATCGAATCCTCCAGGAGCGGCATCCCGAACTGTGCGCGAGGATCGCGTTCGTCACCGGCGACACCTTGAGCACCAAGGCGCGGCAGTTTCTGGATCAGGCCGGGTGCCGGCACATCGAGAAGCCGGTGCGACCCGCGGAGGTGCGCGAGCTCGTGCGGTCGCTGAGCGCCCATTGAGTGAAGGAATCGTGTTCCCGGCTTCGGTCCGGCATGATGAGCCTCTGAGCCTCCGGGCTGGATGGATCCCGGCGTTCCACACGCGTTAACCTCCTTTTGCGGCGTTCCGAATCCGTGAGCAGGAATGCGGAGCATCCCGGGTCCGGACACGCGGCGTCTACGGCGCGCCGATGAGCGGCGGGGGATGCGAGGGAAGCAACGCATGGCGTTCGGGACGGTAGAACAAGCTATACGGGACATCCGCGACGGCCGCCTGGTCGTCGTTGCGGACGACGAGGGGCGGGAGAACGAAGGCGATCTGGTGGCGGCCGCCCAGCGCGTCACGCCGGAGATGGTCAACTTCATGGCCATGCACGGACGCGGTCTCATCTGCCTCGCCCTCACCCCGGAGCGCTGCACGGCGCTCGGTCTGCCCCAGATGACGGAGCGCAACGGCGATCCCCGCGGCACTGCGTTCACGGTGACCGTCGACGCTCACGATCGATTCGGCATTGCGTCCGGTGCCTCCGCCAGCGATCGGGCCACGACCATACGCGTGGCCCTCGACCCTGCGAGCACGGCAGGGGATCTGCGCCGGCCCGGTCACATTGCACCGCTGCAGGCGCGGCCCAAAGGGGTCTTCGAGCGACGGGGCCAGACCGAGGCGAGCGTGGATCTGGCGCGCCTCGCGGGGCTCGCCCCGGCGGGAGTCATCTGCGAGATCCTGGCGGACGACGGGAGCATGATGCGCCGCGCCCAGCTCGCGCGCTTCGCCAAGGCGCACGGGCTGACGCTTATCACCGTGGCACAGATCGTCGACTACCGTCTGGCGCATGAGCGGGTGGTGCACCGCTGCGCGCAGACGCACTTGCCCACGCCCTATGGTGACTTCCGCGTGATCGCTTACCGCAGCGACGCTCATCCAGGCGAGCATCTGGCGTTCCTTCACGGCGACGGAGCGGGCGGCGGCACGCCCCTCGTGCGGGTGCACTCGAAGTGTCTGACCGGGGAAGCGTTCCATTCGCTGCGCTGTGACTGCGGCTGGCAGCTTCGTACGGCGATGCAGATGATTGCAGCCGAGAAGGCGGGAGTCGTCGTCTATCTGGATCAGGAAGGTCGGGGTATCGGGCTGCTGAACAAGATCCGGGCATACGAGCTACAGGACGCGGGATACGATACGGTGGAGGCCAACGTGCGGCTCGGGTTCGCCCCGGACCCGCGTGACTTCCGCATCGCCGCCCAGATACTGCGCGATCTTGGCGTGACTTCCGTGCGCCTTCTCTCCAACAATCCCCGCAAGGCGCGGGAGATCAGTGCACACGGGGTGCGCGTCGAAGCCCGCATGCCGCTGACCGCGCCCGCCACCGAGAGCAACCGCTCCTATCTGGACACGAAACGCGAGAAGCTGGGACACGTGACGTTGTGAGGCCGCCTTTATCGCGTTCGGTTCCGTCCGCGGGCGTGCGGCGGAGTCGCCCTCCCTGGCAAACCCGCTGAATGCCGCAAACGCTCCCTTCAGTACGACTTGCCCGAGTCGTCACCCATGGACGAATCCTGCATGGAGGATTCCTCCATCTCCTTCATCGAGTCACCCTCCATGGTCGATCCGCCCATGGAGGACTCCTCCATCTCCTTCATGGAATCCTTCTCCATCGATGACTCCTCCATCATGGTGTCCTTCATCGGCTCTTCTTCTTTCATCGTGTCCTTTTCCATCGAGCTTTCGCTCATGGCGGATTCACCCGACGAGTCCATCCCGGACGTCTGGGCGTGAGCGCACGCACCGAGCGTGAATGCCAGAGCGAACGGCGCGACGCCCAGGACGAGCGGGCCGGGTTTGCCAGCAATTCGAGCGACCATGTTCTCCTCCGCGAGTAGTTGGTCTGTGACCGGAATCCGGAGCTTACGCATCCGGCGTCACGGGGAGATCACGGAAAGTTCACGAAAGGATAAAACCGCTCACTTGCGCCAGAACGGCTTGCGCGCCTCGGCCAGCGCCTGTGCGCGGGTGAGACCGATGTCGGCGAGCAGGCGATGGTCCAGCGCGGCCAGTGCGCGCCGCTGAGACGAGCGTTCCATGGCCTCCAGCAGCCCGCGCGCCAGGGCCAGCAGGTGCTCGCCGGGATGAAAGCCGCCGACGCCGCGGGCGGTCCGCTCAGCCGCCCATTCCAGGTGTTCGCTTCGCGCAACCATGGTTTCGCTCCCGTGTGTTTCAGGTCAGGTCGACGCCGGAGATCATGGAACGCGCGGCGCCGGCCGGATATCCGTTGCTTGCGGTGGATATTCGCCGCTCCGCCGGGGCGGAGGCTCTCGGACCATCGGGGTCACGATGAGTGCAGAATAGACGCACAAGTGTTACCATAACAGACACAATTTTCTGTAACTGAGACCATAACAGATGCACGCCACGACACGGGCTGCGGCCGACTCATTTCTCTACGAGCAGATCGAGGGACGCGTTCGCGCCCGCATCGAGAGCGGCGTCCTGCGCCCGGGGGACCGGGCGCCCTCGCTGCGGCGCCTGAGCGAGCAGGAAGGGGTGAGCCTGGCGACGGCCATGCAGGCCTACATGGCGCTCGAGCGCAAGGGCTATCTGGAGTCGCGCCCGCGGTCCGGCTTCTACGTGCGGACCCGCCCGGCGACGACCCGCTCCGTGCCGAGGGCGAGCTCCCCGCGGGCCATGCCGCGCAGGGTGAGATTGGGGGACATGGTCAGCACCATTTTCGCGGTCAACGCTCAGCCGGGGATCGTCTCTCTGGGCATCGCCAACCCCTCGCCCGAGCTGCTGCCCGTGAAGGGGTTGATGCGCGCGACGGCGCAGGTGGCGAACCGGCACAGTCTCGCCGCCCTGGAGATCAGCCTGGGCCTGGGCGCCGAGGAGCTGCGCCGGCAGATCGCGCTGCGCGCCGCGGAGATCGGCTGCACCGTCTCCCCCGATGACGTGCTGATCACGACGGGCACGACCGAAGCGCTGGCGCTCGCCCTTCAGGCGACGGCCAAGGCGGGCGACGTGGTCGCGGTCGAATCACCCGCCTACTTCCTGGTGCTTCAGCTCATCGAGCGCCTCGGCATGCTGGCGCTCGAGGTGCGCACCGACCCGCGCACGGGCATGTGCCTGGAGGCGCTCGAGAAGGCCCTGAACGAGGTGGACGTGAAGGCGGTCATCACCGTGTCGAATCTCAGCAACCCGCTGGGCAGCCTCATGCCCGAGGATCACAAGCGCCGCCTGGTCGAGCTGCTGGCCGAGCGGGGCGTGCCGCTGATCGAGGACGACATCTACGGCGATCTGTCGTTCGAGCCCAGGCGCCCGGGCATCGCCAGGCGCTACGACGAGACCGGCGGCGTTCTGACCTGTGCGTCCTTCTCCAAGACCCTCGCCCCGGGCTACCGCGTGGGCTGGATCCTCCCGGGGCGCTACATGGACGAGGTGCGGCGCTGCAAGCAGACCATGAGTGCGGCCACGGCTTCGCTGCCCCAGCTCGCCGTGGCCGAGTTCCTGCGCAACGGCAATTACGACCGCTTCATGCGCCGGGTGAGGGTCGAGTACGCGGAGCAGGTCGCGCGTATGCGCGCGGCGATCCTGGAATCCTTCCCGGAGGGTACGCGCGTCACTGATCCCCAGGGCAACTTCGTGCTGTGGGTGGAGCTGCCCCGCGCCGTCGACAGCCGGCTGCTCTTCGATGAGGCGCTGGGCCACGGCGTGAGCATCGCGCCCGGCGTCCTGTTCTCGGCATCGGGGAAGTTCAAGAACTTCATTCGCCTCTCGGCGGGCCTGCCCTGGAGCGAGACCATCGCGGGAGCGGTGCAGACGGTGGGCCGGCTCGCCTGCGCGATGGTGAGAAATCCGCGCTAGGAGCGTGTAGGGCATTGAACGACCTACTGCGGAAGCGGGAGAGCGTCCC
>CAZPFD010000265.1:1448-5204 GCA_964585725.1 uncultured Ectothiorhodospiraceae bacterium | reverse complement strand
GCCCCCGCGCCCCCCCCCGCGCGGCGCACCTGACCTCTCGGCGGGGGCCCCCCGGCCCCGGCGCGGGGGCTGTGTCTCATGGGGGCTTGGATGGTTGAAGCAACGGGAACAGATTGAGGGAGACCGCAAGATGAACGCCGAACGAGAGCGCCTCGAGGCGCAGCACCAGGGCAAGGAGAACTGGCGGTTGTGGGGTCCGTATCTCTCGGAACGCGCCTGGGGCACCGTGCGCGAGGACTACAGTCCCTACGGCTCCGCCTGGGAGTACTTCGATCACGATCAGGCGCGCTCCCGCGCCTATCGCTGGAGCGAGGACGGGCTCGCCGGCATCTGCGACGAGGAGCAGCGGTTGTGCTTCGCCCTCGCGCTGTGGAACGGACGCGACCCCATTCTGAAGGAGCGCGCCTTCGGCCTCACCGGCAACCAGGGCAACCGCGGCGAGGACGTGAAGGAATTCTACTTCTACGTCGATGCGACTCCGAGCCACAGCTACCTGCGCTATCACTACAAGTACCCTCAGGGCGAGTATCCGTACGGCTGGCTCGTGGACGAGAACGCGCGCTGCGGCCGGGAGCGTCCGCCCTTCGGCCTGCTCGACACCGGCGCCTTCGACGAGGATCGGTACTGGGACGTCCAGGTACACTATGCCAAGGCGGCCCCCGACGGCGTTCACGCATACATCCTCGCCTACAACCGCGGCCCCGAGAGCGCCACCCTGCATCTGCTGCCGACCCTGTGGTTCCGCAACATCTGGTCCTGGGACGGCGCCGTCGATGCCCAGCGACCGCGGTTCGAAACCATCGAGGCGCCGCGCGGAGCCAACTGGGCTGTGCGCGCCGAGCACCCCACCCTCGGCGTCTACTATCTGTACGGCCGGCAGCCCGCCGAGCTCCTGTTGACCGAGAACGAGAGCAACGCGGAGCGCTTGTGGGGGCAGCCGAACCGCACGCCCTACGTGAAGGACGCCTTCCACCGCCGCGTCGTTCACGGCGAGCGCGAGGCGGTCAATCCCGAGGGCACCGGCACCAAGTTCGCCGCATGGAGCGCGATGACGGTGGCCGCCGGCGACCAGTGCCGCGTGGACCTGGTGCTCTCGGCCAAGCCGCGGGCCGTGCCCTTCCAGGGCAGCGCGGCGCTCTTCTCGCGGCGACGCTCGGAGGCGGACATCTTCTACGACGAGCTCCTGCCCGAGGCGAGCGCCGAGGATCACCGCATCGTGCGCCAGGCCCTGGCGGGGATGATCTGGAGCAAGCAGTTCTTTCACTACGATGTGGACCGGTGGCTGAACGGGGACCAGGTTTCGCCTCCGGCGGCGCGCCGCAGTGGCCGCAACCGGGATTGGCGGCACCTGAAGGCGGCCCACGTCATTTCCATGCCCGACGCCTGGGAGTACCCCTGGTTCGCGGCCTGGGATCTGGCCTTTCACTGCGCGGCGCTCGCGCTCGTCGACGTCGACTTCGCCAAGGATCAGATCGAGCTCATGCTGCACGAGCGCTACCTGCATCCGAATGGGCAGATCCCCGCCTACGAGTGGTCCTTCAGCGACGTCAACCCGCCCGTGCATGCCATGGGCACGCTCAAGGTCTTTCGCGCCGAGCGCGTGCAGCGCGGTCGCGCGGACCTCGGCTTTCTCCAGCGCGCCTTCCACAAGCTGCTGCTGAACTATGCGTGGTGGATCAACCGCAAGGACGCCGGCGGCCAGAACGTGTTCGAGGGGGGCTTCCTCGGGCTCGACAACATCTCCGTCTTCGATCGCTCGAACCACCCCCTTCCCGCCGGGTACAGTCTGAAGCAAGCGGACGCCACCGGCTGGATGGCGATGTTCGCGCTCAACATGACCATCATGGCGCTCGAGCTCTGCGGCGAGGATCCGGACTACGAGGACATCGCGATCCAGACCTACGAGCAGTTCCTCGCCATCGCCAACGCCATCGCCGGGCACACGGACGGCGGGCTGTCACTGTGGGATCCGGAGGAACGCTTCTTCAAGGACGTGGTGGTCACCCCCGACGGCCGGCAGCACCGCATCGACGTCTATTCCTGGGTGGGGCTGATCCCGCTCTTCGCCTGCGAGATCGTGGACGAGCGCCTGCTGCGCGGCGCACCGCGCTTCCGCGCCATGCTCAGCGAGCATGGGGGTGGATTGCTGCGCGGGTACCCGGTATGCGCGTGTCCCGAGGCCACGAACGAGCGCGGGGAGCACCTGCTCGCGCTGGTCGACGAGGAGATGCTCGTGCCGATCCTGCAGCGGATGCTCGACGAAGAGCGCTTTCTCTCACCGCACGGCGTGCGCAGCGTGAGCCGTATCCACGCCGGCAACAGACACGTGGGCACGCTGCCGGGGATCGGCGACGTCTTCATCGAGTACGTGCCGGGCGAGTCGAACTCCGGGCTGTTCGGGGGCAACTCGAACTGGCGCGGGCCGGTGTGGATGCCCACCAACTACACCCTGGTGCAGGCGCTGGAGAAGTATCACCGGTATCTGGGCGACGGTTTCACGGTCCCCGTGCCGTGCGCGGGCGGGGAACCGATGAACCTGCGCGAGATCGCCACGCTCATCGCCGAGCGCCTGGTGGATCTCTACCGCCGGGGCGACGACGGGCACGCGCCCGCCATGCGCCGCGCGGGCAAGTTCCAGGACGATCCGTACTCGAAAGATCTGCTTCTGTTCTTCGAGTACTTCGACGGCGAGACCGGGGAGGGGATCGGCGCCGCGCACCAGACCGGCTGGACCGGTCTCATCGCGAACCTCGTCTTCCGGCGTTATCGCAAGGACATCCCCGTCATCTGGCGAACGTCGAAAGGGCGCCGTCCGGCACTGAGCGCGGTCTCCTAGGTCTGGACGCGTTCGCAGCGAGGAATCGACCATGAGCGCTCCGCACATCGTCATCCTGGGCGGCGGCTTCGCCGGAACGACGCTGGCACGCGCGCTGGAGAAGCGCCTGCCGGAGGAGGCGGCGATTACGCTGCTGAGCCACGACAACTTCATCACCTACAACCCTCTGCTCGCCGAGGTGGTGGGCGCCTCCATCCTGCCCAGCCACGCGGTCGCTCCCATCCGGTTGATGCTGGAACGGACGCAGTTCTGCATGGTCACCGCGACCGGCATCGTCCGCGAGCGACGCGAGGTCGAGTACCTGGGCGAGGGGTCCGGGGTGATCGGCTACGACCACCTCGTGCTCGCCTTCGGCACGACAGCGAACCTGGATCTGGTGCCCGGCATGGCGAAGTACGCTCTGCCGCTCAAAACCCTGGGCGACGCCCTGTTCCTGCGCAACCGGGTCATCGTGCGCCTCGAGCAGGCGGAGCTGCAAGACGATCGCGACGCGCGGCGCTGGTTGACCACGTTCGTGGTCGTCGGGGGAGGCTTCAGCGGCGTCGAGGTGGCGGGCGAGATCGCCGATTTCCTGCACTCGGCGAGCCGCTACTACGCGCACTGCAAGGAGCAGGACTTCCGGGTCGTCGTGCTGCACGCAACCGATCGGCTTCTTCCCGAGCTGCCGCCGAGTCTCGGCGCGTTCGCGCAGCGCAAGATGGCGCAGTACGGCATCGACGTACGCCTCGACACCCGGGTCGTTCGCGTCGACGACCGCGGCGTGGTGCTCGAATCCGGGGATCGGATAGAGGCGGGCACCGTGATCTGCACCATCGGCACCAGGCCCAATGCACTGGTCACGGGCCTCGGGCTTCCGCTGCAGCGCGGGCGCATCGAGACGCTTCCCGACATGTCCGTGGCGGGGCATCCGGGACTGTGGG
>CAZPFD010000265.1:0-1438 GCA_964585725.1 uncultured Ectothiorhodospiraceae bacterium | reverse complement strand
TGTGGGCCATCGGCGACTGCGCCGCGGTGGTCAACGCCGCGGACGCGCGCCTGTCGCCCCCGACCGCGCAGTTCGCCACCCGCCAGGCCGAGCAGCTCGCGCACAACCTGGCGCGCTCTCTGCGCGGGGAGACGACGCGCGCCTTTCGTTACCGCTCGCAGGGCCAGCTCGCATCCATCGGCCACAACAAGGCGGTGGCGGAGATATGGGGCGTGCGCGTCTCGGGCTTCCTTGCCTGGCTGCTGTGGCGCGGCGTGTACCTGCTCAAGGTACCCACGCTCGCGCGCAAGGTGCGCGTGTTCTTCGAATGGAACTGGGAGATGCTGTTTCCGCCGGATCTGGTGCACCTGCGCTTCGCGCAGACGTCCCGTCGATTGACGCGGAAGATCGAAGAAGAGGTCAAAGCTCATGAGGCAGAGGTCAAGCTCCGTGCCTGAGCGCACGGCCATGGCGGCGTCGGCCGCAGGCGCACCGATGAGGGTGCTCGGCGTCGCCGCGGTCTACTCGGCGGCGCTGCTGCAGGGGCTCACCCTGGTCAGCATTCCCGCGAGCGGGGGTGTTCTCAAGCACATGTACGCGCTGACCGACGCGCAGTACGGTGCGCTGTTCCTGCCCCAGGTCGCGCTGGCGGTGCTGGGTGCGGTGGGCGGCGGCGTGCTGGCGCGCCGTCTCGGGTTGCGCGCGTTGCTGTGCGCCGGATTGCTTGCGAACGCGGGGTCGCAGGCGCTGCTCGCGGGCTCGGCGCTGGTAGCGCCGTTCCCCGCCCTGATGCTGGCCACCGCCCTGCTCGGCTTCGGGTTCGGCGCGCTCGGCGCGCCGCTCAACGCGTATCCGCCGCTGTTCTTCCCCGATCGCCGTCAGAGCGCCATCGTGGCGCTGCACACTCTGCTCGGGGCAGGCCTGGCGGCGGGTCCGTTGCTCGCCGGTTACTTCATAGGACGGGCGGCCTGGGTGGGGTTTCCCGTCAGCCTGTTGGCGGTGAGCCTGGCGGCGGCGATCCTCGCGATGCTGGTCCCGCTGCCGCTCGCGCACGGCAGCGCCGCGCCCGCGGCCGGTCGAGCGCCGCTGGCCGCGGCGCCGGCGCATCCCGCCCGGGCCGCGGCGTTCTGGCTGCTCGCGGCCATCGCGGTGCTGTACGCCTTCGCCGAGGGCACCTTCGCCAACTGGGCGGTGGTATACCTGCAGGAATCGAAGGGGCTCCCCGAGATGACGGCAGCCCTCGCTCTGTCCGTGTTCTGGGGAGCGATGGTGTGCGGCCGCCTGCTGGTCTCCGTGCTCGCCCTGCGAGTGTCGGCGCATCGCATGTGGCTCGCGATGCCGTTTCTCATGATCGCGGCCTTCGAGCTTCTGCCCTACGCTTCCAGCGAGCTTCTCGGCATCGGCTTGTTCGCGCTCGCGGGAGCGGCCTGCTCCGCCTTCTTCCCGCTCACCATCGGGC
>CAZPFD010000264.1:0-5204 GCA_964585725.1 uncultured Ectothiorhodospiraceae bacterium | reverse complement strand
CTTCGTGTTAAACAGGGCGTGTCGGAAGCCGACGGGCACGAAAAAAGGGGCTCGGAGGCCCCTTTCCCGACTGCATCGGCGCAACGGCAGGGCTTCAGCTCGCGGCCGCCTCCTGGCTCACCGCTTTCATGCTCAGACGGATGCGCCCCTGCTTGTCCACCTCGAGCACCTTGACCCGCACGCGGTCGCCCTCCTTGAGCTTGTCGCTCACGTTCTCCACGCGCTCGTCGGAGATCTGCGAGATGTGCACGAGCCCGTCCTTGCCTGGCAGGATGTTGACGAAGGCGCCGAAGTCCATGAGCCTCGCCACGCGTCCCTCGTAGATCTGGCCCACTTCCACGTCGGCCGTGATCTGCTCGATGCGCCGGCGCGCCTCCTGAGCCGCCGCATTGTCGATGGAGGCGATCTTCACCGTCCCGTCGTCGGTGATATCGATGGTGGTGCCGGTCTCCTCGGTCAGGGCGCGGATGGTCGTCCCTCCCTTTCCGATGACGTCGCGTATCTTCTCCGGGTCGATCTTGAAGGCGATGATGCGCGGTGCGAACTCGGACATCTCGCCCCGCGGCGCGTCGATCGCCTCCGCCATCTTGCTCAGGATGTGGAGGCGCCCTTCGCGCGCCTGCTCGAGCGCGGTCTCCATGATCTCGCGCGTGATCCCGTCGATCTTGATATCCATCTGCAGGGCGGTGACGCCGTCTCGGGTTCCCGCCACCTTGAAATCCATGTCGCCCAGGTGATCCTCGTCGCCCATGATGTCCGAGAGCACCACATGGCGGTCGCCTTCCTTGATCAGACCCATGGCGATGCCCGCCACGGCGCCCTTGGTGGGCACGCCCGCGTCCATCAGAGACAGACTGGTTCCGCACACGGAAGCCATGGAGCTCGACCCGTTCGATTCCGTGATCTCCGACACCACGCGGATCACGTACGGGAAGTCGTCCGGGCTCGGCATCACCGCCTGGAGCGCCCGCTTCGCGAGCCGCCCGTGGCCGATCTCGCGCCGCCTGGGGAACCCCACGCGCCCCACCTCCCCCACGCAGTAAGGCGGGAAGTTGTAGTGCAGCATGAAGGGCTCTCTGCGCTCGCCCTCGATGGCGTCGATGATCTGAGCGTCGCGCCCGGTCCCCAGCGTGGTGACCACCATGGCTTGGGTCTCGCCGCGTGTGAACAGCGCGGACCCGTGCGTGCGCGGTAGCACGCCCACACGGTTGTCGATGGGGCGCACGGTCTTCGCGTCACGCCCGTCGATGCGCGGCTCGCCCGCGAGGATCCAGCCGCGTACGATCCGCTTCTCCACCGATTCCAGCGCTTCGCGGACCTCGCGCGCCTCGTAGCCGCTCTCCTCGGCATCGCCGAGCTGCTCCATGACCTCGCGCCGGATCTCGCCCAGACGCTTCTGCCGCTCCAGCTTGTCGGGGATGCGATAGGCCTCGCGCAGGCTCTGCCCGACGCTGCCCTCGATGCGCTCGCGCAGCTCCTCGTTCTCGTGGGGCGGCTGCCACTCCCAGCGCGGCTTGCCCGCCTGCGCCTTCACCGCCTCGATGAGCTCGATGACCGCCTGCATCTGCTGGTGGCCGAAGAGGACCGCGTCCAGCATCACCCGCTCCGGCAGACCCTTGGCCTCGGACTCCACCATGAGCACGGCGTTGGCGGTGCCGGCCACGACCAGATCCAGCTCGGACTCGGCGAGCTGGCTGAAGGTGGGGTTGAGCAGGAGCTCTCCGTTGCGGTAGCCGACCCGCGCCGCGCCGATGGGGCCGTTGAACGGCATGCCCGACAGCGAGAGCGCGGCCGACGCGCCGATGAGCGCCGGGATGTCGGGGTCGACCTCGGGATCGAGCGACATCACGGTGGCGATCACCTGGACCTCGCAGCGAAAGCCCTTGGGGAACAGCGGCCGGATGGGCCGATCGATGAGGCGCGAGGTCAGCGTCTCCTTCTCGCTCGGACGGCCCTCCCGCCGAAAGAAACCGCCGGGAATCTTCCCGGCGGCATAGGTCTTTTCCTGGTAGTCGACGGTCAATGGAAAGAAATCGCGGCCGCCGTCGGATTCCGGTACGCCGACTGCCGTGACCAGCACGGACGTGTCGCCCAGGCTGGCCATCACGGCGCCGGTTGCCTGGCGCGCGATCTCACCGCACTCCAAGGTGAGCGTCCGCTCACCATACTGGATGGACTTCTTGATGGGTTTCACCTATTGAATTGACAATCTTCGCTGATCAAGCACCCGGAAGAGCGGCGCATCATCGGCGCAAGCCGAGCCGACCGATCAGCTCGCGATAACGCTCGATGTCCTTTCTCTTGAGGTAATCGAGCAGCTTGCGGCGCTGACTGACCATCTTCAACAGCCCCTGGCGGGAGTGGTGATCGTGAATGTGGGTCTTGAAGTGGTCTGTGAGAGTCTCGATGCGCTTGGTCAACAACGCGACCTGTACCTCGGGCGACCCGGTGTCGTTGGGTGCCCGCTGATACTCCTTAGCGATCGCGTCCTTATCCGTGGTGCTCAGTGCCATTTACTCGTTTCCCGTCCCGTTGTGGCGCGTATTCTAAACCTCGCCGGTGATGTGAACAAGCTCGACCCAGCCCTCGCCGCGCTTCGTAAGTACCTGATGGACATCCTTTAATCTCACGTGTTCACGAGCCGCCGCGGGGCGATGCGGCCGTCGTCGAGCACCTCCCCGACGCCCAGGAACTTGCGGTGCTCGGCGTAGATCCGAACCCACCCGCCGGTGGGCGCATGCGGCACGATGACCGGCTGTCCCTTGCGCAGGTAGTAGGCAACCCCCTCGGGCAGATGCACCGCCGGCCAGTCCGCCACCGCCGCCTCCATGGGAAGCAGCAAGTCATCCAGGGCCTCCAGCCCCTCCCGCGCGCGCGCCTGGAGCGCCTCCAGCGTCACCATGCGCGTGTCGTCGAACGGCCCCGCGCCGATGCGGCGCAGGCTGGCGACGTGGGCGCCGCAATCGAGCGCCTCCCCGATGTCCTCCGCCAGGGTCCGGATGTAGGTCCCTTTGGAGCAATAGACCTCGACCTCGAGCGCGTCCTCGGCCACCTCCAGCAGGCGCAGCTCGTGGATGTGCACGGTGCGCGGCTCACGCTCGACGACCACGCCCTGATGGGCCAGCTTGTACAGGCGCTGGCCCTGATGCTTGATGGCCGAGTACATCGGCGGCACTTGCTCCACGCTGCCCCGGAAGCCGTCCAGCACCCGCTCCACCCGCGCGCGGGTGATGTCGCGCGGGGTACGCGTCTGCACCACCTCGCCCTCGGCGTCCCCCGTCGTCGTGCGCACGCCGAGACGGAACGTGGCGCGGTAGCGCTTGCTCGCATTCAGGAGAAAGCTCGAAATCTTCGTCGCCTCACCGAGGCAGATGGGCAGAAGCCCGCTCGCCTGCCGGTCGAGGCTGCCGGTATGGCCGGCCTTCTTCGCGTCGAAGAGCCGCTTCACCAATTGCAGCGCCTCGTTGGAACCCATGCCCGTCGGCTTGTCCAGGAGGATGATCCCCTGAACGTCGCGCCCCCTTCTGCGGCGCCGACCGCCCACCTACCCTTCCTTCTCGCCTTGGCCGCCCGCCTCGCGTCCCCGGCGCTCGTCCTCGGCGACGGCGGTGTCGATGAGCTCGGTGAGCCGGTGGGCGCGCTCCAGCGCCGTGTCATGCTCGAAGCGCAGCGCGGGCAGGTAGCGCAGGTGCAGCCGTTGCGACAACCCGTGTCTCAGGTAGCCCGAGGCATTGTTGAGCGCCTTGACCGTAGCGCTCGCATCGGCGCCGGCGGGCAGCGCCACGTACACTTTCGCGTGTGAGAGGTCGCGCGAGACCTCGACCTCGGAGAGCGTCACCCCGGCGAACCGGGGGTCGTTGACCTCGCGCAGCAGCATCTCCGCAAGCTCCCTGCGCAGCTGGTCTGCGACACGCCGCGCTCGACTGAACTCTTTCGGCATCCTGACTACTCAGGAAACGCAGCCATCCGTTCGCGCCACTGCGCAAAAGGGGGCAGATCCATTTCTCATCGGCCCGCCGGAGTCCGCTACGGCGCGGCGAGAAATAGATCTGTCCCCTTTGCCCGCTGGCTTTAGACGGAGCGTTTGACCTCCACGCGCTCGAAGACCTCGATCTGGTCGCCGACCTTCACATCGTTGTAGTTCTTGACGCCGATGCCGCATTCCATGCCGGCCTTGACCTCCGAGACGTCGTCCTTGTAACGGCGCAGCGATTCCAGCTCCCCTTCGTAGATGACCACGTTGTCGCGCAGCACCCGAATGGGGTTGCTGCGCCGGACCGTGCCCTCGACCACCAGGCACCCGGCGATGGCTCCGAAGCGCCGCGAGCGGAACACGTCCCGTACCTCGGCGATGCCGATGATCTCCTCCCTGATCTCCGGCGCCAGCATGCCGGTAATCGACTGCTTCACGGTATCGATGACGTCATAGATGACGCTGAAGTAATGGATGTCGACGCCCTCGGTCTCGATGAGGCGCCGCGCCGCGGCGTCCGCGCGTACGTTGAAGCCGATGACGATGGCGTTCGACGCGATGGCGAGGTTGACGTCCGTCTCGCTGATGCCGCCGGTGCCGCTTGCGACGATGTTCACGCGCACGTCGTCACGCGAGAGCGCGGTGAGCGCGTCGCGCAGCGCCTCCACCGAGCCCTGCACGTCCGCCTTCACCACCAGATTCAGGGTCTGGACCTCGCCCTCCGCCATCTGCTCGAAGATGTTCTCGAGCTTGGCCGCCTGCTGGCGCGCGAGCCTCACCTCCCGGTACTTGCCCTGGCGGAAGTTCGCGATCTCGCGGGCCTTGCGCTCGTCGGCGACGACCACCGCCTCGTCTCCCGCCTCCGGCGGACCGGAGAGGCCGAGCACCGCCACCGCCACCGACGGACCGGCCTCGCTCACCTCGCGGCCGTGCTCGTCGAAGAGACCGCGCACCCGGCCGTACTCCTGCCCGGCCAGGAGGATGTCGCCCTTGCGCAGCACCCCCGATTGCACGAGCACCGTGGCCACCGGACCGCGCCCCTTCTCCAAGCTGGACTCTATGACCACCCCGGATGCGGGCCCCGCGGACGGCGCGCGCAACTCGAGCACCTCGGCCTGCAGCAGGGCGGCCTCCACCAGGTCGTCGATCCCCTCGCCGGTCTTGGCCGAGACGTTGACGAACATGTGCTCTCCGCCCCATGCCTCGGGAATGACCTCGTACTTGGTCAGCT
>CAZPFD010000263.1:0-5215 GCA_964585725.1 uncultured Ectothiorhodospiraceae bacterium | reverse complement strand
ATCAACCAGGGGTGCGGGTAGGAGGACAGCCCCTGGCCGTCCACCTCCTGGCGGAAGTTGTGGAGCTGCTCCTCGGTGATGCGGCCCTCGAGGTAGGCGCGGGCGTAGATTCCCGGAGCGGAGTGCCCCTGGATGAATATGAGATCGCCGCCGTGCGACTCGCTCGGCGCGTGGAAGAAGTGGTTGAATCCGACATCGTAGAGGGTCGCGGCCGATGCGAAGCTGGCGATGTGCCCGCCGAGCTCGGAGCTCTGGCGGTTCGCCTGCACCACCATCGCGAGCGCGTTCCAGCGGATGTAGGAGCGGATCCGCCATTCGATGGCGGGATCCCCGGGCGTATGCTCCTCGCGGGTGAACGGGATGGTGTTGACGTAGGCGGTGGTGGCGTCGAAGGGTAGATGCGCGCCCGAGCGCCGCGCGTGGTCGACCAGTTGCTCGAGGACGTAATGCGCGCGCTCGACGCCGTCGCGTTCGAGGGTGGAGTCCAAAGACTCGATCCACTCCCGCGTCTCCTCCGGATCGATGTCCTCCGCGGTCTTGGGCGTCTCGGGTATTGCAGCCATGGCTATCCTCGGTGTCTCCGGTGGATCTGCAGTCGCGTGGACGAGGCGTGATGCGGTTGAGAATCGGGATCGCGCGCCTCGTGCCGATCGACAGAGCTCGGGAACGGCATTTCCCGCCCGTTGAGGACGGGTCCGTTGCGGGCAGTCGTACCAGATTATAGGAACTTTAATTATGCCTGCGGACCCAGGCGGGCTCAAAGAGCGCCGCCGCCCGGGCGGCACGACATGGGGGCGGGTTTTTGCTACGGTTGCCCTGCTGCGGGCTACGGGCCTCATCCGCCGCGGGCGGCGTGCTTCGCCGGCGGCTCCGCGCACGAGCCCGTGCGGCAGCTACGCCCCCCCGGGCCCACGGTTTTCCGGATCTTCGCTCGCTTGCTCGGGGTCCGCGCCGCGGCGTGACGGCTTCCGAAGAGCGTTGGTAGAGCATGCAACGTCTGATCATCACTCGTCCCGATGACTGGCACGTGCATCTGCGCGACGGCGTGCTCATGGGAAAGGTGGTGAAGGAGACGGCGCGCCGCTTCGGGCGCGCCCTGGTCATGCCGAACCTGGATCCGCCGGTGGTCACCGTGGCGCAGGCGCTCGCCTACCGTGAGCGCATTCTCGCGGCGCTGGGCGGCGCGGTCGATTTCGAGCCCCTCATGACCCTGTACTTGACCGAGGAGACGCCGTCGGAGGAGATCGCGCGCGCGGCGCAGAGCGGGTGCGTGCACGGCGTCAAGCTCTACCCCGCAGGCGCCACCACGGGGTCGGCGTCGGGCGTGCGGGATGTGCGCAAGGTGTACCGCACGCTCGAGGTCATGCAGGAGAGCGGCGTGCCCCTGCTCGTGCACGGGGAGGTGGTGGATCCGGACGTGGACATCTTCGACCGCGAGCGGATCTTCATCGAGCGCTGGCTCGCTCCGCTCGTAGGGCGCTTCCAGGGCTTGCGCGTCGTGCTCGAGCACGTGAGCACCGCCGAGGGCGTGGATTTCGTGCGCGGCGCCGGAGCGCGGGCCGGCGCTACCCTCACCGCCCACCATCTGCTGTTGAACCGCAACCATCTGCTTGCAGGCGGTGTGCACCCTCATCACTACTGCCTGCCCGTGCTCAAGCGCGAGTCCCACCGCAAGGCGCTGGTGGCCGCGGCAACCAGCGGCGATCCCCGATTCTTTCTGGGCACCGACTCCGCGCCGCACCTGCGCTCGCACAAGGAGTCGGCGCACGGCTGTGCCGGCGTCTACACGGCCCACGCCGCCATCGAGCTTTACGCGGAGATCTTCGAGACGGCGGGTCGCCTGGAGCATCTGGAGGCGTTCGCCAGCCACCACGGCCCCGACTTCTACGGGTTGCCTCGCAACCAGGGAACGCTCACGCTGGAGCGCGGCGAGTGGGCCGTGGCGGAGGGGCTGGATCTCGGCGACGGAGAGCAGCTGGTGCCTTTGCGCGCGGGCGGGACCGTAGCCTGGAGACTGGTCGATTGAAGAGGCGAGCGCCTTTGGCCGCGGCGGACGACACGGCGGCGCACGCTCGCCCCCCGGGCCGGCGGCCCGCGCGCCGCACCCGCCGGCCGTCGGGGTGAGAGCGTGGTGGACACGGCGGCCAAAGGCTACATGTCGCTTCGTTTTCGCGGTTTCCTGCCGGTGGCGGTGGACGTGGAGACGGGGGGGTTCAATCCCGAGACCGATGCGCTGCTCGAGATCGCCGCGGTCACCCTGCGCGTCGACGAGCGGGGGCGCTGGCATCCGCACGAGACGCATCACTGTCACGTGCTGCCGTTCACGGGCGCGCGCATGGCGCCCGCGTCGCTGGAGGTGACCGGGATCGATCCCTACCATCCGTTCCGTATGGCGGTGACCGAGCGTGAAGCGCTGCGCGGCATCTTCAAGCCCGTCCGGCAGGCGATGAAGGCCAGCGGCTGCACGCGCGCGGTGCTGGTGGGGCACAACCCCTCGATGGATCTGGCCTTTGTCAACGCCGCTGCGCTGCGCGCCGGGCTCAAGCGCAACCCGTTCCATCCTTTCACGACCTTCGACACGGCCACGCTGGGCGGCGTGTTCTTCGGGCAGACGGTGCTCAGCCGCGCGGTCCGGGCCGCCGGCCTCGACTGGGACACGCGCGAGGCGCACTCCGCGCTCTATGATGCGCAGCGCACCGCACTCTTCTTCTGCGAAGTGGTCAACCGCTGGGAAAAGCTGAGCGGCGGGCCCCCGCAGCCCTCCGCCGCCGGTGAAGAGAACGAGCAGGGCAACTGAGGTCGCGCCGTGGAACTGTTGCTGGTCAAGCTGGCGACCACCCTGGTGCTCCCGCCGGGCTTCATCCTGGTGCTCGGGATCCTCGGGTTCATGCTGCTGCGCCGGTGGCGGATCGCCGGCGGCACCGTGCTCGGGGTCTCGCTCGCGCTGCTCTGGCTGCTGAGCGCCCCTGCCATGGGCCGCGCACTGCTGGGCAGCCTGGAGGTGCACCCCCCCGTGGATCCCGCGATGCTGGCCGGGCGCGACCCGGGCGCCATCGTCGTGCTCGGCGGCGGCCGCGACCCCGCGGCGCCCGAGTACGGCGGCGAGACCGTGTCGCGCGCCACCCTGGCGCGGCTGCGCTACGCGGCGCGGCTGTACTTCGAGACCGGGCTGCCGGTTCTGGTCACCGGCGGCCGGGTGTTCGGGGGCGCGCGTTCGGAGGCGGCGCTCATGCGCGAGGCTCTGCGCGAGTTCGACGTTGCGGTGCGCTGGATCGAGGATCAGAGCCGCAACACCGCGGAGAACGCACGCCTGAGCGCTGCGCTGCTGGCGGATCACGCGGTGGGGGAGGTGATTCTGGTCACCGACGCCTGGCACATGCCGCGCGCGGTGAGCGCTTTCGAGCGGGCGGGGGTGGCCGTGATACCGGCGCCCACGGGGTTTCACCGGGGAACCCCGGAGGAACCGTGGGCCCTGCGCTGGCTGCCCAGTGCGGGCGGGCTTGAGATGAGCGCCGCCGCGCTGCACGAGTACTTCGGGCGCCTGTGGTACGCGCTGCGTTACTGAAAACAATTCACCACAGAGAACACGGAGGATCGCACGGAGGACACAGAGGAAATGAAGTAGAGAAGGAGAAAGAGCAAAAGGAAAATGGTGAACACCGCAGAGCGTGATAACTGGTCCTAGCTACTTCACTTGTAATCCTTACTCTGTGGCCCTCTGTGCAGACCTCTGTGTTCTCCGTGGTAAGAACGCGGGGTGTCCTACGGCGACTCGTCTTCGTCCTGGGTGCTTTCCACCTTGGCGGTAAGGGAGCCCCTGGCCAGGCGCGCCTTTAGCGTGTCGCCTGCCCCGACCTCGCTCGCCGAACGCAGCACACGTCCTTCGGGGTGTGTGGTCACGATGGCGTAGCCGCGCTCCAGCGTCTGCAACGGACTGACCGCACGCAAGGTACGCGCGAGCGCGCTCACCCGGTTGCGCCGCTGCGCCAAGGCAGCGGCGCCCGCGACCCGCAAGCGTCGCGCCAGCGCCTCCCGGCGCGCCCGGTGGCTGCGCACCACGGCGGCCGGATCGTTGCGGCCCAGGCGCGCCGCGAGCTCGCGCAGGCGCGCACGGCGCGCGGCGGGAATGCTGCGCGCGGCCCGGCCGAGCCGGAGGCTCAGAGCATCGACGCGCTGGCTGAGATCGAGCAGCCGGCGGCGCGGATGCGCGAGGCGCCGGTCGAAGGAGAGCAGCTTGTGACGCCACTCCCTGAGACGCCCCTGCACGTGCCGCCGCAGGCGGGCGCGCAGGCCCAGCACGCGCTGGCGGAGCTCGGCCTCGTCCGGCGTCACCAGCTCCGCGGCGGCGGAAGGCGTCGCGCCGCGATGATCGGCGGCGAAGTCGGCGATGGTGACGTCGATCTCGTGTCCGATCCCTGTGACCACTGGGATCCGGCAAGCATGGATGGCGCGCGCCACGATCTCCTCGTTGAACGGCCACAGATCCTCGAGCGAACCGCCGCCGCGCGCGAGGATCAGCACGTCGCATTCAGCGCGCCGGTCGGCGAGGGCAAGGGTGCGCGCGATGGCCGGCGCAGCACCGGGGCCTTGCACGGGCACCGGGTAGACGAGTACCGGCAGCGCCGGGAAGCGGCGCTTGAGCACGCTCAGGATGTCGCGCAGCGCGGCGCCGGTGGGTGAGGTGATGACGCCCAGGCGCACGGGGATGGCGGGCAGGGGCTTCTTGCGTGCGGCGTCGAACAGCCCCTCGGCGGCCAGTCTCTGCTTGAGCGCGTCGAAGGCACGGCGCAGAGCCCCCGCGCCGGCCTCCTCCATGTACTCGATCAGAAGCTGAAAGTCGCCGCGCTCCGGGTACAGGCTCACGCGTGCATGGACCAGCACGTGCGCGCCGTCCTTGGGCTCGAACTCCAGATGCCGGTTGTACATGCGAAACATGGCGCAGCGTATCTGGCAGCTGGCGTCCTTGAGCGAGAAGTAGAGATGGCCCGAGCGGGGGCGCGCGAGATTGGAGAGCTCGCCCTCCACCCACAGCGCCGGAAAGTGCCCTTCGAGCAGGGCGCGCGCCTCGCTGTTGAGGCGGGTGACGGTGTACACCTCGCGCCCGGGCAGCGCCGCCGGCGCAGCCGCCCCGTCCCCGGCGTTGCCGGCGCGGGGGTCGGGGGAGCGGGGTCGAGTCGGATGGCTCATGGCGGCAATAGCGAAACCTGATTACCCA
>CAZPFD010000262.1:0-5268 GCA_964585725.1 uncultured Ectothiorhodospiraceae bacterium | reverse complement strand
GCGAAGAAGAAGCCCATCGAGAGCACCACGCCCGACGAGCTGGGGGTGGACGTGTCGCCGCGGACCCGGGTCGTCCAGGTGGCCGAGCCGCCGGCACGCAAGGCGGGGGTGCGCGTGGAGAGCGTCGCCGAGCTGGTGGACAAGCTGAAGAACGAAGCGAAGGTGATCTGAATGAGCGTTCTGGTTCTGGCCGAGCACTACGACGACCGGTTGAGCGTCGCCACCCTCAGCGCGATAGCCGCCGCCAAGCAGATCGACTCCGACGTGCACGTGCTGGTTCCGGGCAGCGGCTGCGCTGCCGTGGCCGAAGCGGCGTCGCACGCCGAGGGCGTGTCCAAGGTGCGCGTCGCGGACGATCCGCGCTATGAGCACCCGCTGGCCGAGCCCATCGCCGATCTGATCGTGAGCGTGGCCGGCGACTACTCGCACATCATCGCCGCCGCCACCAAGCACGGCAAGAACGTGCTGCCGCGCGCGGCGGCGCTGCTGGATGTCACGTGCATCACGGACATCAGCGAGGTCGAATCCCCGGACACCTTCCAGCGTCCCATCTATGCCGGCAACGCCATCGCCACGGTGCAGACGAGCGATTCCCCCAAGGTCGTCTCCGTGCGCTCGACCTCCTTCGACCCGGTCCCGGCCGAGGGCGGCCGGGCGCCGGTGGAGGAGGTGAGCCCGGGCGCCGATCCGGAGCTGTCGCGGTTCGTGAGCCAGAACCTGACCCAGTCCGACCGGCCGGAGCTCGGCACCGCGCGCATCGTCATCTCGGGCGGCCGCGGCCTGGGCAGCAAGGAGAACTTCAAGCTGCTCGAGAGCATCGCGGACAAGCTCGGCGCCGCCATCGGCGCGTCGCGCGCCGCCGTCGACGCCGGGTACGTGCCCAACGACTACCAGGTGGGCCAGACCGGCAAGGTGGTGGCGCCCGACCTCTACCTCGCGGTGGGCATATCGGGGGCGATCCAGCACCTGGCGGGCATGAAGGATTCCAAGGTCATCGTCGCCATCAACAAGGACGAGGAGGCGCCCATCTTCCAGGTCGCGGACTACGGCCTGGTGACCGACCTGTTCAAGGCGCTGCCCGAGCTCGAGGCCGAGCTGGACAAAGGGTAGGGCGGGATGAAATCCCGCCGAATAGACGGGATGAAGCGAAGCGGAATCCCGCCGTCGGACACGGCCCCGGCGCCTGAAGAGAAGAACGTAGGGCGGGATGAAATCCCGCCGAATAGACTGATTGACAGCAGGCACCCCGTAGGCTAGGTTGTGTCGAAAGAGCGCCGATTTGAGCTTCAGCTTGCGGGCGCTATACAAGTACAGCTAAAGCGAGGGCAGACCTGCTTTAGCGAAGCTGAAGCGGGTTTTTTTTCGCCGGTCGGAGGAGAGGGTCCCATGGCGAATCGGTTCGTCGAGCTGTTGCAGGGGCGCGAATGGTTGCTGGCGGACGGGGCCACCGCAACCAATTTCTTCGTCATGGGGCTGCCGACCGGGCACCCGCCCGAGCTTTGGAACACCGAGCATCCGGAGCGGGTCCTCGCGCTGCACCGCCGGTTCATCGAGGCCGGCTCCGACATCATCCTGACCAACAGCTTCGGCGGCTCGCGCTTCCGTCTCAAGCTCCACGGCGCTCAGGATCGGGTGGGCGAGCTCGGCTACGCGGCGGCTCGCATCGCCCGCCGGGCTGCCGACGCCGCCGAACGTCCGGTGATCGTCGCCGGCTCCATGGGCCCCACGGGCGAGCTCTTCTTCCCGCTCGGCGCACTCGACCGCGATGCGGCCGAGTCCGCGTTCGCGGAGCAGGCCCGTGCGCTGGCCGAAGGCGGAGCCGACGTGATCTGGATAGAGACCCTTTCCGCCCGCGAGGAGCTCGAGGCCGCGGTGGCCGGCGCCGCACGCACCGGTCTGCCCATCGTGTGCACCATGAGCTTCGACACCAACGGCAGCACCATGATGGGCCTGACTCCCGGCGACTTCGCCAAGGCGTGCGGCGCGCTGCCGGCGGCGCCCGCCGCGTTCGGCACCAACTGTGGGATCGGCGCCGCCGAGGTCGTGGCCTGCATTCTCGAGACGGCGAAGGCCGCGCCGCCGGAGAGCGTGCTCGTGGCCAAGGCCAACTGCGGCGTGCCCGAGTACGTGGACGGCGCGCTGCGCTACGCAGGCAGCCCGGAGCTGATGGCCGACTACGCGCGGCTCGTGCGCGACGCCGGCGCACGCATCATCGGCGGCTGCTGCGGAACGACCCCGGCGCACATCCAAGCCATGCGCTCGGCGCTCGAGGCGCACATCGCCGGAGCGCGACCCGAGGTGAGCGCCGTGGTGGAGCGGCTGGGCGGGGTGTCCCGGGGCGCGCACGACCGCTGCCTCGGGCATGTGCCCTACGTCCCGGCGCGGCGGCCCTCGCGCCGAACCCACCGCGGCACCGCCTGACAGGCTGTGCAAAACCCAGGCTCAGCTCTCTAACACGAAGGACACGAAGATCACACGAAGCGCACGAAGAAAGGACTTAAAATTTCAAAAATAGATATCTCAATCCCCCTGGCGGGCATCTCGTGGCCCTTCGTGAACTTCGTGCTCTTCGTGTGATCTTCGTGTCCTTCGTGTTATCACGCCGGCGTTTCTGACGTCTCCGGTTTCGCAGGCGAAATCTCCCGGCTGAGGGCCCACGGGCGGCGGGCCGGCTTCCCGCGGGCGTCGTAGACGGGCACGTTGCGCGGGCGCAACGGGCGCTCGCCCAGGATGAGGTCGGCCGCCTTCTCCGCGATCATGATGGTCGGTGCGTTGGTGTTGCCGCTGGTGATGCTGGGCATCACCGATGCGTCGACCACGCGCAGGCCCTCCACCCCGCGCACGCGGCACGCGCGGTCGACCACCGCCCCCTCGTCCTCGCCCATCCGGCACGTGCACGACGGATGGTAGGCGCTCTCCCCCTTGGCGCGCACGAAGGCGTCGATCTCGGCGTCGGTGCGCGCGCCGTCGCCGGGGGTGAGCTCGGCGCCGCGGTAGCGGTCGAAGGCCTGCTGCGCCAGTATCTCGCGCGTCAGGCGCACGCCGTCGCGCATCTCGCGCCGGTCGCCCGCGGTTTGCATGTAGTTGAACAGGATGAGCGGTGCGTCCTGGGGCTTCGCCGAGCGGAGCTTGACGTGCCCGGCGCTGGTCGGGCGCATGGGCCCCACGTGTGCCTGGAAGCCGTCCGCGTCGACCGCGCTGCGGCCGTCGTAGGACACCGCCATGGGCAGGAAGTGATGCTGGAGATCGGGATGCGGCACGTCGTCGCGGGTGCGGATGAAGGCGCCCGCCTCGAAGTGGTTGGTCGCGCCGAGACCCTTGTGGAACAGCAGCCACTCGAGCCCGATGCCGATCCGCCGCAGTCCGCGGGTGGCGCTGTAGAGCGTGATGCGCTCGTTGCAGGCGTACTGGATGTAGATCTCCAGATGGTCCTGGAGATTCGAGCCCACGCCCGGGAGGTCCTGGACGACGGGGATGCCGTGGCGGATCAAGTCGTCCGCCGGGCCCACACCGGAGAGCATGAGAAGCTGCGGTGAGTTGATGGCGCCGGCGCTCAGGATGACCTCGCGGCGCGCGCGCGCGCGCTGCGCGCGATCACCGCGCGCGTACTCCACGCCCACGGCGCGGTTGCCTTCGAAAAGAACGCGCGTGGTCAGCGCGTGCACCTCGAGGTGCAGGTTGGGCCGGGTGAGGGCAGGGCGCAGGTAGGCGGCGGCCGTGCTCCATCGGCGTCCGTTGTGGATGGTCATGTCCATGCGCCCGAAGCCTTCCTGCTGATATCCGTTCATGTCCTCGGTCAACGGATAGCCCGCCTGGAAGCCCGCTTCGATGAAAGCGTCGTAGAGCGGGTTGGCGAGGCTGCCCGTGGACACGTGGAGCGGACCGTCTCCGCCGCGGTAATCGTCGGCGCCGCGCTCGCAGGTCTCGGCGCGCTGGAAGTACGGCAGCACGTGGGCGTAGGACCATTCGGGGTACCCGGTCTCCCGCGCCCAGCGGTCGAAGTCCATGGGGTTGCCGCGCACGAAGATCATGCCATTGATGGACGACGAGCCTCCGAGCACGCGTCCGCGCGGGCAGTACATCCTCCGCCCGTCCATGTGGGGATCAGGCTCCGACTGGTAGTACCAGTTGTACTTGTCGTCCTTCAGCGCATACGCGAAGGCGGAAGGCATGTGGATGAACAGATCCCTGTCCTTCGGCCCCGTCTCGAGCAGAAGCACGCTGACGTCCGCATCGCTGGTCAACCGGTGCGCGAGCACACACCCCGCCGAGCCGGCGCCCACGATGACGTAATCAAAAGCGTCCTCCTTCTCCATTGGTCACCCGTTTCGCGGTCGATGGGTCAATACGGACAGTCCACGTCGCCCAGCTCAACGTACACGCTCTTGATCTGCGTGTAGTGCTCGATGGCGGCGAGGCTGTTCTCACGCCCGATGCCGGACTGCTTGTAGCCCCCGAAGGGCATCTCGATGGGCGTCACATTGTAGTTGTTGATCCAGCAGATGCCGGCTTGAAGGCGGGCGGCGACCCGGTGCGCGCGCGTCAGGTCGCTCGTGAACACGCCCGCGGCGAGCCCGTAGGGCGTATCGTTCGCGCGCACGATCACCTCGTCCTCGGCTTCGAAGGTGAGCACGGTCATGACCGGACCGAAGATCTCTTCGCGCACGATCTGCATGTCATCGGTGCACCCGTCGAAGACTGTGGGCTCGACGAAGTAGCCCCCGGCGAGCGCGGGATCGTCGGGCCGCCCGCCGCCGCACAGGACCTGGGCGCCCGCCGCCCTGCCGGCCTCGATGTACCCGAGCACCTTCTCCAGGTGCTGTCCGGAGATCAAGGCGCCGACATGCGTCTCGGGGTCCATGGGATCGCCGATGCGCATGCGCCCGACGCGCTCGAGGAGACGGTCCAGGAACTGGTTGTGAATCCTCTTCTCGACGAAGACCCGGGTTCCGTTGGTGCACACTTCGCCCTGGGTGTAGAAGTTCGCCATGATGGCGCCGGCCACCGCGTTGTCCAGACGGCAGTCGCCGAAGATGATGAGCGGAGACTTGCCGCCGAGCTCGAGGGTGACATGCTTGAGCGTCCCCGCCGCATCGGCCATGACGCGTTTGCCGGTTCCAACCTCTCCGGTCAGCGAGATCTTGGCGATACCCGGGTGGCGCGACAGGAGCTGCCCGGTGCGGCCGACACCCAGCACCACGTTGAACACGCCGTCGGGAACGCCGGCTTCGGTGAATATCACGGCGCGCACCACGGCGCACAGCGGCC
>CAZPFD010000261.1:0-5304 GCA_964585725.1 uncultured Ectothiorhodospiraceae bacterium | reverse complement strand
CCGTCCGCCGCGGCCCAGGAGGCAAGTCTCTACCAGCGGCTCGGCGGCATCTACGCCATTGCCACGGTGGTCGACGAGTTCATCGATCGCCTGCTCGTCAACGATACGCTCAATGCCAATCCGGCCATCGACGACGCCCGCAAGCGCGTCCCGCCGGCGGGGCTCAAGCACCGCGTGACCGCCTTCGTCGCGCAGGCGACGGGCGGGCCTCAGGTCTACACCGGGCGCTCCATGAAGGCGTCGCACGTGCACCTGAATATCGATGCGCGCGAGTGGCGCGCCATGGTGAGCGAGCTCGAGGCCGTGCTCTACACCTTCAACGTACCCGATCGCGAGCGCGCGGAGCTTTTGGAGCTGGTCGGCACCTTGAGAGACGAGATCGTCACGGCGCAGAGCGACTAGAGCGCCGCGCCCGAGACGCGATACACGGCGACGGGCTGCTCCTTGCCGCGGATGCGCAGCTCTCCGATGCGCTCGCACTGAAACGCGTCGCCCAGATGGGCGACCGTGCTCTCGGAGAGCAGGAGATCGGTGCCGTGCTCCTTGTTGAGCGCTTCCAGGCGCGCTGCCAGGTTCACCGCATCGCCGTGCACCGTGTAGGTGACGTGGGACTCCGAGCCCACCGAACCCGCCACCACCTCGCCCGTGTTGACCCCGACGCGCGTGTGCAGGTGCACGCCGTCACCGAAGGTGCGCTCGCGCGTGAGCGCCAGGATCTCCAGCGCCGCGCGCACCGCGTTGGCGGCGTGGTCCGGGTTTTCGAAGGGCACGTTGAACACCGCGAGCAAGGCGTCGCCCTGATACTGCGTGATCAGCCCGCCGTGGCGCTCGATGGGCGCCGTGATGGCGCTGAAGTACTCGTTGAGCACGCGCACCACCTGCTCCGGGGTCATGCGCTCCGCCATGGCCGTGAAGCCGGCGACATCGGTGAACAGGATGGTGGCGACGCGCGCACCAGGCTCGGATTCGAAGCCGGTGGCGATGAGCGAGTGCACGAGCTGCGGATGCAGGTAGCGGCCGAAGGCGCGGCGCACGCTGCGCTCGAGCAGCACCTGATGCAGGTAGTGCGCGATGGCGATGGCGGCGTAGGCGGCCACCACCACGGTGGCAGGCAGGGTGAGATCGAGCCACAGCCCCGCGCGCACCAGCGCCAGGTAGTCGGCGGCGAAGAGCAACCCCAGCAGCGCCACGGTGACGCCGATCAGCGCGTAGGCGGAGAGCGTGCGCGCCACGAGCGCCAGCAGCACGGCGCCGAGCAGGGCGACGCCTACGTCGATGGCCCAGAACTTGGGACGGCGCACCACTGCGTCCTCGTGCAGGAGGTTGGCGATGACCGTCGCGATGCGCTCGCTACCGCTCAGGCTCGGAGAAAACGGGGAGGAGAAACGATCGCTGATGCCCTGGGCGTTGGCCCCGATGAGCACGATGCGCCCGCGCAGCGCATCCGCCGGCACCCGCCGGTGCACCAGATCCGTGAAGGAGTGCGCGGGAAACGTGCCGTCGGGCCCGTAATAGCTGACCACGGTGCGCATGGCGGCGTCGGTGGGGACGTCCAGCGCGCCCAGGCGCAGCCCGCGCCCGAGCTCGAGGCGCACCTCCTCGGCTGCATAGCCGAGGTACATGCGGGCCGCCTGCACCGCGAGGGACGGGTAGTAGCGCCCGTCCACCTGCGCCGCCGGATACGCGAAGCGCGCGGTGCCGTCCGCGCCCAGGATCACGTTCACGTGTCCCAGCGCGGCCGCATGCTGCGCGAGCTCGGCGACGGGCGGGCGCACCGCCCGCGCGGCGAGCGCCGGCGCGGGTGAACGATCCCCTGCGCCATGGATCGTGCGGTAGGCGGCGGCTTGCACCGTCTCCGGAACCGGGCCGCCGTCCCTCGGATCGGAGGCGTGCGCCGCCAGCGCGAAGGGCACCAGCACGTTGCCCGCCCGGCTCATGGCCTGGGCCAGATAGCGGTCGGCGTCCAGGCGCGCTGGATCGAAGGCGTCCCAGCGGGGCGGGGCGCCGGCTGCCGCGCGGCGCACCGATGCGATCACGTCCGGCGGCAGGCTCGTGTCCGGCTCGCTGAACGGCAGATCGAACACGATGAGGCGCGCACCGGCCGCTCTCAGCCGGTCCACCGCGTCCGCGAACAGCGTGCGGTTCCAGGGCCAGCGCCCCAGCTCGGCGATGCTGCGATCGTCGACCAGCACCAGCGCGATGTCGTCGCCGGGCGGCTGCGCGCCGCGCAGGCGAAAGCGCAGGTCCAGGGTGTAGCCCTCGAGGCTGCGCATGGGGCCGAGGTGCCAGCCCACGAAATACAGCCCGGTGCTCAACAGGGCCACGAGCACCGCGACCCTGAGATCATCGCGGCGGCGGCGGACGAAGCGGGCGCGCGCGCGGGCAGCAGCCAAGGGCGGAGGTCAGGGCGATGGGGACCGCCCGGTGCGCATCCGGTCGGTGCCCATTTCGCGCATGCGCGACGGGTCCATGCCCATCATCCCGCCCGATGCCATGTGACGGAACATGCGCTCGCGCATGCCATCGATACGCCCCTGCCCCCAGCGCTTCTTGCGCAGGGGCTCGCCCGGTCGCGCGTCGACACCCTCGCCCGCGCGTAGCGTCACCTGTGCATCGGCGCGGCGCACGGCGACCGCGCCTTCCAGCACCACGACGGAAGTGGTGTTGTCGCCAGCCTCCGCCATCCAATCGGTGCCGCGCACGGCGGCCACCACCTGCTGCGTGCGCACCTCGAAGACGGCGTCCGGGAGCAGGCGGCTCACCACGGCGCGGAAGATGCCGGCGACGAGACCGAGCACCGCGCTCTCGCGCTGCCCCTCCTGGGAGAGGACGAACTCGGTGATGCGCAGGGTGCTCTTCGCGCCGAGATAGACCACCGTGTCGTCCTCGAAGCGCAGCTCGATGCGCGAACCTGCCAGCGTCTCGATACGATCCTGGAGGTAGACGGGGGCATCGGGTTCGAGGAGCTGGGTGGTTTCGGCGTCCGCCCGCGTCACCAGCGCGTCCCCCTGCAATCGCTGCACTGTGCCGACCGGCTCCTGGGCGGCGGCGGATGTCGCGACGCCGAGCCACGTTGCCGCCATCAGAGCGAAGAGCGCGCGGTATGCGTAAGCGTTGAGCATGCGGTGGACCATCCCGAATGTGTGTGGAGTCAAGATACTGGCACGCGCACGTTGCACGAGTACAGACCCGCGCCGGGGCTCCCCGTCGTTCGACGGCGCGCGCGGCGGTTTGCACCCGGGCTGACCCGGGCGGAGAATGAGCCCGCCATGAACGACGCGGACACGCCAGCGCCACCCGTCGTGCTGATCACCGGCGCGACCTCGGGGATCGGCGCCGCCACCGCCCATGCCTTCGCCGCCGCCGGCGCGCGCCTCATGCTGAGCGGGCGCGATGCCGCGCGCGCGTCCCGGGTGCTGGAGGCGGTGCGCGCGGCCGGGGCCGAGGCCGAATTCCATGCGGCCGAGCTGGATGCGCCCGATGCGTGCGAGGCGCTGGTGGCGGCCACGACCGCGCGCTACGGTCGCCTGGACGTGCTGGTCAACAACGCCGGCATCCTGCATCGGGCGAGCGCGCCCGAGACCACCGACGCGCAGTGGGCGGCGACCCTGGCGGTCAACCTGAACGCGGTGTTCTATCTGAGCCGCGCCGCGGTGCGCGTGATGCAGGGGCAGGGCGGCGGGATCATCGTCAACGTCGCCTCGGACTGGGGTCTGGTGGGCGGCGAGCGCGCCGCCGCCTACTGTGCGAGCAAGGGCGGCGTGGTGCTGCTCACCAAGGCCATGGCCCTGGATCACGCCCGCGACAACATCCGCATCAACGCGGTGTGCCCCGGCGACACCGACACGCCCATGATCGATCACGAGCTGCGCGAGCAAGGCATGACCGCGGCCGAGGGGCGCGCGAAGTACGCGGCCGCCATCCCCCTCGGGCGCATCGCCGCACCGGAGGAGGTGGCGCAGGTGATCCGCTTTCTCGCCTCCCCCGGGGCCGGCTTCATGACCGGCGCCGCGGTGCCGGTGGACGGAGGCAATACCGCGGCCTGAAGCCGCAGCGAGGCAGCGCCCGCAGCCACGAGGATCCGTGCATGAGTCTCTACCAGTTGATGCACCAGCGGCAGGCCGCCGGGCGTCCCGTCCGGGTGGGCGTCATCGGCGCCGGAAAGTTCGCCGCCATGTTCTTCGCGCAGGCCCGCCGCACGCCGGGGCTGCACCTCATGGCGGTGTGCGATCTGGACATCGCCCGGGCGCAGCACGCCCTGCGCGAGACCGGGTGGCCCGAGGCGCAGTACGCCGCCCCCGGCTTCGCGCAGGCATTGAAGTCCGGCGCCATCCACCTCACCGAGGACGCGCACGCGCTCATCGAGGCCGACGGGCTGGAGGTGGTGGTGGACGCGACTGGCGTGCCCGAGGCGGGCATCCGCCACGCCCTCGCCTGCTGCGCGGCGGGGCGCCACATCGTCATGGTGAACGTCGAGGCCGATGTCCTGGCCGGGCCGCTGCTGGCGCAGCGCGCCCGGGAGGCGGGGGTGGTGTACTCCATGGCCTACGGGGATCAGCCCGCGCTCATCGTGGAGCTCGTGGATTGGGCGCGGGCCACCGGCTTCGAGGTGGTGTGCGCCGGCAAAGGCACCAAGTACCTGCCGGAGTACCACGGGTCCACGCCCGACACGGTGTGGGAGTACTACGGGCTCACGCCCGAGCAGGCGGCGCGCGGGGGCATGAACCCGAAGATGTTCAACTCGTTTCTCGACGGCACCAAGTCCGCCATCGAGATGGCTGCGGTGGCGAACGCCACCGGGCTCACGCCCCCGAGCGGCCTCGCCTTTCCGCCGTGCGGCACCGATGCGCTCGCGGCCACCCTCAAGCCGCGCATCGACGGCGGGGTGCTGCCGCGCAAGGGCACGGTGGAGGTGGTGTCTTCGGTGCATCGCGACGGCAGCGAGGTGGCGAACGATCTGCGCTGGGGCGTGTACGTGAGCTTCGAGGCGCCCTCGGACTACGTCGCGCGCTGCTTCGGCGAGTACGGCGTCGCCACCGACGACAGCGGGCGCTACGCCGCCCTCTATCGCCCCTACCATTTGATCGGGCTCGAGCTCGGGATCAGCATCGCCAGCGCCGCCCTGCGCGGCGAGCCCACGGGCGCCACCGAGGGCTTCGTCGCGGACGTGGTCGCCACCGCCAAGCGCGACCTCGCCGCGGGCGAGGTGCTCGACGGGGAGGGCGGATACACCGTCTGGGGCAAGGTGCTGCCGGCGGCGGAATCCCTGGAGGTGGACGCGCTGCCCATCGGCCTCGCCCACGG
>CAZPFD010000260.1:0-5393 GCA_964585725.1 uncultured Ectothiorhodospiraceae bacterium | reverse complement strand
GGCCCGGCGGGCGAACTCGGCCGCCCCCAGGGCCCCGGTGTAGATGGAGTCCGGGTCGATGTTGATGGTGACGTCGCCGTAGTTCTCGTGCACGAGCTTTCTCAGCTCGCGCACGGCGGCTTCGTTCTTGGCGACGCCGCCGGTGAAGGTGAACTGATCGGCGATCCCCCCGGAGCGAGAGATGATCGCCATGGCCCGCAGGATGATGGCGCGGTGCAGGCCGGCCAGGATGTCCTCGCGCCGCTCGCCGAGCGTCAACCTATCCCGCAGCTCGGCGCCGGCGAACACGGTGCAGGTCGAGTTGATGCGCACCGGGCGCTCCGACTTCATGGCGATGGGGCCGAGCTCGTGCAGCCCGAGGTTCATCTCGTCGGCGATGTATCCGAGATAGCGGCCGCATCCCGCTGCGCAGCGGTCGTTCATCTGAAAGTTCTCGACGATGCCGTCGGCGTCAACCTGAATGGCCTTGGTGTCCTGGCCGCCGATGTCGAGGACGGTGCGCGTCTGCGGGTACATCATGTGTGCGCCGAGTCCGTGGCACAGGATCTCCGAGCGGATGTGCTCTTTGGAGAAGGGCAGGGTGACGCGGCCGTACCCGGTGCCCACTACATACGTCTCCTCCAGCTCGTCTTCCAGGATCCGGCGCAGCGGCTCGGCCACCGTGGCGGTATCGACGTCGAGGTCCGGCAGATCCTCGTGCAACACGGAGTCGAGGGCGCGCATGAACCTGCCGCTCATGTCGCCTTCGGGCGGGCGATTCTCCACCTCGATGATGGAGCGATCGTACACGTTGAGCAGCAGGTCGTAGGGCACTCGCGCGTCGCGGGCCGCCGTCTGGCCCACGGCCAGATAGCGCGAGCCCGCGATGTCTCGGAAGAAATCCGACTTGCGCCGCGCCCCGGGCGCAAACAGCTCCGGGGCCTCCTCGCGCAGCCGGGCGAAGACGTGCTCGACAAGCGCCACCACCTCGTCCTGGCAGTCCTTGAAACGCGGCCCGCTGGCGTTGCCGACGCAGGTGCGCTCGAGGTCTGCGAGCTGCTCGACGTACTGCTCACGTCGAAAGGCCCGCTCGAGCTCGGTGAGCAGCTGGTCGGCATGATCCTTGAGCGCCGGCATGGCGATCAGAAGCCGGTGAAACAGGGTCAGGTGCGTGGCGACGATCGCCTCCTGCTTGGCGACCCGGGTGGCCGTGTCGTAGTTGGAGCGGGAGTTGGTGATCCCGCGTCCGAGCACTTCGCCCGTTTCGTCCATAAGCACCGCTTTGGTGGTGGTGGAGCCGAGATCGATGCCGATGAAGGATTTCATGCGCTCGCCTCCGCCGAGTGCACCGCAGAGCGTCCGCGGCGCTTCTGCTCGATCATCTGGAAGTAGCTCTCCAGACGGTTCTTGACGTTGGCCGGCGAGAAGTAGCGGGGATCCACCAAGTCCGTCTCGATGAAGCCGCCCGGCTTGCCGGTGCGCTTCTCCACCTCGCGCAGGATCATGAGCTGGCCGGCCGAGAAGCTGTTGCAGCTCTTGATGGAGTTGATGAGAAGCCCGTCCGCTTCGTAATCGTTGAGGTAGCGCTCAAGCATCTCGATGCGCTGAGGCAGGTTGCGATTGGTGTAGCAGCCGAGGCAATAATCGGCCAGCGTCTCCAGCGGGTTGTCGGGGTCGTGCCGGAAGCCGAAGTCGTAGACGCCCCCCACCTTGGTGTAGCTGCTGGCGACCACGACCGCACCTTCCTCGTAGAACATCTTCCAGAAGTCGCGAAAGCTGGTCCAGTTGGGCGGGCCTTCCACCACCAACCGGTAGCGCTCGTCGAGCAGGTCGCCGTCGGGTGTCACCGGGCCCTTGCCCTGTGCGATGCGCTCCTCGACCTCGGCGCGCAGGAGGCGGTAGTACTCGGTGGCGTCCCGGGTGCCGCGAAAGGCGCTGAAGATTGGCCCGATGTAGTAGACACCCCCGAAGTAGGCATCGATGGGCGAGGGTTTGTGGCGCGCGCTCTGCAGCACCGCGACGAGATCTTCCTCTGCGCGCGCGGATTCACGCAGATGCTCGCGCAGCCGGTCGATGTCGAATTTCACGCCGCTCGCACGCTCGAGCCTGGGAATGACCTCTTCCTTGAGCTGCTTGACCACGTAGTCGCGCATGTTGGCGGTGATCTCGCCGCCCCCCTGGTACGGCACATGCAGCATGATGGTCTCGCAGCCGTATTGCTCGCGCAGCAGCTCGAACCACTTCATGAAGGTGAAGCAGCCGGTGTAGGAAAGAAGAAGCACGTCGGGGTCGGGGAACGGCTTGTCATTGGGCGCAAGCCGCCCCTTGCCCATCAGACCGATGTCGGCCTTGACGTACGTGCACACGTCCTCGGAGTGGCCGAGCTTCTCGGCCTCCAGGATGTACCCGCCGCTCTTCTTGCGCAGCCCGTTTTGAATCGCGTTGATCTCGGGCAGGTTGTTGAGCAGATCGAAACACATGATCAGCTCGTTCAGATTGCCGGGCACGAAGGTGGAGCAGACCTTGCGGCCCGTCTCCGGTGCGCTGGTCAGGCGATCGTAGTGCGCCGCCATCATGGCCTTCTGCTTCAGCATCGACTGGTCCTTGATGGCCTCCTTGGGCTGAGGCTTCGGGGGCGGCGGCTTGGGGGCCTGACGCTTCGGGGGCTCGACTTGCGTGCTCATGCTTCGCTCCAGAGCTTGATGGAATCGGCGAAGGTGCCGGCCTGCTCTCGGATGGGTTGCATCTGACCGGAGTTCTCCGCGTACTTGAAGGAGATGTACGGGATGTCGTGCGCGTCCAGCACGTGCTGGAGCATGGGGCGTTCGAGCAGCGCCGGATCGCAGAAGCTGGGTGCGGCGAAGATGACGCCCTCCGCGCCGGTGTGTTTGACCATCTCCGCGAGATACTGCCCTTTCTTCTTCCCGTCCGGCTCATAGCGGGCGGAGGTGCTGGTGGAATGGTGCAGAAAAGCCTTGGCCAGCGCCTCGATGGGATCCCCTTCGGTGGGCACCTCGTCGGTGAGCCAGCGCGTGATCAGCATGAGATCGTCGTCCACGACGTAGCAGCCGGCGAGCTCGAGGGACTTGATGAGGCCGAGCGGAGGCTGCTCGCAGAAGGCACCGGTCACCACGATACGGCAGTTGTCGCGCAGGGGTTTGTCCTCGCGCTCGGCCGCCGCCAGGTAGTCGCGCACCATCCGGGTGTGCTCCTCCACGGGCAGCACCATCCCGGCGCGCAGGAGCAGGTAGACGTCGGTCGCGGGCGCCCTCCAGGGCGCCTGCACGCGGTACTCGTAGAGCGCGCGGACCGCACGGCCGTTCTCGTTGTACGCGGCGATGGCGCGGCGGATGTCGTCATCGCTGACCCGGCGCCCGGCCAGCGTGCCGAGATCGTCGCGCAGCTCGCTCAGCTCGCGGATGTAGTACTCGCCGCCCACCGGATCCGCGTAGTTCTGGGGCACGTCGAAGTAGCGCACGTACACGTTGGGGAACATGAGCTGCCACATCCCCGAGAGGTTGCGAATCACATCGCAGATGCTGGGGAACAGCATGCCGTCGAGAAAATCGAGCCGGCCCGAGACGCCGAGCTCCACCGTCGAGCGCGGGATTCGGCAGATGTAGCTCTGGTAGTAGGCGTCGCCGTGAATGACCTCCAGGCGATCGCCGCCTCCGAGCACGCCGAGAGGCAGCATCCCCGCGGCGTGGATGATCTCCCGCGGGACGTAGATGGGCATGTATCCGATGACCTTGCGCCCCGGCTCGGCCGCCTTCCAGGCGCGCGCCGCCTCGAAATTGAGGTCGTCGAAGAGGGCCTGGCAGCGTTCGATGATGGCGGCGGTGGATGTCGTCATCATGCGTTCTCCCATTTGGCAGGTCGCTTGGCGAGAAAGGCCTCGAGGCCCTCCACCGCGTCGCGGGTGGCCATCAGCTCGTTCAGATACAGCCGCTCCACGTCTTCCAGCCGCTCGGCGAGGCGCCGCGTCCAGGCGTCGCGCGCAGCACGCACCGCGAAGCGCAGCGAGCTAGCGCTCTTGGGGGCGAGGTGGGTGTGGAAATACTCGAGCGCGGCGCCCTCGGGATCGGCGGCCACGGCGTCCACCAGCCCCATGGCGCGGGCTTCCTCGCCGCTCACGATGCGCCCGGAGAACAGAAGATCCTCCGCCACGGAGCGAGCGACGCGCTCGGGCATCAAGCACGAGGCGGCAGGGGCGAACACGCCGAGCTGGATCTCGGGCTGCCCGAGCCTGGCGTCGGGGGCGGCGAAGATGCGGTGAGCGGCGAGCGCCACCTCGAGCCCGCCGCCGAGGCACTGACCGCGCACGGCCGCGAGCACCGGCACCGGATAGGCGGCGAGGTGCAGGATGAGGCTGTGCAGCCCGTGCAGCATGCGCGCACAGCCCTCGGGCAGATGCTCCTCGACGCTGGCTCCGTAGCTGAAGCTCGGGCCCTCGGCGTCGAGCAGCACGCCCGCCAGATCCCGAACAGCGGCGTGCTGCACCAGCGCGGACTCGAGCGCGGCGGTCATCTGCGCGTCGATGACATTGGCCTTGGGCCGCGCGAGCCGCACGCGCAGCAGGCGCCCGCCGTGCTCGAGCCAGGCCTTGACCGCGGGGCCGCTCATTGCCGCGCCCCCCGCGCGCCGGGCAGCAGGCTCTCGGTGAGGGCGTCGCTCCAGCCCTGCCCGCGGGCGATGGCCTGGCGCAGCGCGACGAAGTCGATCTCGCGGCTCTCCTTGGTGCCTTCGTTGAAGGCGCGGAAGCCGGCGCGCGCCTCGGTCATCATGTTCAGCGCGAGCCACGCGCGGGCATCCTCCTTGTTGCGGTTCCAGGCCTCGAGCTTGGGCTTGCGCAGCTCCTCGAGCGTCTTGGTGGTGCACTCGGGAAAGGTCAGCAGCAGCCTGGTGCACAGCTCCTCCACCCGCTCGTCGAGCATGCTGAGATCCACCGTGCCGCGCGCGAGCAGCTCTTTGCCCTGCGCCAGCGCATCGCCGCGCTTGGGCTCGCCGAGCAGGATGCGACCGTACTCGTCGAGATAGCGCTCGGTCTCCACCAGCGGGTTGGCGATGAATTTCCCGTCCACCTTCAATGCCGGCACCACGTCCATGATCATGCCCAGGCGGTAGGCCTTGTGCGCGGACCACAGCTCACACAGCGTGCCCGACTCCAGGGCGCGCTCGGCGCCGAGCACCGCCGGCAGGAAATCGGTGGCGCCGCCGATGGGCGCCGATGCGTGCTTGGGTCCGGCCTGGCCGAAGCGGGCGAGATCCTGGGCGATGGTGAAATCGCAGGCCATGCCGAGCTCCTGGCCGCCGGCCACGCGCATGCCGTTCACCCGGCAGATGACCGGCTTGTCGCAGCCGATGATCGACGACACCGCATCGTTGAACAGGCGCATGTACTGGCGGTACTCCTG